>CAZXUA010000110.1:0-16155 GCA_964643755.1 uncultured Desulfatiglans sp. | reverse complement strand
GATGGAATCTCGTGACTGGAGTTCAGACGTGTGCTCTTCCGATCTCGTCTGCAGCGAGTATTATATCGGTGGCGAGTTCCTCGGTAACATCGAAAGAGAGGTTTTTCAGGTTTGAGCCTGGACCAAAACAGCCCTTTCCTGCGTACTGGATATTCTCCTTTGAAAGGTCATCCACCCCAAGCTCTTTGAGTGTGACAGGGAGACCCACTGCAATACAGAATTTTAATACCTTTTCTATTTGATCAAATGGATAATTCTCTATCAGAAGGTTTGCTATTACACCGAAACTGACCAGTTCGCCGTGAAGGCAATCCTCTGTACCCTTGAGTGAACCTACCCCTATGCCAAAGGAGTGGGCAGCGCCGAGCCCGCAGTTTTCAAACCCTAATGAGCTTAGATAGCAGTTTGCCTCTATAACCATTTCTACTGCGGGTGTTACTGTCTTGAGGTCAACCGCCATTTTTGCAGCTTCACCATACTGCAAAATGGTCTCATATGTGAGTCTGGCAATGGCATTTCCTGCAAGGGTAGGTCTGGCATCTGCAAGATTTTTTGCCCCTGTCATTTCACATGTACTGGCCTCAAACCATGTTGAAAGGGCATCACCCATACCTGCAACAAAAAAACGCACAGGCGCTTCGGATATGATACGAGTATCGACAATTACAATATCAGGGTTCCTTTTTAGATGAATTATCTCATCTATAATATGATCCCAGGTATAGAGCAATGCAACAGAGCTGCATGGGGCATCGGTTGATGCCACTGTTGGAATAATAATGAGTGGAAGGTCTGTCCGGTGAGAAACAGCCTTGGCGGTATCAATCGCAAGGCCTCCCCCCACCCCTACAATAACATCTGCCTTGTGAGAAAGCGCCCTTGAAGAGAGGTCAAGGGCATCCTTTTTTGTGCCCCTCCCTGTAAAAGCTGTAAAATTGCAGTCAAGATCATAGATATTAATGCCTGGAAGCATCCTCTTTTCAACACGTGAAAGGGCGGTTTTGCCCCCTATTATAAAGGGCCTTTTCCCCAGTCGTGTGACATGTGCGGCAAATTCGTCAATAACATTGTAACCCTGAATATATATGCCCGGCGCCTTCATAGTCTTAAGCATCTTTTACCTCCAGTATTGTGTTTTGTATGGTCTTTGCTGAAAATGCGATGGGCAATATAGCAGGTTATATTTTAATTGACCATACTTAAAAGATAGAAATATGATTTGATTTCTCGGCTGAAAGCTCAAAGCTCAAAGCTTAAAGCTAATAGCTGCATCCGGAAATGGCCTGTTCCCGGATGTACCCTACTCAGGGAGCAGGTCGTAAAAATACCTCATTGCATCGGTGCGGGTAATTATTCCCACAAGCTTATTTTCCTTCATAACTGGCAGCCTGCCTATATCATGTTTTACCATAAGACGGGTTGCGCTCGATACAGTGCTGTTAAGGTCAATGTTTATTACCCTGTCTGACATAAATACCTTTACCGGCGCCTCCATGAGTTTTGTATCCTTTATCTTTTTGAAGTCGCTTCGTGAAATAATGCCAACAATTGAGTTATCCCTTGTAACAGGGACACCGGTGCACCCCTTTTCACGAAATAGCATGGCCACCTCCTTCATGGTTGCCGTTTCAGGGACTGTAATCACAGGAAAGGACATAAGATCGCCTATCTTGGGTGATGATGGCTGTTTTGTCTTCATGATATCTATTATCATCTCTCTGATATACCCCCGGTCAACCGATTTTATAACCCCTGAACCGGCCCTTGGGCGTCCTCCTCCAATACCGGCTTGGCTTATAATAAAACCGATATCTATATTATCCACAGCGCTTCTGCCAATGATTGCGCTCTGGTTTCTTCTTGTGTCAATAAATACCCCAAAGACCGCATCCGCGCCCATTATCCTGTGGTATATATCTACAATAAGTGAAAGACCGGGGGTATGGCCGCTGACCTCAGTAAAAATAATGCTTACCCTGTTGCCGTTTATCTCTTCTGTATTGCCCTTTTCAACCATCCTGAAAAGGAGCTGTTTCTGGATATTGCCATACTTCGGTTTGAGATAGCTGTTCACAATGTCAAGGTCAGCGCCATTATCCAGGAGAAAGGCCACTGCCCTGGCATCTATGCCCCTGCTTCCCGGAAATGAGAGATTCCCGGTATCCTCATAAATGCCCGCCAGGAACAGGGTCGCCTCTATCACCGAAACAGGGAGCCCCGTTTTTATGATTTTCATCACCAGGAGACTTGTTGCAGAACCGCAATCCTGTATGCAGCTCCATTCAGCATTGATATCTGATTCACCGGGGTGGTGATCCCACACATGAAATGCAGCCGAAATGGAGGAATAGCGCCCTGAATTTTCAATCCTTTCCCATTTGTTGGCATCCACTATTATGACCCTTTTTACTTCATCCTGACCCTGAGGCTCTCCTGATATCTGAAACTTAAGTTTGTATTTATGCATGGAGAGGAAGTTTTTTACATTGGGGTTGATGCTTGCCGGAAGATATGGCATTGCACCCGGATAGACCCTTGATGCGGCAATGGAAGAGGCGATGGCATCAAAGTCTGCATTCTTATGAGTGAGGATTATTTCCATTAATTACCATAAATCAGGTGATAATCTGCTTAATTTATTATCGGTCTGACTGAAAATAACTTGAATAATATTCTTTATTTACATATTCTCTGAATAAAAATCAGCTTTGAGCTTTGAGCTTTCAGCTTTCAGCCATCAGCTTAAGGCCTGTACATTAAAAATTTGCCGGATTCTGATAGTTCCATCCTGTAATAAAAAGGTTCTGGATGAACATCAGGTAATTTTCTGCAAGTGTTTTCGGTTAATCAATAAAAATTATTACCAATTGGAGGCGAATATGTCGATTGAGTATAACAAGAAGCTTGTAATGCGATTCTTTAATGAGTTTATGATAGGCCATGATATAAAGGTGCTTGATGAACTGCTCGGCCCTTCATACAGGCAGCATAACCCCGGCGCAGGCCATGGCAAGGAGGCCCTTATAAAATTTTTTCAGGATTTCTGGGAAATCCACCCGAAACCCGGGTATCACCTTAAAAGGATACTGGCGGAAAATGATCTTGTTGCCATCCATTACCATTTTCAGCCTGAGCGGGATGAACCAGGATATGCCATTGTGGATATCTTCAGGGTTGAAAATGAGAGGCTGGTAGAGCACTGGGATGTGTGTCAGGCGATGCCGGAAAGATCAGAGAATAACAGCCCGATGTTTTAGAAAACAGACTATAAATTGCGGAGGCACTGAAAACAGATGCGTTATAATTCCATTAGGGGCTATGCCTGTAAGATATTAATACTTGCAGTTACTGCTTTAAGCACAATGAGCTATCCTCTCTTTGCTGAGCAGGAGATAGAAAAGTCGGTTGTGCAGATAATTACAAATCAGAGAAGGCCGGATGTCTTCAACCCCTGGTCCAAAATGCCGGCAAATGAGATATCAGGCACAGGGGTTATAATTGCCGGAAACAGGATACTCACAAATGCCCATGTTGTAATGTATGCAAGTCAGCTCTATGTCCAGCCATACCAGTCTGCTGACAAGATACCTGCAAAGGTGACAGGCATTGCACCCGGTATTGATCTTGCCCTGCTTGAAGTGGATGATGGCTCATTTTTCAGTGACCACCCGCCATTACCCTTATCTGAAATAGTTCCAAAGACAGGCCAGAAGGTAAATGCATACGGATATCCAATGGGAGGGACAGGCATCTCTGTTACCGGGGGCATCATCTCAAGGATAGAGTTCAGCCCCTATTACTATAACACTGCAGGATTAAGGATACAGGTTGACGCAGCCCTTAATCCCGGCAACAGCGGGGGCCCGGCCATATCCGATAATAAGATAATAGGTATTGTCTTCAGCGGGATCAGGCAGGCGGATAATATCGGGTATATTATACCTGTTGAGGAGGTGAATCTCTTTTTAAAGGATATGGAGGATGGCAGATATGATGGCAAACCCATGATGTTTGACCAGCTTCAGACCCTTGAAAATGATGCGCTTAGGGAAAAGCTTAAACTCGATAAAAACCAGACAGGCATGATGGTTACAACTCCCTATAATGATGATAATAAAAGTTTACTAAAGAAATGGGATATTATCACAAAAATAGGCGAAGAGAAGATTGATAATGATGGAAAGATAATAACAAAGGATGGCATGCGTCTCCATTTTGCCTATCTGATCCAGCACCTGGAAAAGAAGGGCCATATCAGCCTGACTGTTTTACGTGATGGTAAAGAGATTAAGATTGATATGCCCCTTTTAAGAGAAAAGAATTCCCTTGTACCGGATTTAAAGGATGGGTATCCAAGCTACTTCATATACGGGCCTCTGGTCTTTTCACCCGCTACAAATGATTTTTTAAGGTATCTTCAGAGAGAGTGGCTGGGCAATCTTTTAAGGAGTTCAAGTCCCCTGATCACAAGACTCAATGACACCGCAACAGAGGAGCAGGAACAGCTTATTATCATATCATCAAGGATGTTTACCCACCGGATAACAAAGGGATACGGTGATCCGCTTGCACAGGTTATAAAAGATATTAATGGCATTAAGATAAAGAATATAAGGCACCTGGTAGAGGTTATACAAAACGCAAAAGACTATATAGAGATCAACTTTGAAGGTAATTTTGTAGAGACCATGATCTTCAGAAAGGCTGAAATGGATGCTGTGACAGAGGAGATCCTGACTGAAAACGGCATAAGGTTCCAGTGCTCCAGCGACCTGATTGATATGTTAAAGAGGTAGGGGTTGGGGGCTGAAAACAGGCGGACAGGTTGGAGGCTCTGTGGACATTGTGGACAGATAATGGAAGGTAATTAATACTTAAAAAAACAACAGCGCCCATTAATAGCAAGGCTATTATTTGGTGCCTGTGTACTCAGGTAATTGGGCTTGTGGTGTATCCTTAAGCGGGAGGTACCTGCTGTCCTTATCTGATAAGAGGGGGTTTTCTATCGGCCAGTTTATGCCTATATCCGGGGCATTCCAGGCAATGCCATATTCATCACCGGGCGTATAAAGGTCTGTGCATTTATATGTGACATCCGCCTCTTCACTTGTAACGCAGAAGCCGTGTGCAAACCCTGGCGGTATATAGAATTGTCTCTTATTTTTATCAGAAAGAAGTGCCGCTGTATATTTTCCAAAAGAGGGTGACCCCTTTCTTATATCCACTGCCACATCAAAAATCTCGCCCTTTATAACATAAATGAGTTTGCCCTGAGGGTGTTTAAGCTGGTAGTGGAGCCCCCGCAGGGCGCCTTTAACTGAGTGTGAATGGTTATCCTGCACAAATGGAAGAGCAATGCCGTTTTCAGCGTAGCTGTTAAAATGGTATGTCTCCAGAAAAAAGCCCCTCGCATCATTGAATACTGCCGGCTCTATGATAACTGTGCCGGGAAGGTCTGTCTTAATAAATGATACCGGCATTATGAAGGCTCTCCGTCTATTATGGACATAAGATATCTTCCATACTCATTATTTCTGTATTCATTTGCCAGCTCTTTGAGCTGTTTATCGTTTATATAACCAAGCTGGTAGGCAATCTCTTCAATACAGGATATCTTGATGCCCTGCCTCTCCTGTATGGTCTCAACATAATTGGATGCCTGCTGAAGCGCCTCATGTGTGCCTGTATCAAGCCAGGCAAACCCCTTGCCCAATAGCTCCACCCTGAGCTGACCGCGCCTTAAATATTCAAGGTTTACATCGGTTATCTCATACTCGCCTCGCGGAGAGGGCTTAAGGTTTTCCGCTATCTCTATCACGCTGTTGTCATACATGTAGAGGCCCGGCACAGCATATCTGGACTTGGGTTTTGCCGGTTTTTCCTCAATGCCTACAACATTTCTATCCTTATCAAACTCCACAACGCCATACCTCTCAGGGTCTTTAACCAGATAACCGAATATAAGGCCCCCCTTATCCAGTTTTACTGCATTCTTTAGTATGGTATCAAGATTGTTGCCATAAAAGATATTATCTCCAAGGATTAAACATACATTATCCTTTCCTATGAATCTT
Organism: uncultured Desulfatiglans sp.; assembly: GCA_964643755.1. Classification (GTDB taxonomy): domain Bacteria; phylum Desulfobacterota; class DSM-4660; order Desulfatiglandales; family HGW-15; genus JAAZBV01. The sequence goes on along the minus strand of CAZXUA010000110.1, from coordinate 10,081 downwards.
TTACCTATGGTAAATGCCTGCGCCAGGCCGTCAGGGCTTGGCTGCTCCTCATAGGAAAACCTGATGCCGAGTTTTGATCCATCGCCAAGAAGCCTTTTAAAGCCAGGCAGGTCAACCGGTGTGCTTATGATCAATATTTCCCTTATGCCCGCTGTCATGAGGATGCTGAGCGGATAATATATCATGGGTTTGTCATAGAGTGGCAAAAGCTGCTTGCTTACCACCCTTGTTAATGGATATAAACGTGTCCCTGATCCGCCTGCCAGTATTATTCCCTTCAATTCATAGCTCCTTTATACAGATTTTCCATATTGTTTTGTGATCCATGACTGGTATTCGCCGCTTTTTACACGGTTTATCCAGCCCCTGTTATCAAGATACCACTCTATTGTCTTTTCAAGACCGGTCTCAAATGACTCTGAAGGATGCCAGCCAAGCTCCCTCTGTATTTTGGTGGAATCTATGGCATACCGCCTGTCATGACCGGGCCTGTCCTTTACAAATGTAATCAGCTCTCTTCGTGACTTATGGTTTTTAGGTCTTACATTTTTATCCAGGTAATCGCAGATGAGCTCCACAATGCGGATGTTTTCCATCTCATTATTGCCGCCAATATTATATGTCTCGCCCTTTTTGCCTGTATCCATCACCATTTTTATGGCGCTGCAATGGTCTTTTACATAGAGCCAGTCACGCACATTTTTGCCATCGCCATAAACAGGAAGGGGCTTTTCCTCAAGGGCATTAAGGATGATAAGTGGTATCAGCTTTTCAGGAAACTGGTATGGGCCATAATTATTGCTGCAATTGGATATTGTTACAGGCATGCCATAGGTTTTGAAATAGGCGCGCACCAGATGATCAGATGATGCCTTGGAGGCGGAATAGGGGCTGTTTGGCTTGTATGGGGTAGTTTCAGTAAAGAGCCCCTCTTTGCCAAGGCTCCCAAAGACCTCATCAGTGCTCACATGATGAAATAGATTGAGATTATCTCTGTTTTTTCTGGCACACTCAAGAAGGTTGAATGTGCCTATGATATTTGTATATATGAAATCTGACGGGCCAACAATAGATCTGTCAACATGGGATTCAGCCGCAAAATGGCAGACTGTATTTATCTTGTAGTCCCTGAAAAGAGGCTCTATTGCATCAATGCTGCAAATGTCCGCCTTTATAAAGATGTAGCGGTCAGGGTATCTTTCTTCCAGGCCAGCAAGGTTTTCAGGGTTGCCTGCATAGGTAAGTTTATCAACATTGATAATCCGACCTGTAAAACCGGTATCCTCAAACAGATACCTGATAAAATTGCTGCCGATAAAGCCGCTCCCGCCTGTTACTAATAGATTATCCATATTTATCATTCCTTGAAAATTGCGCCCGTATTGGCGGAGGTTACAAGCTTTGCATACCTGTTAAGGTAGCCTGTTTTCACCTTGTAATCAGGCTGTTTCCACTCTGCAGAACGTTTTTTGATCTCCTCGTCTGTCAGTTTAACATTGAGTGACCTTGCGGGAATATTTATTTCTATAATATCACCCTCTTTGAGTATGCCTATTGGCCCGCCCTCCTGTGCCTCCGGTGATACATGGCCTATTGCTGCGCCGCGTGTGCCGCCTGAGAATCTGCCATCTGTAATAAGCGCAACATCCTTGTCAAGACCAACACCTGCAAGGGCCGATGTTGGTGAAAGCATCTCCCTCATGCCAGGGCCGCCCTTTGGCCCTTCATAGCGGATCACTATAACATCGCCTTTATTGATCTCACCCTCCATAATGGCCTTCATGGCCTCCTCCTCACTGTTATAGATGCGTGCAGGGCCTGAATGGACAAGCATTGATGGATCAACAGCAGATTTTTTTACAACAGCGCCCAGAGGCGCAAGGTTTCCAAAGAGTATTGCGAGGCCGCCATCAGGAGAATAGGGGGCGTCAATCTTTTTGATTACGCTGACATCCAGTGACTCTGCCTTTCCAACCACCTCTTTTACGGTCTTACCTGTAACAGTAATAATATCTGTATGCAGCATCTTTTTCTTCATCAACTCTCCCATAACCGCTGTTACGCCTCCTGCTGCATGCAGGTCTTCAAGGTGAGATGGGCCTGCCGGTGATATCTTGCAGAGGTTGGGTGTTTCTGCGCTTATCTTGTTGAAGAGGTTAAGATCAAGCTTTATGCCTGCCTCATGTGCAATGGCCGGGAGATGTAGCACTGTGTTTGTAGAACTGCCCAGGGCCATCTCCACATGTATGGCGTTTTCAAATGCCTTTATGGTGGCAATGTCCCTTGGTTTGATATCCTTTGCAACAAGCTCCATTATTTTTTTGCCTGCCTCCTTGGCGAGCCTCTGCCTTTCTGCCATTACGGCAGGTATGGTGCCGTTTCCGGGTAGGGCCAGTCCAATTGCCTCACTAAGACAGTTCATTGAGTTGGCCGTAAACATGCCCGCACATGATCCTGCTCCAGGACAGGCGTTTTCTTCCATCTCGTGAAGCTCATCTTCGGTTATTTTACCTGCCTTTCTTGCGCCTACTGCTTCAAAGACAGTAATAAGATCAATATCCCTCTCCTTTATCTTTCCGGCCAGCATGGGGCCGCCGCTTATGATGAGTGAAGGGATATTAAGCCTTAACATGGCCATGAGCATGCCAGGAATAATCTTGTCGCAGTTGCACACCATGACAATGCCGTCAAATGGAAAGGCAGTGGCCATTATCTCAACTGAATCTGCAATCAGTTCCCTTGAAATCAGGGAATATTTCATCCCCTCATGGTTCATTGCAATCCCGTCGCACACACCTATGGTTGAAAATTCAAGTGGGGTGCCGCCATTCATGGCTATCCCCATCTTTAAAGAGGTTACCAGGCTGTTTAGATGTATATGTCCCGGTATCACCTCATTGGCTGAGTTTGCTATGCCTATTATCGGCCTTTTTAGTTCGTCATCAGTAAGCCCCATTGCCTTGCATAAAGACCTGTGAGGCGCCCTTTCCAACCCTTTTTTCATCTTGTCTGACCGCATTTTGATTCTCCTTATAATAAGTTCAAAGCTCAAAGCTCAAAGTTCAAAGTTCAAAGTTCAAAGTGTCAAAAAAATATCCTGATAATTGATATTATAGTTGTTAAAAAAATTCTCCACCCCTTGCAATTGGATATCTTCTTCCGTACCCGAATGCCTTTGAGGTTACCTTGAGGCCTGGTGATGCCTGCCTCCGTTTATACTCATTTATTACTATTCGCCTGAATGTATCCTTAACTATTAGCGGATCATGTCCCTTCCGCACTATCTGCTCATAGGAGAGATTTTTCTCCACGATTGCCTCTATTAATTCATCAAGCATATCATATGGTGGCAATGAGTCCTGGTCTGTCTGGTTTGGACGCAACTCGGCAGACGGTGGACGATCTATGATCTCCTGCGGGATAATCTCCCTTTCCCTGTTTATATATCTTGCCACCCTGTAACAGATGCTCTTTGGCACATCGGATATAACCGCAAGCGCCCCGCACATGTCGCCATAGAGTGTACAGTAACCGGTTGCTGTCTCGGATTTATTTCCGGTGGTTAATAGCAGGGCATTGAACTTGTTTGACATAGCCATAAGGAGGGTTCCCCTGATCCTGGCCTGGAGATTTTCCTCTGTTTCGTTTTCCTTCATGCCCTTGAACAGGGGTGAAAGCGCGGTTTTATAGCATTCAAATATAGCCGATATAGGGATTTCATCAAAATGGATGCCAAGGTTTTCCGCCAGGTCTCTTGCGCATCTCTTGCTTAAATCAGAGGTGTACTCAGAGGGCATGCTGATCCCTGTTACATTTTCAGGGCCAAGGGCCTTTGCGGCTATAAATGCGACAAGGGATGAATCCAGACCGCCGGATAATCCCACCAGCGCCTTTTTAAAACCGCACTTTGTAACATAATCCCTTGTCCCCATTGTTAGACAGTGAATAATGGATTCCTCCTCTGCGGGCCACGGCACTGATACAGGCTTATAGAGAACATTGCTGTCCCATATAAGTGTGTCAGGCTGGAACTCCCTGCCAAGAAGAATCAGCTTACCTTGTTTATCAACTACCATGCTTGAACCGTCAAACACAAGGTCATCATTTCCCCCGACCTGGTTGCAGTATATAACTGGAACCTTATGTCTCTGTGCAATGGTTTCAAGCACCTTCATCCTCAGGGATGGTTTATTCAGGGTGAATGGTGATGCAGAGATATTTATCAGCAGATCAATCCCTTTTTCACTGAGGAGCGCTACCGGGTCTGAACTGTATCTGTGGAGGTTTTCAATATCTCCGACATTCCATATATCTTCACAGATAGTTACACCCGCTCTCTCACCATTCAGTTCAAAATAGAGGCTTTCAGGGGCAGGCTCAAAATACCTGGTCTCATCAAAGACATCGTAGCTTGGTAAAAGCATTTTCCCGCCCTTGCATATGATCCTGCCATTATGTAAGAATGCTGCCCCGTTGATAAGGGGTTTGCCATTTGCCGATTGATTATTATCAACAAATCCGCAAATAATCCCTATGGTTGAAGATTCCTTTGAAACCTTTTCAAGATACTCCAGGTTTCTCATTATAAATGCCGGTTTTTCAAGCAGATCCTTTGGGGGGTACCCCATAAGGGTAAGTTCAGGGAAAACCGCAAGGTCGCATCCTGAAATGGCTGCCTGCCTCACACCTTCCTGAACCAGCAAAAGGTTATGCTCAAAGTCACCGATAATCGGGTTTATCTGATTGATGGATATCTTCATAGTAAATAAGCTCAAAGCTCAAAGTTGAAAGCTCAAAGGTAAAAGCGCAAAGTTGAGAGTACGTACCATAACTTCGAGCTTTGAGCTTCGAGCTTAAAACTTTTATATCTCTCTCCCTGCCTTTTCTATTGCTTTCAGCAGTCCCGGCATCTTCTCTTCCATATTAAGGGTTATCTGAATGGTGAGTGCCCTTGACATTATGGCTGCTGTTTTGGGCAGGGCTGTCTTGCTGTAGCTGCAACGGGTAGTGCCGTCAGGGTTCTTAAATGGGTATCCTGTTCTTGTAAGGCTTTTACCTCCGAGCAGATGCTCCCACCTCTCATAATAGTGCCAGTCATTATCATACCAGTAGACAGCGCCATAACCCTCAGCGGCCATGATTTTATTGAATTCCCTTGCCCTCTTTTCATCAGGCAGAAGGAATATCATAAATGTTGCCGTGTCACCGGATGGGTCAGGTATGTGGCGGAAGGTGATATCCCTGAACTGTGAAAGGGTTTCTTTAATCCTTGCCTTGTAGCCTCTCTGAACTTTAAGGATATTATCGAGTTTTTTAAGCTGTGCAACGCCCAGCGCCCCCTGAAGCTCCATCATTCGGTAATTAAAGCCTATAAAGCTGCGTTTCTCAAGCCCCCTTGAGACATTGGGGTTATGGTCATGCCCGTGGTCAGAATATTCCGATGCCTTTGTGTACAGCGCCTTGTCGTTAGTAAGTATTATGCCGCCCTCACCTGTGGTCAGGGTCTTGACCGCATCAAATGAAAATGTGCCAAAGCTGCCAAATGTACCGAGCGATCTCCCATTGCATCTGCCCCCTGTAGATTGCGCTGTATCCTCAAGCACAGGTATGCCATGTTTATCAGCCACCCTTATTATCTCCTCTATATTGGCGTGAGAGCCGCACATATGGACAGGGATAATCGCCTTTGTTTTAGGGGTTATCTTTTTTTCAAGGTCATTTGGATCAAGGCAGAGTGTATCATCTATCTCTGCAAATACAGGCACTGCGCCAGCATCCAGGATAGACTCCCATGTGGCAATAAAGGTGAATCCCTGTGTGATAACCTCATCGCCCGGCCCTACACCGAGGGCAGCAAGTGACACCCTTAATGCCGCTGTCCCGGATGATACTGCAAGGGCATAGCCTGCATTGCAGTACTTTGCAAAACCTCTTTCAAATTCCAGCACCTTGCTGTTTTCCTTATGCTCATACCTGAGCAGCATCTTCTTTGATAAGGCCTTCTGTACCTCTTCAATCTCTTCCTGTCCTATAATTTCATATCCTGGCATGTGTTATTCCTTTCAGTTATCAATGATCAATTGCCGATGATCAGTTATCAGTGATCAGTTATCACTGATCAGAAGTTAAATACTCATATATATTGATCATTGTTCATAGGCGTTTCTGTATATCTCTGCTGCTGCCTCTTCTGTCATTGGCCTGGGGTTATTGGCTATCGGCACAGCAACCTGCATGGCCGCCTTTGCCATCTCAGGTATGGAGTCCTCAGGTATATTGAGCTCTTTAAGTGTCATTGGCACGCCTATATCCTGGGCAAGTTCAAATACCGCATCTGCCACAAGCGAGGCATATTCCCTGCCTGAAAGTTCTCCCATCTCCTGATCCATGCACATGGCCATATTACAGAATTTGTCGATATTGCCTGGGTAGTTATATTCAAGCACATAGGGAAGTAAGAGGCCGTTCCCAATGCCATGCGGCACATCAAAGATCGCCCCCATCGGGTAGGCCATTGCATGCACTGCGCCAACACCCGCCATGGCAAGCCCCATTCCTGCAAGGTAGCTCCCCATCATCATGTTCTCGCGGTATTTCAGGTTCTTGCCGTCGAATACCGCGCCCCTGAGGTTCTCCATGATTATTTCAATTGCCCTGAGGGACACTATCTCACTCATGAAATGGGCCTTAAGTGATGTATATGACTCAATTGCATGTGTAAGCGCATCCATGCCGGTATAAGCTGTAACCATAGGAGGGAGGTCAATAGTCAGTTCAGGATCAAGTATGGCGGTGTGGGGGTAAAGATAGGGGCTGTTAATCCCGCCCTTTTTCTTTGTATCCCTCTGTGTGAAAACCGCGGTCAGGGTTGTTTCGCTCCCTGTGCCGGCAGTGGTGGGCACCATGATTGTCGGTATGCCCTGTTTTTTCACCCTGTTCTGCCCGATATAGTCAACGGCCTTTCCCTCATTTTTTACCAGAACAGCTATTGCCTTGGCTATATCCATTGTGCTGCCGCCGCCAACGCCTATCACGCACTGCACCTTTTCCCTGAGAGCCAGTTCAGTTGCAAGGTCTGCTATCTTTGGGTCAGGTTCAGGGGTTACATCGGAAAATATATAGTATCTGATCCTCGCCGATTTAAGCGATTCTTTCGCCTTTTCGGCTATAGGCGATCTGGATAATGTCTGATCAATCACAAGAAGCGCCTTTGATGCATCCAGTTTTTTACATTCGTTTCCAAGTTCCATTATAGAACCTGAACCGAAAATTGTCTTTTTAACACCTTCTATTGTCTTGATATTATTCATATATTACCCCTTTGAATTGTTTTATCAGGGCATGGCCTTTTAAGGCGGCTTCCCCTAGTGTTGACTCTTTTCCTTTTATCATTACCGGGATGCGGATATCTTTTAAAATCCCATGATAAAGATGAAATGAATTACATCAATATCAAATATTTTTCAAGTTATTAAAAAGGGTTGTTTGGCCTTTTACCCCTCATGTTCTTCTGAAAATCACCCCTGATCCTGGGCTTTTATCTGAAAAAATTATGATAATTGATGTCTGGCATAATTATCGCATAACAATTCAAAAGTAAAATATTTGCATCGTTTTATAAAAAAATCCCTAAGGATTTTTTTACAGGAGGAATATATGGATTTTTTAACACCCGCGCAGAGGCTTGGGCTTGAAATAGAGGAATATATTGAGCTTATAGAGCTCTTTCTTTCAACAGGTGATACGGATATTAACGGAATGGAGAGGGCTGCTGCGGCTCATGACTATGCTGCCCTGGTGGAGCGTGCCCATTCCTTAAAGGGTTCATCAGGGAATCTTGGGCTGACTGATATTTATGAAAAGGCAAAACAGATCGAGATGAATGCCAGGGCAAATAGCCTTGAAGGATTTGATAACCTTTTTATGCAGATAAAACAGCAGGTTAACGTTATTGGCGATTCGCTAAAAGGATACAAGTAATAATTAAGGTTACACTGTTTTCCAAATGTCAAAAAAGCGTCGCATTCAGTCAACCGAATGACTGGTAATTTATAAATTTCATATTCTGAAAGCTGTGTAAAACTGGAGGTTTAAATGGTTGAAGGCAGGAAAACAAATAAAAAAACTGTTAAGCCGGGCAAGGATATAGCAGGGGCAATTGTTGAGGATCTCAGGGTTAAACTTTTAAAGCTGATCAATCAGGATGTTAATGAGGTGGCAATAGATATGAAGGGCATTAATACGATTGATTCATCTGGCCTTGGGGTTTTGATAGCCGCCAGAAATTCCCTTGATCAGTCAGGCGGGTTGCTTAGACTTACTAATGTATCTGAAAATATAGACAACCTTTTAAAGATGACAGGCATTGACAGATACCTGAATATAAATGCTGCATAAAAAAGGTAACCGCCTATGCGGTTATCGTAAATATATATAGTCAAATGAAAGAACCTGTGGGCTGTTAATTAAACAGGGTGTAAATAGCAATGGAGGATAAAAATGAGCATGCAGGATGATGAGACCTTGAGACTCTATGTGGAAGAATCAATAGAGCATTTGGCAGATATTGAGAATGATCTGCTGGCCATTGAAAAGGATGGCGCTGATATCAATGAGGAGCTGGTAAACAAGGTGTTCCGTGCTGCCCATTCGATAAAGGGTGGCGCCGGATTTATGGGGCTTAACAATATAAAAGAGCTCTCCCACAAGATGGAAAATGTGCTGGGCATGATCAGGGAAAGGGAGATGGTGCCAAACCCAGAAATTGTCAACATACTCCTGCTTGCCTCAGATACGCTCAGGAACCTGCTCAATAATGTGAGCGCAAGCAATGAGATGCCCATTGAAGAGCATGTGAATGCCCTTGTGGCGCTTACTACAGGCGCTGCTTCTGAGAAAAAGGCGGAAAAAAAGGAGGAAAATGTTAAGCTTATCTTTGATAACGGCAGGATGGTATTTAATGTTTCCGCCTCTGACCTGAATAATTCCAGGAAAAAGGGTCAATATATCTACCTGGCAGAGCTTGATCTTGTTCAGGATGTTGAAAAAAAGGGGCTTACAACAGCGGAAATCCTGAAAAGGCTCAGTGAAAGCGGGACAATACTCTCAAATGAGGTGGATGTGCAATCGGTTGGCACACTGGACAAGTATTCAAGCTCCAGCAAGGTGCCTTTTCTTGTCCTGTTCGGAACCATACTGGAACCGGAAATGATAAACGCCCTTTTTGATATTGATGAGGCGAATATTTATCTCCTCGAAAGTGATAACAGCTTTATAAGGCTTACCGAATATGGCGCCTCAAAGGCCTCCCCTGAAATAAAAGAGATGCATGAGGAGAGCGCTGTTAAGCAGCATGAAGAAAAACCATTCAAGGAAGAGGTCTCCTCATACTCTGCGCATGAATCAGCTTCAAACCCTGCTGCTAAGGAAATTGATTCGGCTGTTTCATCAGGAACAAAGAGCACTGAAACCAGTCTGAGGGTTAATGTAAGCCTGCTTGATTCCCTGATGACTCTGGCAGGAGAGCTTGTATTGGGCAGAAATCAGCTCCTGCAGTCGATTGGTCAGAAGGATATCAGGGCAATAGAGGGGACAGGTCAGAGGCTGGATCTTATTACATCTGAGATTCAGGAAGCAATCATGATGACAAGGATGCAGCCTATAGGTAATGTATTTAACAAGTTTCCAAGGGTTGTAAGAGACCTTGCCCGAAACCTGAACAAGGAGGTAAAACTCACGATTGAGGGTGAAGGGGTAGAGCTTGATAAGACAATCCTTGAGGCAATCAATGATCCTCTTACCCATCTTGTCAGAAATTCAGTTGATCACGGCATAGAACTCCCTGCTGAAAGGCAGAGGGCAGGAAAGGAGTCTGTAGGCCATGTGATGCTCAAGGCATATCATGAGGCAGGGCAGGTCAATATCGAGATCAGGGATGATGGAAAGGGGATGAATCCTGACAAACTGGCAAAGGTCGCCCTTGAAAAAAAGGTAATAACAGAAGAGCAGGCAATATCCATGTCTGACAAGGAAAAGATCAATCTGATCTTTCTCCCCGGTTTTTCTACAGCAGAAAAGGTAA
>CAZXUA010000109.1:0-16216 GCA_964643755.1 uncultured Desulfatiglans sp. | reverse complement strand
ACACCCTATCCTACACTCTTTCCCTACACGACGCTCTTCCGATCTAGAACGGTCAGACAAAAAGGATCAAGGTGTGCACTGGTTGCCTAAAGACAGGGCTTATAACCAAATAGCATTCATGTTCCTTTTCTGTAGTAACGAAACTGAACAGCCTTATCATTATCTATTAAAAGGAAAAGGGAGCGGTACATATTTATACCCTTTCTACGATTAATACATTTTCTACCTTTTTAATCGCTCCCATTATTTCCTCAAGCTGTTTGTAGCTTTCCACCTGCACTGTAAAATAGGATATACCTTTTTTATCCATTGTAGTCTTTATTTCCGCATTGATAATATTGGCTTCCTTTTTTGATATTATGGCGCTCACATCAGCGAGCACACCCTTTCTGTCAACCGAGGTTACCCTTATCTTTGCCGTATAAACATCATCCTTTGCAGGGTCCCACTGCACCTCGACAAGCCTCTCCTGATCTGAATCAAGTATGTGGCTGCAATTGTATTTATGTATGGTAACCCCGCGCCCCCTCGTTATAAATCCAAGCACATGCTCACCGGGAAGCGGCCTGCAGCAGTTGGCGAACCTCACAAGCATGTCATCAATGCCCTTAACCTTAATACCCCTGCTGCTCTTTTTTCCTGTTATCTTTGAAACAACCTTCTGGACAATCCCAACATCTACCTCCTTCTCAATGCCGAGCTTTTCTTTCAGCCTGCCAACCACCTGACTGGCAGGGATCTTGCCATAACCAATGTTGGCAAAAAGGTCATCCAGCGTCTGAAAGGACATCTCCTTTGCTATATCCAGAAGATCCTTGTTTTTTGCGATATTGGAGGTATTGATGCGCAGTTGTTCAAGACTCTTTTCAAGGATATTTTTCCCGATAGATATGCTTTCATCCCTCTCTTCTACCTTGATATACTGCCTTATCCTTGACTTGGCCCTTGTTGTCTTAACAAAATCAAGCCAGTCCTTTCTTGGATGCTGTTTATTGGAGGTGGTTATCTCAATGATATCGCCATTATTCATGACATATTTGAGCGGCACCACCCTGCCGTTGACCTTTGCGCCTGTGCATTTTTCCCCTATCTGGGAATGAACGCTGTATGCAAAATCAACCGGGGTTGCCCCTTTCGGGAATGCCTTTACCTCTCCCTTGGGTGTAAACACATACACATCATCAGGGAAGAGGTCCATCTGCACCATCTCCATGAACTCCTTGGGGTCATGCAGATTTTTCTGCCACTCAAGAAGCTGCCTGAGCCATGCAAACTGCTTCTGGTCTGCCTCGCCTATCTTTATTCCTTCTTTATATTTCCAGTGCGCGGCAATGCCCTCCTCTGCCACCTTGTCCATCTCCCACGTCCTGATCTGTACCTCCATGCGCTGAACATAGGGGCCAATAACCGAGGTATGCAGGGACTGATACATGTTTGCCTTTGGAAGTGAGATATAGTCCTTGAATTTCCCGGGTATAGGCTTCCATGCGGAATGGATAAGCCCCAGCACCTCATAACACTCCTTCAGGGTGTTTACTATTACCCTGAATGCAACAATATCATATACCTGGTCTACAGTGAGGTTCTGATCCTTCATCTTCTGGTAGATACTGTAATAATGCTTGTGCCTTCCTTTAATAGTGGCCTCTATCCCAGCCTCCTTGACCTTCTGACCGATAAGGTCTCCCACCTCCTGTATAAATTTCTCTCTGGCGCCTCGCCTTTCAGCAATCCCTGCCTTTATCTTGTTGTAAATCTCAGGTTCAAGGTAATAGAGGCAGAGGTCTTCAAAGCTTGATTTGAGCCAGTAGATGCCCATCCTGCCGGCCAGGGGCGCATAAATATCCAGTGTCTCGCGCGCTATTCTTATCTGTTTTTCAGGGGTATGAAACCCTAATGTCCTCATGTTATGAAGCCTGTCAGCAAGCTTCACCATTATGACCCTTATATCGCTTGTCATGGCAAGGATCATCTTTCTGATGTTTTCAGCCTGGCGCTCTTCTGTAGTGCTGAACTGGATCTTGCTGATCTTTGTTACACCGTCGACAATATTTGCTGCCTCTTTACCGAAAAGCCTCTCTATTTCAGAAAGTTCAGCATCTGTATCCTCGATGGTGTCATGAAGAAGGCCTGCCACTATGCTTATGGCATCCATCTTCATCTCGGTTAAAAGGTATGCCACCTCAAGGGGGTGGCTTAGATATGGCACACCGGAGAGCCTTACCTGCCCCTGATGTACCTTGGCAGAATAAACATAAGCCTTTTCAACAAGGCTTATATCAGCCTTGGGGTTGTAACTTAAGAGTCTTGAGGTAATATCATTCAGCCGGATCATCTATTATTGTCTCTACCTGTATCAGCCTATCAGTTTTCTGACCTCTGTAATCAGCACCTCTGCCAGTTTATCTTCAGGGAGCTTTTCTATAACCTCTCCCTTTTTAAACAGGACACCCTTTCCGCGTGCCCCTGCAACCCCAATATCCGCCTCTCTTGCCTCTCCGGGGCCGTTTACCACGCACCCCATAATAGCCACTTTTAATGGGGCTACAACATCAGCCAGCTCCCTTTCTACCCTTTCCACGAGGCCAAACAGGTCTATTTCACACCTGCCGCAGGTGGGGCATGATATGATCTCAATGCCCCTGTGCCTCAGGTCAAGCGCCCTTAATATTTCGTAGGCAACCTTTACCTCCTCTACAGGGTCCCTTGAAAGGGATACCCTCATTGTGTCACCAATACCCTTAAGAAGCAGTGCGCCTATGCCAATGGCGTTCTTAACAGTACCTGATATAAGTGTCCCTGCCTCTGTAATGCCCAGGTGAAAGGGATAATCGGTCATCTCTGCCAGCATTTCATATGCCTTGATACACTGGAGCACATTTGATGATTTAAGTGAGATCTTTATGTTGCGGTAATCAAGCTCTTCAAACAGGGCAATATGTTCAAGCGCGCTTTCCACCATTGCCTCTGGTGTGGGGTGGCTGTATTTTTCAAGGAGGTGCTTTGACAGAGAGCCGGCGTTTACCCCGATCCTTATGCATGTATTATGCTTTTCCGCCTCATGGATTACTTTTTCAACGCCTTCCCTTCCGCCGATATTACCGGGGTTGATCCTGATACCATCAGCACCGCCTTTAATTGTGGCAATGGCAAGACGATAGTCAAAATGTATATCCGATATCAAGGGGATATCGGTACTGGCCTTTATCTCAGCAAATGCTGCGGCCGCCTCTTCATCGGGAATGGCTATCCGTACGATCTCACAACCGGCATTTTTAAGTGCATTAACCTGGGTTATGGTGGCCTTCACATCCCTTGTATCGGTATTTGTCATGGACTGTACAGACACAGGTGCATCACCGCCAATAGGAAACCCGTTTAAGGATACCTGCCTGCTCTTTCTTCTTTTTGTATGCTGCTCAGTCACTGTTTATGCCTCAGATAGTTTACATAGATAGAATAAATTTTACACAGGCTTTATGTCAATTAAATAGTCGGTATAATTATTATTTTTTATCATATCTGATAAGGAAAAGAATAAGACGATTGTGAAGGGCCACCCTTCTTCTCCCCATACCGTAAAATATTTTGGTTCTTCACAATAATTTACAGATGCAAATATCGATAAACATAAACACGCAAAATGTTCTTTGTATCCATACAATAACAGCGCCATAGGTGCGGTATATTAATAGCCCTATCTGTGTTTTATTTTTCAGCCCCATAGGGGCGACATATTAAACTCAATCTCGGTTGATATTAGAAAACGCCTTCCTCACACTGTCCATAAAGCCTTTTAACAGAGGCGAGATCCATTTACCCCTGTACCAGATCATCAGAACCGCGGTCTCAATGGGCGTTTCATCCCAGTTAAGAACAGCGAGGGAGCCCTGGCCAATCTCTTTTGCAGCCGCTATATCAGGCATTATGGTTATTCCCAATCCTTTTATAATGCATTGCTTTATTGCCTCGATGCTGTTCATTTCCACAATGGATGATGCTTTTATCTTTTTATCCATGAGCCACTGCTCGATCATCATCCTGTAACTGCAATCATGCTTGGGTAAAAAGATGGTATTTGAAGAGAGATCCATTATTGAGACGGATTTTTTACTGGTCAGTGGATGGTCAGGCGAGCTGATCATTACAAGGTTTACAGCCCCTAAAAATTCAGTCTTCAGTTCTGATAAATCCAGAGAATCCGTCAGCAGAAACGCCAGGTCTGTAATCCCGCTTTTCAATTCATATGGCAGATTTTGGTATTCACAGCTCGCCACATCAAAATCCACATTCGGATGATCTTTATAAAACCCGGCCAGGATATCAGGAAGAAAACAGCTCCCAAGGGTCTGTGGAATTCTCAGCGATATCATTCCATGCCTGCTCTTTGTACCGGTTACCGCACCCATGGCCTCCTGTTCCATAGCAGTAATTTTTTGTGCATACTGCAACAGCTCCTGCCCCGCATCGGTGAGTATAACAGCCCGACCCATCCTTTGAAAAAGGGGTTTTCCCAGCTCCTCTTCCAGTATCCTGATCTGTGCAGACACAGAGGACTGGGCATAGTTAAGCATCTCAGCGGCTTTTCTGAAATTTAAAAGCCGGGCAACAGTTAAAAAGGTCTTCAGGTTCCTTAATTCCAATTCAACTCCCCTGATCAATAATTTCGATCATGCCTATCTATTTAATCCGTTAGACACAATAATATCGATAATATATGTATAGGTTAAAAACAAACAAATTGTCAGCAAAATTATTAGAGGACAATATTTTACTATTTATGAAGGATAAATTCTTTAACAGGTCACAGCGGACAAAGGAGAAGAAAATGAAAAATCATATTCAGCCAACCCTGCTTTTGATATTTACAGTTTTGTTTATTATGTCGACGATAACCCAGGCAAATGAAAAACCTGCCCCCTATCAGATAAAGGTTACAAGCAGGGAAATAAGAAACCGGATTGTTGAATCCCGTGTTCGCGGTCACAGGGTAGTGGTTGATCAGCCTCTAGATTTCGGCGCCGATGATCTGGGGCCTACCCCGCCCGAATATCTGGCCATAGCCTATGGCTCCTGTGTTGTCTCTACATTGCGTTTTCTGGCTGCTCTGGACAAACTGGAGGTTCATAATATTGAGGCCAGGGTAGAGGGAGAGGTGGATTTTTCAAGGATCATGGGGCTTAAGACATCAAACCGTTCAGGGCTGTCAGGTCTTAGAGTCTTTATCCGATTTGAATCGACCATGACTGAAACAGAAAAAAAGGCATTTGTCAAAAAGGCTATGGAACTGGGCGCAGTGCTGGATAATGTGCATAACAAGACAGATATTTTATATGAAATTGTTGACTGATTTTAAGCTCATTTAATTTTGAGGGGCAATATCAGTTAAATCATACAAAACCAACTGGTGACGGGTTTACATATGTACAATCTGTCAACAGAACACATAGCGTAAAAAATCTTCCAGTGGGGACAGAGAGAAAAAAAGATGAAAACCCTTTGGATAATCCATCCTTCATTGCCTGTCATAAATTGATTACCCTCTCTGTTCTTGACCCTCCAATTATTTACGCATATAATATGCGTCAAACATCATGGGAGTAAATATTATGAAATCAGCCACTGTCGGAGAAATCCAGAAAAATTTTAGTAAAATATTGAAGGATATAAACCTTGGAGAGGAAATTACTATTACCAGCAGGGGAAAACCAATAGCAAAAATAACTGCGCTGGGGCCAAAAAAAAATATCATCTGGCCGGATTTTGATGCTGAGGCTATTGAATTAAAAGGGAAATCAATAAGCCAACTGATTATTGAAGACCGCGAGGAGCGTCTATAATTGATATATGTTGATACCAGCGCAATAATCAAGCTCTATATAAAAGAACCTGGTTCGGTTCAGGTTTCAGAATGGCTCAAAAAGAATAACGAGCCAATTCCTTTAACTGGTTTAATAGAACTGGAGCTAATCAATGGGCTCAAGCTTAAACAGTTTCGTAATGAGTTGAAAACTGATGAATTTGAAAAAATTATTACACTAATAGCTGAACATGAAAAAGCAGGGATTTTTTATAGACCGACAATCAACTGGCCAAACGTTTTTTCCTTCGCTTTCAACCTTTCTAAAATCCATACCCAAGATTGCGGCACAAGATCTCTTGATATACTGCATGTTGGCTCAGCCCTTGTGATAAAAGCCGATACTTTTTTGACAAATGATACAAGGCAGGCTCAATTGGCTGAAAAGGCCGGATTGAAAACTATTGATTTTGCCTCCGTCAGTAAATAATCACATCCTTTCAAAAAATAGATTTAGAGCAAAAAAAACAAAAAAGAGTGAAAGACATGAATAAAGAAATAATAAGTCAGTACAGGGCATTTTTAAAGGACAGTATACGTAAGACCATTGACTTTTCACAGACCGATCAGAACAGGGGTATTTGGCCCCCGCCTGTGGAAAAGCCCTTCTTAAAGGAAAAGAAACGCATTGACCTTATCAGGGTTGATCAATTTAAAGACATCGGCAGTATTGATATAAAAGCAGCCATACAAAACCGTGAAAGCCGCAGAGCTTACAGCAATAAGGCAATCTCTATTAAGGAGCTCTCTTTTCTTTTATGGGCAACCCAGGGGATACGTAAGCACATTGGCCCTGGCCATGCGCTCAGGACAGTGCCATCTGCAGGCTGCCGTCATGCCTTTGAGACATATCTTTGCGTATTCAATGTGCAGGGGCTTGAGCAGGGAGTCTACCGCTACCTTCCGGTTGAACACCAGCTTTTACTTGAGTTTACTGAAGAGCATCTGAAACACAAGGTTACTGAAGCAACCTTCAGGCAGGGATGGGTTGCTGACTCGGCAGTCACCTTTGTCTGGACAGCCATCCCCTATCGCATGGAGTGGCGGTACGATATAGATTCCGCCAAGGTAATAGCTATTGAGGCTGGGCACATCTGTCAGAATCTGTACCTTGCCTGTGAGGCAATAGATGCAGGCACATGCGCCATAGCGGCCTATGATCAGGAAAGGATGGATGAACTGCTCAAGGTTGATGGGGAGGATGAGATCACGATTTATATTGCGCCTGTCGGTAAAATATAAAATACCATTGATATATTTAAAATATTTTATCCAATTAAGAATATTAAAATGGATGAAATAATCAGCCTGATTGACTATAAAAACAGTAACATGTTATATTCCGGTAAAAATTGCATTAACCCTTTCAATTATCAAGGATGCCGGACATGGTTAAAGAAAAGGAGATACCTGAGACTAATCTTTCCAAGGCTGTGATAGACCTTCTGATTGAAATCCCCATGTTTGATCAGATCAAATCTGATGATCTGAAGATCCTGGCCAGGAGCATGAACTTTATGGATTTTCAGCCCAGGGAGGTTATCTTTTCAGAGGGTGATAAAGGTGATTTCGTCTGTTTTGTCACAAGGGGCGCCCTTGATGTTGTCAAAAAAAATGAGAAGGGGAAGGATGTGGTAATAGCTACACTGGGCAAGGGACGCTCCATTGGCGAGATGTCTATTATTGATGATTTTCCAAGGTCAGCCACAGTGAGGGCAAAATCACAGACTACGCTTTTGATACTTACGCGGAAAAAGTTTGAAGTGATGCTTGAGCAGCATCCACAGATTGGGGTAAAACTGCTAAAAGGGATTGCCAGGTTCATGAGCATGAACATGAGAAAGACATCAAGCCTGCTTGCTGATTATATGCTGCCACTGTAAAGAAATAAATAAGCCCTGATTCAGGCGTAACCATTTATGGTGATCCAAAATCAGGGCTTTTTATTATTGTTACTATTTTTTATTAAACTTTGCCTTTAAAAGGTCTCCAAGGGTGCCGAATGAGCCGCCAGCCTTGCTGTTTGCGCTGCTGAAGCTCTCGAACACCTCTTTTTCCTCATCCTTTTCATTTGATGCGAGGCCAAGTGAAAGCCTTCTCTTTTCTTTATCTATGCCGTTGATCCTGACATCTATCTCCTGACCTGCAATAAGCGCCTCCCTTGCATGATTTATCCTCTTCTCCTTCCCAAGTTCAGAGATATGGAGAAGACCGTCTATGCCAGGCTCAAGGGTAACAAATGCCCCGAACTTTTCAAGCCTCGCCACCTTGCCCTTATGCACAGAACCTTCAGGATATTTACTGATAATTAAGTCCCAGGGATCAGGCAGCTTTTCCTTAAGGCTGAAAGAGTATTTGTTATTATCCCAGTCAAGGGAGGAGATAACAACATCCACCTTTTGTCCTACAGAGAGGATCCCCTCTATATCTTCCACGCGTCCCCATGAGAGCTCTGATACAGGGATCAGCCCCTCAATGCCATCTGCCTCTATAAACGCCCCGAATTTTTTTATGGATGTTACTGTGCCGGTTACTGTCATACCCACCTTGAGGCTCTCTTTGAGTTCGAGCTTTCTTTTTTCCCTCTCCTCTTCAACAATAGCGCGGTGTGAGAGGACAATGTTACGCCCCTTTTCACCATACTGGGTTACCCTGAATGTGAGTTCAGAACCGATAACCGTGCTGCTATCCTCTACCCGGCCAAGACCAAGCTGTGAGAAGGGGCAGAATGCGCGGGTCTTGCCTGCTATCCTGATCTCATATCCCCCCTTTACCTCCTTTTCAACAATACCCTGAATCGGTATGCCATTACGATAGGCATCCTCAAGAAATTCCTTTCCTGTGGATTCAACAGTAAGCCTGGTGGTAAAGAGCCTTTCACTGTTATGGGAAGAGAGAAAATAGGCCCTGACCCTGTCGCCTGTCTTTATTGTGATATTACCCTCTTCATCCTTGAACTCGCTCAGGGCTATGACACCTTCTGACTTGCTCCCGGTGTCTATGAAGACCCATTCATCAGCGATCTGGATGATGCTGGTCTCTATCTCCTGACCCGGCTGGAAAAATGTGGCCTTCACCTCGCTCTGTTTTAACAGCTCCTCAAAGCTTTCCCCAAAACTCTCTTCAACCGTTCCATTCTCTTCTGTATTGTCATCTTCAATGTCCATAATTGCCTGCAACTCCTTTTATTTTTTCCTTGCGCCTTGAGCCCTGCACCCTGAGCCCTTTGTTATCGCTGCGCCTTGTACAGTGCGCCTTTTATCATCCATGAACAAGTGTGTCACCATTATACCCGAATGTTTTGCCATCTATATCTGTAAACTCAATAAAGGCCCTGTTACCTGGCACGCCAATCTCCTTTGCAAGAAATCCGCACACCTTGCCTGAAAACTCCGGGCATCTGCCCTTGTCAAGCCCCAGTGCCTTTATCCGCACAAAGGCGCAGGGCTCATCTGTACCACCAAAGATAAGCGACGTTCCGGGTTTGATGGCAACCATAATCACCTGTTCGGGCTTGCTCATCATCTCGGCCAGAAACCTGCTGGCCTTTTTCGTAAGTTTTTCGATCTCTGAAATATCAATCTTCTTATTGGTCTCAATACTGAAATAGGGCATGATCCCTCCTTGTCTCTTTATTGATGTGATATTTGCACAATTAATTAATTTAGTCCAGAGGCTGGTGCAAGAAATGAAAAAAGGGGTTCAAATCCAAGAGAAGATGAACCCTTTTTTTAATAAAAAATTAGTGTTCGGCCTTTATCTGGTTTCCATCCTTTTTAGGAACCTGCCACTCACCAAAGAATGGCACCTCAAAAACAGTAACCCTGTCACACCCGGGTTTTTTGTACTTTTCAGGATATGCGCCGGGCAGTATTACATCCTGTTTAACAAGCTGTTTCTTAAGCGCCTCTATATCCACATCCCTGACTGTAACACCCTGTTTAAGTGCAAGGGCTGAGGCTGTTCCTGCTGCCTCACCGATTGCGATACAGTGGGGTATAAGGTTAAAGAAGTTATTTGTCTCCTGATCCGATGAAAATGCCCTGCACCCTACCAGCATGTTATCAACCCCTTTAGGCAGTAGCGCCCTGTAAGGTATAAAGGTAAGCGGTGAGTTAAGGGAATTCTTACCCCTGTCAAGGTCCGGGAATACAGCTATTGTGTCAAAAAAGGGTTCATTGCGCTGGAGGTCTTCTGATGTTACCATGTAATCGCCATGTACCCTTCTTGCGCCCCTTGTGCCAAGCTGCGGTGACGAGAGCACAATAAAACTCTCCTCAAAACCGGGGATATTCTTTTTAAAATAATCAAAGGTGAGAAGCATCTTTTCACGGCCAAGCATCTCCACCCTTGTAAGCTCTTCAACATCGGTCTGGCTCTTGTTTGCATATCTCGGATGCACCCATACCACCTTTTCCTGGTTGGGGAGATTGCTTCTCATAAAACCGGGGTGCCCGCCCTGCTGCATAAGCTCCATCATCATCTCGCCCCATTTGTCAGGGTGTTCCCTGCGGAAATCCTCAACCTTTACCAGGTTCACATTATCGATCCAGTAGCAGAGTGAGAGATTGGCTATCCTGATCCTGGGGTCTATATCTGTATCAAATGTGGCGCCTGTAAATGGCAGAAGATCGCCGTCACCTGTGGCATCAATAACAACCTTTGCCATTATTGCCTGACGGCCTGATTTGCTCTCAAAGACAACCCCGACGGGTTTGTTCCCGTCCATAATGGGCATTGTACCCCATGCGTGGAGATATGTCTTGATGCCCGCCTCATTAACCATGTTATTAAGGATGCACTTGCCTATCTCTGCATCAATGAGTGAGGAGTAAATGATGCGTCTTTCCCGCACCCAGAAGAACGATCTTTCATTCCAGTAGTTGACCAGCTTGGGGTCATCAGAGCCCCAGATATCCATAGGGGGATGAAACTCTGCCTTCCTTTCGGAGAGCCTGTCTATAAACTCCTGGTTTATGCCTGCTATCTGCAGGTTTCCGTCAAAGTCAGAGAGGCATGGAATAATTGTAACAAGCCCGCCAGTACTCATTCCACCAAGATGACCGTATCTCTCTAAAAGAACAGTATCGGCTCCATTGCGCGCTGCCGCGATCGCCGCACCGATCCCGCCGGGGCCACCGCCTACAACCACAACATCACATTCACGGACAACATTAACCGTTTTATTCGGTTCAGGTATTGTTCTGATAATCTCTGCCAATTTTGTTTCCTTTCATTATATAGAATGCCTTTTCAAAGCGCTAAAATTTATCAATATTCGGATATCTTTTTGCCAAACACGGGGAAGATGTCTGAGCGGTTTTCCATATCAATACTAATAATTTAAATATTTTGCGCCTGAAAATATAAAAAGTTATAGCAAGCTTACCCTATGAATTCCATAAAATCAATACGATTAAATAGTTTCATTCAAAAAACTTAAAAATTTTTTTGAATGTTTTCATTAGCCCTTAAGTTGCGGCAATCAGGTGTCGATGAGCATACCAAAACATCGCAAAACAAGAGTTTCAATTGCCAGTAAAAAGGATAAAACAGGGCCGTTTCAGAGGGATAAAAATAGAGTTCAGACATGTCGGAAAATAAAAGCGGGCTATCAGTTATTAAAGAAATATTGAATAGTTATGATACAAATGACCAGGCAGAGATCGCTGCGCAGCTCTTTCTTGAGTACTGTATCTATCAGGACCAGTGTACAAATACAAGGCGACTTGCCCCTTTGATCAATACGGTGGCAGAGGCGCTGACAAGGGGAGTCAAAAATGAAGAGGGTCTCAGGCAGAGCATAAAGGCGGTACAGATATATCTTCAGATCCCGCCCGTTGAATTATATGGTGAGACCCTTGTAAGGCTCTCTTACCTGGACAGGGAGAGCATAGATAAAATGCTCACCATAAAGCCGGAAGGCAAGGTACTCGGCACATTCCTGCTTGAGCAGGGGCTTATCACACAGGAACAGAGAGATATAGCGGTTATTGCCCAGAAGAGGCTCTTTTCAGTGCAGGAGATACATTCAAGGGTGGTTAACCCCGGAAATAAAGGTGATGAGTCTCAGGCAATAGAGGGGCTTAAGGATGTGTTACATCATTTTCTTACATCCACAAACGAGCTTGAGGATGATCTGAACCATTCCAATATAGAAAGTATTCCGACAGCGCTCAAGAGGCTTGAAAACATCATATCGGAAACAGAGAGCCAGACAAATGCTGTTCTTGAAATAGTTGAGAACTTCTTTGATATTGAAAAGGAGATGAGGGCAAGGCTTTTACAGATAAAGGCCGGCAGTGATTCATCAAAGGACATTGTTACTGAAAACATAGAAATCTTAATGGATAAACTGGATTTTATAAACAGGCAGAGCCTCAATCTTAACAGCACTCAGCAGATACAGGACAGGATAGGTCAGCAGCTCCTGAAAATAATACCAACCATACAGACATTACAGGAGCAGATAACCAAGATTGCCAGAAAACTTAACCTGAACTGGCATACTATTGATAAGGATAAAACTGACCAGTTAATGACTGGTTATGAGAAGAGCGGGTCAAAGGGACGCGCCAGACAGGATGATGTAGATAACCTGCTCTCAAGCCTGGGGCTGTGAAAGCAGGGTATTCGGTTTAAGGTTTGAGGAAATTTTTATAAACTCAACGGGCTGAAACCTTTTTGCGAGTTTTCTACCTGTTTACACTCCTTAATTACTGATCTCTATTGCTATTGGTCCATTCCCTGAACTTTTCCTTTTTCTCCTCGCTCATGCTGTTCCATTCCAGCCATTTCCTGAACTCTTCCTTTTCTTCATTGCTCAGATTATCCCACTCCTCTTTGAGCGCTGTATCTTCTTGCATGGTTGAGGATTCTTCTATCAGTGTATCATGGGCAGATTTGCCTGTTTCGGTTTCCTTATCAGGGATCACTACAGATGCATCTCCTTTTATGATGGCCGATTCTTCCGATTCTGCATAACGGCCTGCCTCGCTCTTTTCAACAGTGCGCGATACTCTGGTGCCTTCGTTTTTCTTGTCGAAATATTTTCCAACCTTTGCTATCCAGATATCCGGATTTTCAGTGAATCTCTTCGCCTCCATTATATCATTAATCTCGGGATGGGTTATTATGTAAAAGCCACCCCGTTTCGCGTTAAACCTCAGGATAATCTCTTTAGACTTGATTTCCTCATGTTTTTTCTTGCCATGTTCCCAAAAGGTTTTGAAGCGGGCTACAATTTCACGCTCACCCGGCGCCACATGGATTTCATTTATTGTGCTTAATATATAATCAGTGACAGACTTCACACGGCGGCCATCAACACTCAAAACCTCGATATCTTCAGGGACGCTTATGCGTGCCGCCTCTGCAGGCGCTATATTTGATTCATCATAAATCCTTACAGGACTGCGCTTCATGCATGAAAAAATAGAAAAAAGCATTCCAATCGAAATCAGCACAACAAATAATGATCTGTATCTCATATTGATCCTCACTATTAAAACCCTGGGGAAAATGGTCTGACGAGAATTTTTACGTCTTAGAAAAAAATATGTCAGCCATCTTTTTTTAGGGAATATAGGGAGCTAAGATCTGTATGTCAAGACAATTATGGCCGTGTGTTACATTGTAAATGAGAGGCATAGCAAAAATAAACCCTCTCCTTTTGGAGAGGGTTTATTTTTAGAATCGTTTCAGGGGAAATGAAAATCCTAGTGTTTAATCTTCTCCCATTCCTTCTGATATTCCTTCTCAAACTCAGGGCACCTGTGTTCAGTATGGCATTTTATGCAGAGAGCAACACCCGGTTTCACCTCTGATACAACACCTGGATCCTTCAGATGCTCCGTCCTGTCGCCATGACATGATTCGCACTGGACATTTCTAAGCTCCTTTTCCTGTGCCTTCATTGTAAAACCATTTGCCTCTTCAAAACGGGTTGTATGACATACAAGACAGTCAGGATTGAATTGTCTCTCTTTATTTACAAGTGTCTGAAATGCCTTTGCATGTTTGCTTTTCTGCCAGATTTCATAGGCATCGCTGTGGCACTCACCGCATGAGGCAGATCTAAGCGTTACTGTCTCCTCTTTCGCGGTAGTTACGGAGGGTGCGGCATAAAGTTTGTTAACCTCCCTGTTAAAGTCATCAATCATGGCCTTTATATTGGGGTCATCCGCTATCTTTTCGTTAAATTTAACAAGTGTATTTGCAGCGGTTTTGGTGCCGTCAGCAGCCTTTTCAAGGACAAGCATGCCCTGATACTGACCCTTTTCGCCTGTCTGGACTATATAGGTATTATTGGCCTCGTATGGGGTATCAAGTCTCTGTTTGTGATGCCCGCCAACAACCACATCAACGCCATTTATCTTTCGGGCAATAATCCAGTTTTGACCCATGTGCTGATGTGTCAGGACAATAATAAAGTCCACCTTATCCCTGAGTTCAGCCACCTTGGCCGTTGCCGTTTCTAAAGGGTTAAGCACTGATAATGAAGACCCGACAATATCCCCGAATGGTTTTGCAACATCATTTGTGGTACCCATAATGCCGATTATACCAACCTTAATATTATCAATCTGTTTTATGACATATGGCTTGAATAAAAGCTCATTTTTATCATTTACTATATTGGCAGAGATAAAGGGGACATCATACTTTTTCTCAAGCTCCTTTATGTAATCAATGCCAAGGGCAAGTTCAAGTTCGCCGACATTGATTGCATCAATGCCAATATCCTTATTTACCTTTGTTATCAGTTCCGCCTTGAGTTTTGCTGTAGGCATAAAGGATTCTTTTATCTGGGCATGTTCGTTAAGCAGGTCACCGGAATCTACAATAACCAGATTCTTTTCAGTTTTTTTGTAATCATTAAAATATGTTGTTTTTTTATAGAGCCCGCCGAGCATCTCACCGGTATCAGCTCACCCACATGGCTCAAGATACCCCTCAATATTATTACTATAAGCAAGGACTATCCTTTTGTTTCCCTCTGTGCCGGATGAACCCGAAATCATGAGGAACGAAAAGAGAGCGCAAATAATCAATGAGAAAAGTGCAATCTTAATCTTCATACTATAACCTCGTTATAAAATTGTCCGTAAAACACCCATTTAACTATATTGATCAGTTTATGTCATATAATGCCTTTTAAAGACAGCCCGGATGATTTGTCCGATAATACTGACCTTAGCCATGGGGCAATTAGCCTGTGCAATGCTACCAGAATATAACAATATGTCAAGGCATGATAAAATTTAATGATGCCCTGCAACCCTTTTAAAAAACAGCCCTGGCAAAAGCAATCAACAGGGCTGTTTTTATAATCGGCAATCTGATATTGATTCTATAATAAATCCGCCTCTATTATCTCTCCTTTTTTAAAAATGTCTTTACTGCCACCCCTATCAGACCTGCTGAAAGCAGTATCATAACAATATCAGCCGCAAGCAGTATATAATTTCCCTTTGTAAAATAACGCTCAGCCAGAAAGATCAGGGCAAAGATGGTTGTGATTATCATAAATGCCGCTGGCAAAAGGAGAAACACATTTTTCTTTCTGTTTGCCGCAAGCCATGCCGCCAGTGTTATCAGGGTCAGGGCAGCCAGAAGCTGATTTGCTGTCCCGAAAATGGGCCATATAGCGCTGAACGCATTGGTAAATGCCAGTATAAGCATGAGGGCTACCGATAATGATGAATTAAAGATATATGACCTTAACCATTTCGGAGGGTTCTTGAAAAGTATAGACCAGAGCTCCTCAAACAGATAGCGGTTGATACGCACAGCAGTATCAAGGGTGGTTGCAACAAACCCCTCTACCATGAGTATGCCAAAGACCGTTCCATAAACCATAGGGATATTAAGCCCCTTGTGCATAAGCCCGCTCATTGCCAGGGCAAAGGCCAGAATAGGATTTGAACTTCCTGTTTGCGGATGGGCTATGTTTGCATACTCATCAAAGGGGATGCCTACCGAAAGGGCAATAATCACACCAACAGCCAGCATGGTCTCAAGCAACATACCGCCATAGCCTATTACACGCGCATGGGGCTCGCATGTGACCTGTTTTGAAACAGTTCCCCCGGCCACCAGCGCATGGAACCCGGATATAGCGCCACAGGCAACAGTAATAAACAGAAATGGCCAGATAAGCCCCAGGGAAGGCGAAGATGCCCCTCCTGCAATATTGAAGGCTGGCATCGCAGAAGTAAAACCCTGTATGCCTGCGCCTATTGTTCCTGCTACAAGCAGTATGAGCCCTGCGTACAGGATAAAGACATTTGTAAAATCCCTCGGCTGGAAGATCGGAAGAGCGTCGTGTAGGGAAAGAGTGTAGGATAGGGTGTA
>CAZXUA010000108.1:0-16352 GCA_964643755.1 uncultured Desulfatiglans sp. | reverse complement strand
TCTTTCAGCAAAGGAATAATATCCTTTTGCGTTGAAGATTATGTGATCCAGAAGGTATTCTGTAACAGGTATTATAATATTTTAATTCTCTCTAACCAGATTTCTGGTTTTCCGACTTTTGAAGTCTTAACTCATTTTGTCTCCTAAAAAAATCTAACATAAGACATAATCCAGAATTTGCCACTTTTAAAGTGGTGGATTATTAACTCCTCTTTTGAACCCTTTTGAAAAAAGATCACATTCGCCTTTACTCCCTGGCAGTAGGGGATATGTCCCGTTAGGAAGACCCAACAGGGTGTGGACATTACAGTCTTCCATTGCTTATTGTATTAATGATTGATTTGTCAGTAGCAGAAAACTGAACATTGGGCAGGAGAATAAAAGGTCAAAGCTGGAAGCAGGTTATAGGCGATAGGTTATGGGTAATGGGGAGTAGGTTATAGGCAATAGGTAATTGGTTTGTAAAACTAATAGAGGAGAAATACTCATCGTAAGTCGCAACTTTCTTCACCTTTTTAAACAGATGTGATTAAACCTCTATTTTATGACAAATTATCCTGTTTTACCTGATGGGCTTTTTATTGTTGACAAAGAAATGCTTAAATGTAAGATTCGCCATTATGATAAAAATGATGGAAAATCAGAGTATTAAAATATTTTTTCAGGTTTTCTTTTATAAAAGAAAGGCCTGTTAAAAAAAAGCGTGTGTGAATAAACAGGTCAAAAGACGCCGGGCACGCGCCCTGGCGTTTTTTGTCGTATGCCAATTTCAAAGAAATACTTTTGTTTCATACAAATAATAAGGAGGATTCAGATTAGATGAATATAAAGCAACATCCCCCAATTGAGGTAACTAAAAATTTTTATAAACTAGGCACCCCTGCCTTCCCATCCTTCCTGTCAATGGGCGATTACGGTATGCTTATTGAGGGTGGAACAGGGCCTACATTCCAGATTATTGTAGATCAGATCAATTTCTTAGGGATTGATCCAAAGAGCATTAAATATATTGTATTGACCCATACCCATGCTGACCATATCGGAGGCATCCCTCACTTTAAAACACTTTGGCCCCATATAAAGCTGATAGCAAGCCCGAATGCTGAAAAGGTGTTCAGCAAAACAGAGCTGTTCCATGAATTCCTGGTTGTGGACACCGGTATTGCACAGCTTATGAAGGCAAAGAATGAGATAGAGGAACTCCCCCCTGTGCCTGAGGATTACACCTTTCAGGTGGATCAGACAGTAAAGGAGGGGGATACGCTCGATTTGGGGCAAGGTGTTGTATGGGATGTCTATGAAACCACAGGCCATTCATATTGTCATCTCTCCTTTTTTGACAAAAAAGAGGGCACCCTTATTGTAGGGGATTCAACAGGTTTTTATGTGCCTGAAAAGGACGCCTTCTGGCCGAACTATTTTGTATCCCTCCCCGATTACTGCAACAGCATAAGAAAGCTGGCAACTCTGCCTGCAAAAAGGGCTGTGCTCAGCCATAACCACATAATCGAGGGCGATGTAAAAGCACATCTTAAGAGCGCAATGGATGCAACAAGGGAGTATCATAATGAACTGCTTGACCGCCTTGAAAGGGGCGATGACCCTGAGTCAATCGCAATAGACAAGGGGCGTTTTGTTTACAGTATTACGGACATTCAGCCCTTCAAGGTCATGTATGACCTCTGCAAGGTGATGGTAATGAGATCACAGAAAAATGGAAGGGACTCGGATTTCAGCATATAGTTTGAAAGTAGTAAGCTATTGGAATTCAGCTTCCTGTCCCGCCATAGCCTTGGGCGACGGCGGATCAGCCAAAAGCTTATAAAAACGTACCCGGATGATTATTTTATCCGGGTATGTATAATAAAGTAACCTTACAGACCTGATAATGCATACAGAAAACAGAGTAACAAAGGCGGATAAACTAAAAATCAAAAAACCGAAAGGCTATCTTTGCTTTGCATGCGGCACAGCAAACCCCATAGGTCTGAACCTGGAATTTTACGCCTCTCACAATAAGGTCTATACAGAAATCACATTAAGCCATTATCACGTGGGATGGTCTGATATTGCCCACGGCGGCATCATCTCTACAATCCTTGATGAGGTGATGTCATGGACCATCCTCTATTTTAAGAGGTGTTTTTTTGTAACCAGAAGGCTTGAGATAAAGTATATAAAACCTGTTAAGACCGGCGTGCCACTTATAGCAAGCGGAAGCATATTAACAAACAGTGAGGATGATAAAATTTTAAACGTTGCAGGTGAACTCAGGGATAATCAAAATTCACTGCTTGCAAAGGCAAAAGGGGAATTTATTATTATCAGGCGGGAGGATATTCAGCCCGGCTTTAAAGAGTCTGAAAAGGAGATCTTTTCACTTATAGATGAGTTGGAAAAAACAGAGCAAACAGGAATTAGTGAATAGTAAATAGGAAAGAGGAAAGAGCTTTTTCTATATTCTATCCCCTGTTACCTCTTTACTTTAAATCGAACTGGAGAACAAGATGGATATTGAACAGATAAAAGTGGGTTTTATGGATGTGTTCTGCTACCTGGTGTCATGTCCCAGAACAAAGGAGGCCATTGCAATAGACCCGGCAGGTGATGAGGATTTTATTTTTCAAAGAATAACTGAAAAGGGGTTAACCCTGAAATATATAGTAAACACCCACGGCCATGCTGATCATACAGGTGGCAATGGCAGGATGAAGGAGCTTACAGGCGCACAGATAATTATGCATGAAGTGGATAATCAGTTCTTCAGCCTGCCGCAGTGGCGCGACCATGCGATTCAGATGGGTTTTGCACCATCGCCCCCTGCTGATATATGTGTGAAGGATAATGATTATATAGAGGCAGGCGATGTAAAACTTGAGGTAATACATACCCCAGGCCATACCCCTGGAGGCATGTGCCTTTACGGGGATGGCAATCTTTTTACAGGCGATACACTTTTTGTGGGCGCGATCGGCAGAACGGATTTCCCTGGTGGTGATTATAACACCTTTATGAACTCAATAAAAAAGAGGCTCATGACTCTACCGGATGAAACAATCGTCTGGCCCGGACATGATTACGGTGTCACCCCTTCATCCACAGTTGGGCGCGAAAAGATGACCAATCCGTTCCTTTAGCTTTTTAAGGTGTATGATAATATTCAATATGGCCAGGTCATCCCTTTATAAGATTTATGGTTTGATATTTTTTATCCTCCTTTACCCCGGGATTATGCTCCATGCCTCTGGCGGCAAGCCCTATGAGGAGATGATCAACTGTCTGGTTGAGAATGGCGGTTATGCGGCCACAAAAAATGGGAGGCATATCTTTTCCCATAACGAAAAGATAGAATTTATACCTGCAAGCATATGGAAACTCGCAACAACCCTTGCAGCGCTTGAAACCCTTGGAGAGGATTATCATTTTAAAACCGAATTCTTTCAGGATAAGGCCCATAACCTTTATATAAAGGGGTATGGAGACCCATCACTTGTTTCGGAGGAGATCGATAACATAATTAAGGCCCTTAAAAAAAGCGGTGTATCAGAGATAAACAATATTTATCTTGATAACAGCCAGTTTGATATACCACAGATAACACCCGGGGTAAGCGAGAGCCTTAATCCATACGATGTAATAAACAGCCCCATTGCAGTGAATTTTAATACTATCCACTTCAAAGTTGACAAGAATGGCACAATAACCTCAGCGGAAAATCAGACCCCGACACTTTCGATCATGAAGGCGCTGGGCCGGGGTTTTAAACCGGGCAAGTACCGGATCAACATGTCAAAATCACGCAGGAATATATCCAGATATGTGGAGGAACTGTTCAGGGCTATCCAGCTCAATAACGGGGTAAGGGGAAAGGGCGCTGCTGCGGAAAAAATAACCCCGCAGGAACTCAATCCTCTCTATGTACACTACTCATCAAAGAGTCTGAATGAGGTTATTCGGGGGATGCTCTACTATTCCAGTAATTTTACCGCCAATCAGATATATCTTACCCTTGGAGCCTGGGCATATGGATATCCGGCTACATGGGAAAAGGCGGGGAGATTTATGAGGGAATACCTTGATAAAAATTTTCCAGGCTCATCAAAGTCAATAAAATTTGAAGAGGGGGCAGGCATCTCAAGAAACAACAGGGTTACCGCTACGGCAATGATGGATCTGCTTGAAAGGTTCAGACCCTATGCTGATTTGCTTCCATTAGAAAAGGGCAGGTATATAAAATCAGGGACCATGAACGGCATCTACTGCTATGCTGGGTATTTTAATGACAAAGGTAAGCTTGACACCTTTGTTGTTATTTTAAACCAGAAAAGGAATAACCGGGACAGGGTTCTTGATCTGATGGAAAAATGGTACAGAGGTATTCCTTAAAAATTTTCTGCTGTAATAAAAGTTCCCTACTGGTATCCCGCCGCTTATAAAAGAGAGGATGTTTTTCCACTGATGAATTTTGGGGTTCTTGTTTCGTTGCAGCCTCTAAAGGACTCGGAAGCCTTTGCGATGGTTAATTATATCCCAACCCGCAGAGACAAGGCATGCCTTTATTCTACACAATTGCTGGTAAGGATTAAATACTGCCCCTGCCTCAAAAAAAAGAACTTGAAATCAATCCGCCTTTAATATCATATCGCCAAAACCGATGGTGATCCTTTGCCCTGGTTTTAGATAAAGATAATCCGCTTCAGACCATTTTCCATCCATAAGCCCTTTTATCAGCCTGATATCCCCTTTTATCTTTTCAAAACGCCACCCCCTTTTTAATGCCTCATTACTGACAAACTCCTCTGCCTTTTTATCTTCAACAATCCCCTGTTCTATAAGGACAATACGCTCATAGTGTTTTGTCATGTCGCTCATTGAGGCGATTATCCTGTCGGCCCTTTCTTTGCCCATGCGCTTAACCATGGCCTCATATGCCTTTTCATCATAGAGAGTTGCGCTATCTGCCCCCATACCGGTTCCTCCGGTTGCATTATCAAGACGCTCCATATAATCCTTTGTATACCATATGGTGCCGGGAGATCTTCTCTGCTGCTCTTTATATTTCTCCTTTGAGCCAAGGCATAGGGTTATACAGTCATGGGCGCGCGGTATAATGATCGGGATATTGCGGCAGATGAGCCCTGCTGTAGACTGCCCGCAAAGGCCGTAGCACATAAGTATTGCGTCATAACTTTTATCTGTGACACCATCTATCTTTTCCTGAAGGATCCTGTTCAGTTCCTTTGGATTTATATGCTGGCCCATTGATACAAGCTCAATATCAATCAGGTGCGGAGATTGAGCCGCGCAATAATAGGCATATCGTGCAAGGGCATCACAGCAAATAGATTTCAGTTTCATTTTAACTCCCTGGGAGTTGTAAAGATTTAAAAGAGACTATCATGGAGAGTTATCAGAGTCAATTCAGGGTATATGGTTGAACTAATGGAAAGTATCTGCCAGATCAAGGCATGGGATATTTAACTTTATTTTTAACCCTTCAGGTGTTATAGATTTAAGCCTGTCCATTTCTGAGATATATTTCAGTGTTTTTTTTTGTTTCGGATAACTCATTGGTGAGGAGATATGCCCGGATGAAAGTACTACTCTTACTTTTAATGTTGCAGGCAGCAGTATTAGCACAGGATATCCCTGCATACAAAAACAAAAGCCTTCCTGTTGAAGACAGGGTGAAGGATCTTGTTCCCAGGATGACTTTAGAAGAAAAGGTGGCACAGCTTACAAGCACAATGCCCATGCTGGGGTTTGGTTCCGATGCAGCCACATCATTTATAGATAAGGATGGTAAGATTGTCCCGGAGCGTGCTGTTAAATATTTTAAAAACGGTATTGGCCAGATATCAAGACCGGGGTTGAGGCTTGGCCCAAAGGAGATGGCGGAGTTTACAAATACCATACAGAAGTGGATCATGGAAAACACGCGGCTGGGAATCCCTGTCATGTTTCATGAAGAGGCGCTGCACGGGCTTGCCATATCAAAGGCAACATCCTTTCCACAGGCCATCGCACTTGCATCCACATGGGACACTGATCTGGTAAACGATGTTTTTACTGTTACCGCCCTTGAGACAAGGTCAAGGGGGGCGCAGCAGGTGCTCGCCCCTGTGCTTGACATAGTAAGAGACCCCAGATGGGGGAGGACAGAGGAGACCTATGGCGAAGACCCCTATCTCGCATCAAGGATAGGGGTTGCAGCAGTATCAGGCCTCCAGGGCAAATCAGCCTCTATAGACAAGAAGCATGTTATTGCAACAGGAAAACATTTTGCCGTGCACGGCCAGCCTGAAAACGGCACAAACGTCGGGCCTGCAAATTATTCTGAAAGGGTTATCAGGGAATATTTTCTTAAACCCTTTGAGGCGGCTGTCAAAGAGGCAAACCTTGAAAGCATCATGCCATCATACAATGAGGTAGACGGCATCCCCTCTCATGCAAATATAAAACTGCTTGAAGGCATACTTCGAAGCGAGTGGGGTTTTACGGGTCATACGGTATCTGACTATTACGGCATAAAGGAGTTAAAGGAAAAACATTTTGTTGCAGCATCAAAGGAGGAGGCTGCCAGACAGGCGATTGAGGCGGGTGTGGATATAGAACTCCCCTATACCGAGATGTATGATGCGCTGGTCGAGCTTGTAAACAAGGGTGTTGTGTCAGAGGCAGCAATAGATAAATGTGTGAGGAGGGTGCTGCGGTCAAAATTTGTTACAGGCCTTTTTGATGACCCTTTTGTTGACCCTGATTATGCGGAAAAGGTCTATCAAAACCCTGAACATAAGGCCCTTGCATTAAAGGCGGCAAGGGAGTCAATCATCCTCTTAAAGAATGAAAATAATCTTCTCCCCCTTTCAAGGAATAAATATAAAAGGATAGCCGTAATAGGGCCAAATGCAAAGGGGGTGCACCTTGGGAACTACAGCGGCTTTCCTGAAGGCGGCGTTGATATCATTCAGGGTATAAAGAACAGGATCGCTTCAGACCAGCAGGTAATATATTCTGAGGGATGTAAGATCACAGAGACCGATTCGACCGTATTTACCTTTGAAGACCCTAAACCCGCTGACCCGATAAAAAATGCAGAACGCATAAAGGAGGCAATTAAGGCAGCCAGGGATGCGGATGTGATAATACTTGCCCTTGGAGGAAATGAGTTTACTTCACGTGAGGCATGGATAGGCCACCTTGGCGACAGGGACAGCCTTGAGCTTTTGGGCAACCAGAATGATCTGGTTAAGGAGATGCTGAATCTGAAAAAACCCGTTGTGGTGTTTCTGCTTCATGGCAGGCCAAATTCCATAAACTATATAGCTGAAAATGTGCCTGCCATCCTTGAGGGGTGGTACCTTGGTCAGGAGGGAGGAAACGCAGTAGCTGATGTCCTTTTTGGCGATTACAATCCCGGTGGTAAACTCCCCCTGACTGTCCCAAGGTCTGTAGGGCAGCTGCCTGTATTTTATAATCATAAGCCTACCGCAAGGCGCGGGTATGTAGACTCAACAAATAAACCCCTCTATCCGTTCGGCTGGGGAAAGAGCTATACAACATTCAGATATGATGGTATCAAGCTATCATCTGATAAGATAGGGATAAATGGTAAAACAAAGGCAAATGTCAGAGTGACAAACACCGGGAGGCTTAAAGGCGATGAGGTGGTTCAGCTCTATATAAGAGACGAGGTGAGTTCTGTTACACGGCCTGTGAAGGAGCTTAAAGGGTTTAAACGTATTTCAATCGAGCCTTGCGAGACAAAGAGCATTGAATTTGTGATAGGGCCTGAAGAGCTCTCATTTTTAAACCGGGATATGCACAGGGTTGTGGAGCCTGGCACATTTAAGATAATGGCAGGTGGAAATTCAGAGGAGTTGATTGAGATGACTTTAACGGTTGTTGGTTCTGAATAATTGATAGGTATATTGGCACAGCGGGTGATAACGTTTTATCGGCAGGGGCACAGAGCACTGTGCCCCCGGACATTTATCAAGCTGAAATAATCCATAAAAAAACGGGGGTAAAACAATATGAATGAGCTTGAAAAAATTAATAAATACAGTCTTGATATAGAGTCTCTTTTAAGGTTGAAAACACCTCCCATAGGCGTCAAATTTATAAAAAGCGAGAATGAAATACCTGAAAACGCATTAAGGCCAAAAAGGGATAAGGGCATTCATCTTGCCCAGTGCCAGGCATTTGCCATGTCAAGGCGCGAGGGTGAAACCGTGGCCATACTCAAGGAAGACCAGTATTGCTGGGCGCCCCTTGTTGCGTACGGGCTTGCATCCCCTGATGTTATTGATGCGGGGATCAATGATGCCCCTGATTCCGTGAAGGGCATACTTAAATGGACAAGGGAACTTGCAGATGCGCTCCCCTCGCTTCCGACCGGTGAATATATCGGTATCCTCTCTGCCCCGCTTAACACAGCGAGGTTTATCCCTGATGTCATATTGATCTATTTTAACAATGGCCAGTTAAGAAGCTCACTTATGGCGCTAAAGTTTGCCAGGGGTGAATACCATGTGGATTCTGATATTGAACCCTTTGACTCCTGTGTCTATTCTGTGGTGCCGGTATTTTTAAGCGGAAATTACAGGGTCACATTCCCTGATCCGGGCGAATATGAAAGGGCCTTAACCGATGAAGACAGGGTCATCTTTTCAATCCCTGTTAAGAGACTTGATGAATTTATTGAAGCATTAAGGCAGTTAGAGCGCATGGGACAGGGTTACACCGGTTTAAAAAGGTGGATGCAGCCCGATTTTACACGGCCTGAATTCTATGAGTATATTTTTAAAAATGCAGGGCTTGATGTGAACAGTAAAACATAAAGCCCTTTCCGATTTTGGGACCGGCAGCCTGCCTGAACCAGCAGGTACATCAGGCCAGTGTTCAGGCAGGCTGGGGCCAGTCGTTTATCTGATCATTTATGGGGATTTTCATCAAAAAAATATCAATCATATCCGGGGCATCTTCGGCCATCTTTCATGTAGTCCTCATTTTATTTTTTTTGAGTATGGTTTTTAAAGGGAGCTATTGCCTCTGTAAGGAAGAAGCCATATATAAGGTTGAGTTCAGAGGCATAAAAAATAATGCCCTCCTGAAAACTATCCGCGACCTTTCCCGGACCCTTGAGTTATCATCAAGGCCATCTGGTTCAATGAGTATGCTCAGAAAAAGGGTCAGTGAAGATATAGCCCTATTTCAAAGGTTCCTCAAGTCAGAGGGTTACTTCAAGGCTGAAATCAGAGAGAGCATAGATACGAATAAAAGCCCCTGGTCGATTATATTTAATTTTACCCTCAATAAAAGATTTATACTTGAATCGGCTGATATTGTTTTTCCTGATGATATTAAAGGGGATATCAGGAGGCCTGATCTCTCTGAGTTGGGGATTTTTTTAAAAAAGGCATACCGTTCAAAGGTTATTCTTTATGGTGAACAAAAACTCCTCCTTCTTTTAAAGAGACAGGGATTTCCATATCCTGTTGTTGAAAAGAGAGAGATAGTTGCGGATCATGATAAAGATACTGTAAAGGTGAAATTTTTAATAAACCCTGGCATGAGGGCCAGATTTGGAAAGACCTCATTCAGCGGACTGACAGATATTGATTCGGGGTTTCTGTTAAAACTTATGCCCTGGAAAGAGGGGGATATATATGACCCGGAGCTTCTTAAAGGCTATTATTCAGAGCTCATGAATCTCGGCCTCTTTTCAATAGTAAGGATCATAGAGACAAAGGGCGAGTCAGAAGAGACCCTGCTGGTTCAGGTCGAGGTTACCGAGCGTAAACACAGCACTGTGAGCGCCGGCGTGAGCTACCATACGGATGAGGGGCCGGGTCTGAAATTTTCATGGGAAAACAGAAATCTTTTCAGCAATGGTGAAAAGGTGAGTCTGAATATTTCCCTGTCAGACTATGCAGTGACAGCGGAGAGCGCCTTCAAAAAGCCTCTGTTTCTGAGAAAGGATCAGTCGCTGGGGTTTTCCATTCAAAAATCCTATGAGGAGCCTGATGCCTATACAAGCGACAGCTTTTCAGGATCCATCTTTATTGACAGGCAACTGACAGAAAAACTGGATACAGGTTTTGGCCTCACTTACAAGTGGTCAGAGATAGATCAGCTTGGCATTGTTAACAGTTACTCCCAGATATCTCTTCCCCTTTACCTGGCTCTTGACACAAGTGATGACCTGCTTGACCCTGTAAGAGGCGGCAGGTTCTCAGTTAAAATCACACCTTTTTATGAACTCTCTTATGAATCCCTGTTCTTTAATAAAGGGATTATAAATTACAGACACTATTTTAAGATAATGGATGATCCTGTCTCAGTAGTGGCCGGAAGCATAACATTTGGGATAATCAAGGGCGCTGGTCATACGGAGATCCCTGCCACTGAAAGGTTTTATGCAGGAGGAGGGGGATCAGTAAGAGGTTATCCATTTCAGTCTGTAGGCCCTTTATCAGGCACAACACCCCTTGGAGGCAACTCTTTACTCGAAATGTCACTTGAATCAAGATGGAGGCTTACAAAAAATATGGGGCTTGTCCTGTTTCTGGATGGAGGGAGCGCCTTCTCAGAAAGGCCGTTTGGCAATGATGAGACTGTCAAATGGGGCACAGGCATGGGTTTCAGATACTTCACACCCATTGGCCCATTAAGGCTTGATATCGGTATCCCCCTTGATAAAAGGGATATTAACAACTCCTTTCAGGTTTATATCAGCTTGGGGCAGGCATTTTAACAGGGTATAATATGAAGATATCAGTGGTACACAGAATAATCAGGAAGGGTGCATGGTATGGAGCGCTCTTTATCTCTGTTTCTGTTCTGGTATGCATACTCCTCTTTGCCATGATCCAGACAGACTACATAAAAGGGGTCTCTGTTAATCTTATCAACAGATATATCCTTTCAGAACAGAGTATCAGGCTTGAGGCAGGTAAAATAAAAGGGCTATTGCCCTTCAACTTTGTTATCAGCGAACTTGGCATCCATGACAAAGAGGGCAGATGGATCTACCTCAGCGGGTGTTCCGTGCAGATACTCCCTGCTAAACTTCTCACTGGCCGCCTTTACATTAAAAGGATAAATGTTGCCAGGGCTGCTGTAGAACGGTTGCCCCTCAGGGATAAAGTGGACGGCAAAGAGATGCAGGTGGGTTTTTCAATACCTTCATTTCCTTCATGGTTAACGATCGAGGATATTCAGTCGCCTCATATTGATCTTGATAAAGGGATTCTCGGTGAGCCCGCTCAATACTCTCTAAATGGCGGCATCACAGATACGGCTCTTGGTGAGGTCACTGCCCTGAACCTTAATATTGCCGGCACAAGCGGCCATGCGGGCTCTCTTGTGTTTTATGCCCTGATCAACAGCAGGAACAGGGAGATTGAAGCAAGGCTTTCAGCAAGGGATCCGGGCATGGGCCTTATTTACAGATTAACCGGCACAGGCATTGATTTAAGCCTTGAATTTGAGGGAAAGGGAAATAATGCAGACTTTAACGGGAGGCTCAATGCATCAAGCAGTGATACAGGGGGCATAAGCTCTGACATACGGGTTGAACTGAACAAGGATTACAGGTTTAATATCTCAGGGGGGTTTAGACCTGCTGATACCATTTTAAGTGGGGGGAACATCTGCATATCTCCCTCTGTTGATTTCAGTATAGATGCAGAGCTGGTACCCAATAAGGAGATACTGTTTAATAATTTTGAAATAAGAACAGGCGAGATTATCTCAGGTTACAGGGGCGCATTTACCCCTGCTGATCTTTCAGTTGCAGGGGATTTTCATCTGGATATCAGGGATACAAAATGTCTTGAACATTATATGAGGGGATATATAGCCTACGGATTAAAGGCGGAAGGCAGTTTAAAAGGTAAATTGCTTCGGCCCGATATTGATATAACTTATCGCATTGCTGAGCTTGTGAATGAAGAGGCGAAACTCCATGATATAAGCGGGAGTGGAGAGGCAAGGTTTATGGATGAAATAAACCATGCACCTCAAATAGCTCTATCAGGTAGCGGTTCTATTGGCGAGATCATGATCGGTTCCGGAGTGAAAAGGTACCATGACAAAAAGGTATCCTACGGGTTTGACCTGATTAACAGGGCGGGCAGGAAACTTAAAGCGGAAAAGGTTAAGGTCGAATCAAAATATTTTACACTGCTTGCATCAGGGGATATGGATTTTATCAATGACAGTCTGTTTCTTAAAGGTGAACTCGGTTTGCATGACCTTGATACACTCTCAGGGTACATGAATGAGAAGATAACAGGCTCCGGTGAAATAATATTTATGCTCCAGAGGGATAATGATATTTTTACAGCCACAGCCGATGCTGATATTAACCGGTTTTCATATAAAGGCGCCGGCGCAGACAGGGTTTCTGCCAGGATCAGCGGGGGATTCAGGGATAATAAAGGCGATGGAAAAATATCTGCACGGGTGCAAAGGGGTGAACACAGTCTTAATATTATGTCTGATCTTGCCTTTTCTGACAGGGATATATTATTTGAGAAGATCAACATATCCGGCATGGAGAGCAGAATTAATGGGGACATAAACTACAGCAGGATAAACCATTTATTAAACGGCATGATCAGTGTTTCAGCGGATGATCTCTCGGAAATAACCTCCGTGTCAGGGTATGAAGCAACAGGCGCAGCATCAGGAGAGATTGTCTTCAGTGAAGAGAAGGAGAACCAGAAAGTGGAGTTCCGGCTCTCTGCAAGGGATGCGGGGTATAAAGAGAATCTTGCAGAGGGTATAGATATAACAGGCTATGTATTGGATATGTTCGGCTCTCCCTATTTCATGCTTAAGACATCTCTCAGTGAATATAAATACAAGGGGGTTAAGCTTGAAACAGTAGATATGACTGCCAGCGGCAGAAAAGAGGACGCACGGATTTTTTTTAAAGGCAAGGGTTACGCCCCTGTCGGAACACTCTTTGAGGGAGAGGCCGCATATGCCGATACTGGCAATAAAAAAGAGGCGGGGCTGACCACCCTTAAGGCCTCATTCGGTGAGACCCATATAACACTTGCAGAACCTTTAATGGTGTACTACTCGAATTATGAGGCACTTGTAAGGGGAATCAATATTGGTGTTGATACAGGAAAGATCACAGGGTCTTTAAATTATTCAACCGGTGAAATGCATGGTGATATTCACATTGAAAGGATACCTCTATCCCTCCTCTCCCTGGCAGGTGTAAATGACCTTGAAGGCGCAATGGCCGGGAAGATCACTATCATGGGCATGCCTAAAATGCCTGATATATCGGGCAGCCTGGATATAAGAGGAGTCAGAATTAAGGAGATAAAAAAGAGCAGGATTCCACCTGTTGATATAGGCGCATCTTTTTTTGTAAATAGCGACTCTTTTTCTGGAGAGCTCAGCCTTTATGGGATATCCGGCACCACTATCAAGGGCATGATGAGGGTACCATGCAGTTTTTCCATCTATCCCTTCATGTTTGATACTGATGATAGCGCCCCGCTGAATGGAAGCATTAAAGGAGAGTTTGACCTTGCATCTGTTGCATCGCTTTTTGATATCCATGACCAGAGGGTCATGGGAAGGCTTATTGCTGATTTTGATATAAACGGGCTTTACACCTCTCCGCTTATAACAGGCAGTGCAACATTTTCAGACGGGGTCTATGAGAATATTGGTATGGGTATAAACATTAACAATGTCAGGGCTGATATCTCTGCTGACAGGGGCGAAATTATTGCACAAAATATTTCTGCTGATGACGGATCAAAAGGGAAAGTCACAGGAAGCGGCCAGATCAGTTTTGATACATTGCGGAGTTTCAGGTATAACCTCTCCCTCTCGCTTAAAGAGATGAATTACACTGGCCATGATATGCTAAACATTACTGCTGGCGGAAGGGCAGAGATATCCGGGACAGCTAATGAACACAGCATCTCGGGCCGGTTAAATATCGAAAAGGCAGATATTGAGATCCCTGAAAAGCTGCCATATGCGATCACTGAGCTTGAAATAAGGGAGATCAATATAAATGACATGCAGGAAACTGAAAAGGTCACTGTGAGAGCTGAAAAGGGCAGGATCAATTATGATGTTTCATTATCGAGCAACGGAAGGATCTATATATACGGCAGGGGGCTTGAATCAAAATGGAAGGGCGCTCTTAATATAAAAGGCGCAGCTGAGGCCCCTGTTTTTAGCGGTGAACTTACCCTTGTAAGGGGAAATTACAACTTTCTCTCAAGGCCTTTTATGCTTACACAGGGGAGGGTCATTTTTTCAGGGAAATCGCCTCCTGAGCCCTATTTTGAGGTGACTGGCAGGGCAGTCAATAATAATATCTCTGCCTATGTAAACCTGAAAGGAAATATGAAATCGCCGGTTTTCACACTCTATTCGGAGCCTGCCCTGCCACAGGATGAAATCATGTCAAGGATACTTTTTGACAGGGAGGCATCCCAGATTACCCCCATACAGGCGTTGCAGCTTGCAGGCGCGGTAAATGAGTTGATGGGCAGAAAGAGTTTTGACCCCCTCGCCTATACCCGAAATCTCATAGGGGTGGACTGGCTGCAGGTAAAACAGTCAGAGGAAAGCCCTGGTGAATCTGCCTTAAGCGCAGGTAAATATCTTGGGGATAGATTTTATGTAGAAATTGAAAAGGGGATAAGCGCTGAAAGCGGCAAGTTCTCGATCAGGTGGGAGCTTTCACCCAGCATAACCGTTGATACCAGCGTGGGAGAAAATGCTGATACAGAGATGGGCATTAATATAAAACATGACTACTAGGGAAATGCCAGTTTTATTAAGCGAAATCTATTGACGGACATATTTTTATTCATTAAGTTTCCAATGAAATTTTATTTTAACATGATATAAACCATGGAATGGAATTCCCAAACTGCCTATTTGAAAAGACAGTTAAAATTTTATTATCTCAGACTTCTACACCTCAAGGGTGAACCACACGAGCTTGCCATTGGCATGGCTATAGGTGTTTTTGCCGGCATGATGCCGATACTCCCCTTTCAGATTGCCCTTGCAGTGGCTATTGCGCTTTGTTTCAGGGCCAGTAAGATAACAGCCGCTATTGGAACCTGGGTAAGCAACCCCCTTAATTGGTACTTTATTTATTTTTATGACTATAAACTGGGGGCCTATCTACTGCGCCTTGAGGGTGGGCATGAGATCATAAAGACGATCATGGCTTCA
Source organism: uncultured Desulfatiglans sp. (assembly GCA_964643755.1). Classification (GTDB taxonomy): domain Bacteria; phylum Desulfobacterota; class DSM-4660; order Desulfatiglandales; family HGW-15; genus JAAZBV01. The sequence goes on along the minus strand of CAZXUA010000108.1, from coordinate 1,115 downwards.
ATAAATCGTCATGATGAGATATCCGTCATCTGGAATACCCTTTTTTCTTCAGGTTTTGCCATCGTTTCAGCGCTTCTAATAGGCGGGTTTATTACCGGCATTGTGGCTGCTGTGCCGTCATATTTTATATCTTTATGGATATTCCAGAAGGTAAAGATCTGGCGGCTGAAGCGAAAAGAAAAAAAGGCTGCCAGAAGAAACCATGGAAGGAAAGTGGATAATCGCTGAGCAAATCATCATGTGACAGGGGGCGGTTTCCTTTAGATCCTTAAAAAAAGAAGGTATTGAATCATTCTTTGGCATGTAATATAGTCCTTGCCGTTTATTTTACAGGAGGTTTTCTCATGAATATACTCTGGTTTCTAATTGTCGCACTGCTTTTTACATTGCTTGGATACAGGTTTTATTCAGGCCGCATAGCACGGATATTAGGTGAAGATAAACAGAGGATTACCCCTGCATGCGAAATTAATGACGGTGTTGACTACTGTCCAACCAAGGGACAGGTGGTATTTGCCCACCATTTTGCATCCATAGCCGGCGCAGGGCCTATTATAGGCCCAACCATGGCGATCATGTACGGCACCATCCCTGTCTGGTTGTGGGTAGTAATAGGCGGCATATTTTTCGGCGCAGTTCATGATTATGTGACACTTTTTGTATCAATCCGTGAGCGCGGTAAATCCATAGCAGAGATCGCCCGGAAATCCCTTGGCGATTTCGGGTTCGGGCTTATGATTGCCTTTACCATCGTCATGATACTTCTTGTTACATCGGCATTTCTGGTGGCATCTGCAACATCCCTTACCTCGCTTGTTTCACTTGAACAGATGAAACTTGCATCTGATCAGGTAATATTAAAGACTGTAATAAAGGATGGCGCTGCCTTTGGGAGGATTGGGGGGATCGCATCTACCTCAGTTATTTTTATAACAGTGCTGGCGCCCATAATCGGATTTATGAATTACAAGAAGAACATATCCCTTGCGATAACTGTCCCGCTTGCCATTTTTATATGTCTTTTATCCATTGTGATCGGCCTGTGGGCGCCTGTATCACTTGATGTCAACACATGGATGGTTGCGCTAAGTATCTATACGTTGCTTGCTGCCGGA
>CAZXUA010000107.1:0-16470 GCA_964643755.1 uncultured Desulfatiglans sp. | reverse complement strand
TTTATACAAATTACTACTGTTCACATGGCCTAAGGCTAGAGGTATGACTAAAATAATTTTTAATACTAATTTGGCTTGACAAGTGGTCCCATAGAAGGTTGGGAGATGAAAAAAATAAGATGGATTCACATATTCATGGGAATGACGTAAAGACTGGATTCTCCGATCCAGCGTCTCTAACCACCTTTGCTAAAGCTTCCCTCTTTGTCAAAGACTACGACATAACAAGATGGCTGGCAAAAAAGATTACATATAAAACTTTGTTTCTCAGTGTTCTCCGTGTCCTCCGTGGTAAATGGAATTTTTTGGTAGTTTTAAATCCTTAATCAGGTTTTAAAAGCAGTGTGCTTGAATCTTTAATAATGCCCAGAAATGCATTCCCTCTACCTGACTAATCAAGATAATGATGTAGCAGTATTATATGAGATTATTTTTTCACAGGTGTTTTACTGTAAAACAGGGGTATAAAAAATATTAATAAACATATGATCGATAAAGATAATGCAAATATATCGCCGTTATTGGTGTAAAAGGTTTTCTCGTTATAGCCGGTGGAGACCCTGCCTGTAATGATCTCATCTGTAAAGATATCACCCTGCGCGGTTACTTTACCTGTCGGATCAATGATTGCACTCACACCGGTATTTGCGGAACGTATCATGGGTCTCCTGTTTTCTATTGCCCTGAATATAGAGATGAACAGGTGCTGATATGGCGCGCTTGAGTAACCAAACCATGCATCATTAGTAATGTTTATAAATATGGATGCCCCTTTACGTACCTGCTCTCGCGCCAGGTCAGGAAAGATCACCTCATAGCAGATAAGTATCCCGGATGATATGCTGCCAAGCATCAGCGGAGCATCGGACTCTCCCTTTGTAAAATCCCCCGCTGATGGTACAAGTCTGTAAACAAATGGAATAAGATTATGTAATGGCACATATTCCCCAAATGGTACAAGATGATTCTTGCTGTACTGGCCCTTTATCTCTCCCTCAGGAGAGATGTACCAGGCAGTATTATAGTAGAGTATCCTGTCTCTATCCCTTTTGTATCCTGGGCTCCCGAATATAAGATGGGTTTTGCCCTCCTTTGCAATCTCGTAAATTATTTCTGTTAAAGGGTTCTCATCCTGGAAAAAGAGAGGGACAGCGGTTTCAGGCCATACAACAATATCAGGAGAGGTGTTAAAACTTTTTTGGGTCATATCCGAATATTTTATAATGGTCTTATCCTGGAAGCTGATATCCCATTTGACTGACTGGTCAATATTCCCCTGGATAATGGCGGCATTGATCATTGTGTTTTCAGGTTTAATAATGCTGTATTTTATCAGTGCGTTTTTTCCATAGTAAAAGGAGAGGGCAAAAATCACTATTAACAGGATGGTTTCTGTTATCAGGTATCTGTTTTTTAGAATATTCCTTCGCTGGTTTATGATCTCAAATATAGAGATATTAACAGCAGCTATAATAAAGGATGGCCCGTATACACCTGTAATATCCGCAATCTGGACAAGTGTAAGCCTGCTGTACAGGCTATGCCCCAAGAGCCCCCATGGAAACCCGGTAAGAAAAAAGGTCCTTACATATTCAAGGGATACCCAGATGGCGGCAAATAGGAATATCCTTAACCTGCTCTGACTTTTAATGGTTATTAATGCACAGAAGGCCCCTGTAAAGAGTGAAAGATAGAGGGACAAAAGCAGCAGCACAATAATGCTTGTGTATATATCCAGCCCTCCATAGTTTGATAGCACATTGATTATCCAGTAGAGCAGTGTGCAATAATGAGTCAGCCCGGTAATAAGGCCGAGTTTGATTGCCCTTTTTGGGGTCTCGCCATTTATGGATATCAAAAGGGGTATTAAAGCAATCCAGATCAGCCAGTCTGATTTAAGGGGCGGAAATGAGGCTGTCAAGAGAAGACCTGAAACAATTGCGGGCAGGTATTTATTGGCGGATATCTGGTTCATATTTATATTGATCTATGCAGCAATGATGGCCCTGAAATTTTTTTAAAGGGCAGGGCATATTGTCAGGCAAAAGTATCTTTTGCTTCATCCTCAGTATCACAAAAGGTGATCAGCGCCTTGTCTATCCTTCTTTCATCAGCCGATTTGATCTGAATCTTGAGTTTGTCGTAGATAAGCTCATCTCCCGCTTTAGGTATCTTGCCCATGATATGTATAATGAACCCGCCGACAGATTCAAAATCACCATCCGGCAGTTTTATGCTAAAGATCTCCTCCAGCTCTTCTGCCCCGAGGCGCGCATCCGCAAGTATTGTATGATCATCTATTCTGGTCATGAGCGGTTCCTCATGATCATGCTCATCCATTATTTCACCCACTATTTCTTCCAGGATATCCTCTATAGTGATAATGCCTTCAGTTCCGCCATATTCATCGGTCACCACTGCCATATGATTTTTTCTGGTTTTAAGATCCCTTAAGAGGGTACTGATCTTCTGGCTGCCCGGTACAAAAAAGGCCTTTCTCAGCATATCAGGGGTAATTTTTGTATCAGGAGGGCTGCCGAACAGTTTCAATAGATCCTTGGCGTGGAGTATGCCTATAATCTCATCAATATTTTCCCCGTAGATCGGTATTCTGGTGTGGCCGCATGTGGTAATAAGATTGATAAGTTCACCAAGAGTAGTATCAATAGGCGCTGAAATAAGATCGGTTCTGGGTATCATTATTGACAGGGCTGTAGTCTCCTTAAGCTCCAGGACACCGTGAACCATATCCGATTCTTCATCAGTGATAAACCCCTTTGCCTGTCCTTCATCTATAAGATCATTGATCTCTTCAGTGAGGTCTGTGCCATTCTGAGGATGGTGCTTATTCATGAAGGATAAAATTTTATTTATGATACTTCGGTTTGAATCTTCTTCCAAGGAACCCTTTTTCTCCCTGTATATAAAAATTTTTTTAAAAATAAATTAACATACAATTTTTTAAAATGGTATGATTTTTTTTTCAAAGATTGACAATAAAAAACAAAAATACTATTCTCCAGCCATGTTTTAATTATAGATACTTACTTCAGGTTAATTTGGCCAATGGGTAAACAATTACCCGGAAATGATCGATTGCTATATTATTTCTCATATAAGATATTCTCTTGACAATCATTTCTCTTATGATAAAAATGCCAAATTACTTTTAATAAGTAAAACATCATCTCTTTTTTATTATAGGGTGATGATAGAGGATTTTACTGCCGCCTTTTATTTCTTTAAATAAGGCGCAGTTGTATGTAAAGACATAAAACGAATGCGGGCATAGCTCAGTTGGTAGAGTACAAGCTTCCCAAGCTTGGTGTCGCGGGTTCGAACCCCGTTGCCCGCTCCATAAATGTCTTATATTTCCTTATTCCCTTTTTGAGGTTGTTGGCCATTAAGGTTGATCTTCTTCGAATTGTGGGCACAATGTTTTGCAATATGCTGGTAAAGGTCTTTTGACAGAGGCATATTTGCCAAAGATAGAGTTCATGATTCTGAAGCGGGTCTTAAAACCCGCTTTTTTATTAGTTTTGGGAGAAAATAGAGGTTGACAGATATTTCCACTATAAGGGATCGGGTATTTGAGCTGGTTGAACCCCTGCTTTATGATATGGGGTATGAACTTATTGAGGTTGAATATCTGTCAATGTACGGACGCTGGGTTTTAAGGCTTTACATAGACAAGGAAAAGGGTATCACAATAGATGACTGTGCTGATGTGAGCAGAGAGCTTGGTGACATTATCGATATAAAAGAGATTATCGATCATGAATATGTACTGGAGGTTTCATCCCCCGGTCTTAATCGCCCGCTGCGGCGAGAAAAGGATTTTATAAAGGCTGTTGGCAGCAGGGTCAAACTTAAAATGAAACAGGCTGTCAACGGACAAAAGAATTTTACAGGCATACTGAAAAGCTGCGCTGACAGTACAGTTTTTCTTGAATCATCTGGAAATATAATAGAATTGCCTTTTAACGATATTGAAAAATCAAACATGGTATATGATTTTGATAATAACAAAGAGGGTACAGTTAACAGCACAAATAATGGAGTGAATCTAAAATGACTTCAGATTTATTAAAAGTATTGGAGCAGGTGGGCCGTGAAAAGGGTGTTGAGAGAGATACTTTAATACAGACCCTTGAGGAGGCAGTAAAGGCTGCTGCAAGAAAAAAGCTTGGGCAGAACTATGATCTTGAAATAAAGTTCAATGAAGAGATGGGTGAAATAGAGGTGTTTGAATTCAAGGAGGTCGTTGAAAAAGTGGCAAATGAAAACCTTGAGATATCTCTTGAAGATGCCCATGAGATTGACCCGGATGCTGTTATCGGTGACAGCCTTGGAATAAGGATGGAAACGGATGAACTGGGCAGGGTCGCCGCTCAATCTGCTAAACAGGTGATAATGCAAAGGCTCCGCGAGGCTGAAAGAAATGTTGTGTTTGATGATTTTAAGGACAGACGAGGCGAGATCATAAACGGCATTGTCCAGCGTTTTGATAAAGGCGCCATTATAGTAAATCTTGGCAAGGCAGAGGCGGAACTGCCGGTCAAGGAGCAGATACCCAAAGAGACCTATAAACAGGGTGACAGGGTGAGGGCTTATATACTTGAGGTCAGGCAGTTCAGCAGAGGACCTCAGATAATACTCTCCAGAACACATCCCAACTTTTTATCCATGCTTTTTGAGAATGAGGTGCCTGAGATTTCAGAAGGCATTGTAAGCATTATCCAGGTTGCCCGTGAACCGGGCAGCAGGGCCAAGATTGCTGTAATGTCAAAGGACAGCGATGTCGATCCGGTAGGAGCATGTGTCGGCATGAAGGGTTCCCGTGTTCAGGCTGTTGTCCAGGAATTAAGAGGTGAAAAGATAGATATTGTTACCTGGGATAATGACCCTGCTAAATTTATATGCAATGCCCTTGCGCCTGCTGAGATTACCAGGGTAATCGTGGACGAAATAAACCACTCTATGGTTGTTGTTGTGCCTGACGATCAGCTTTCCCTTGCAATCGGCAGGAGGGGGCAGAATGTAAGGCTGGCATCCAAGATATCAGGATGGAACCTTGATGTAACGAGTGAGACTGATTACAACAAAAACCTTAAAGACTCATACAATTCACTTTTGAGCCTTGAGGGCGTTGGTGAGGCTTTAGCAACGGAATTGTATCAGGAAGGCTATCGATCAATAGCAGATGTTGCATCAGCCAATTTATCTGATCTGGCAAATGTTGAGGGACTGAATGAAAAGGATGCGGCACAGTTGATTGCCACTGCAAAAGAATACTTGGAGGATACCGGCGCTGAAGTATCAGGAATAAAGGCCATAAACGATAAGAAAGAATCAGATAACACTGATGAATAGATGTACAGGCCATGTCCCGATAAGGACATGTGTATCATGCAGATCAAAAAAGGCGAAAAAGGAGCTGATCCGGCTTGTTATAAAAGGGGATAACAGGGTAGTTATTGATAAGCTCAAAAGGATTAATGGACGAGGAACATACGTCTGTAATGATTCAACATGCATGGAGAGATTTATTAAGAAAAGGGGATTAAATGTCTAAAGTAAGGGTCTATGAACTGGCCAATGAACTAAAAATTGACAACAAGGAACTGGTTGACAGGTTGAAAGCCGGTGGCATGTCTGTAAAAAATCACATGAGCACCCTTGATGACGATGATATTAGAAGGGCAAAGGAAATAGTTAAGGCCGGTAGTGTGGCCGAGGTTATTGAAGAAAAACGGCTCCAGAGAAATGTGATACGCAGGAGAAAGGTCGTTCAGGTTGAAGAGACTGAAAAGATGGAAGAAACCATGAAGCCAGAGCCTTTGCCTGAAATTGAACCTGAGATAGTTGCCCCTGTGAAGGAGACACCTGCAAGGATTATTAAAAAGGTATCTGCCCCGGAACCTGAAAAACCCGTCAAAGAGTTTGCCACCCATGTTATCCAGGACAAGTCTGCAACAGAGGAAGCTAAAGAGCCAGAGGCAGTTCCTGAGGAAATTGCTGAAGAGAAGAAGATCGATATTGAAGTTAAGCCTGAGCCCATTGTTTCTACTGAAAAGGCTGAAGTAAAGGCCATTGGGATAGAAGAGGCTGAGACAGATCAGGAAGAGGCCCTGGATATCGAGAGGGCTGAAGAAAGAGAGCAGGAAAAGGCTCAGGGCAAAAAGCAGAAGAAGAGGATTAAAGACAGGCCTGCCCGGATTATCAGGCTTCCTGAGCCTGCTGTTACGCCTAAAGCGGAGATACCGATGGATAAGGCCAAGCAGGAGGTTGCCAGGGTATCCACCGAATACAAGAGAAAGGAAATTTATCCGGTTGCTGATATTGGAATAGAATCCTATGATGATGAATCTGAAGACCGGAGGCCTAAAAAAAGAAAAGACAGGAAAAAGGGCGAAAAGCCTAAAAAGGACGTGGAGTCAGATGTTCGTATAAGACACAGGAAGCTTGAGGTATTTGAGCGCGCTGATCTATATGAAGACAGAAGGCCAAGGTTAAAGGACAGAAAATCATCAAAAAAGACAAAGGATGGTGTTAAAAGACCCAAGCAGACCGAAATTACTACCCCCAAGGCAAGCAAGAGGAGGCTCAAGGTGCCTGAAAATGTAACTGTCTCTGATCTTGCCAAGGCAATGGGTGTAAAGGGCGCAGATCTAATAAAACTGCTTATAAAGATGGGCGTTATGGGAAATATCAATATGCAGATCGATTTTGAGACAGCATCCCTTGCAGCTGATGAATTCGGGTATGAGCTTGAACTCGATCAGTTTGAGATGGAGGTTAAACTGGATGAGGTCACAGACAAACCGGAGGATCTTAAACCTAGGCCGCCTGTAGTTACTATAATGGGACATGTTGATCACGGCAAGACCTCGCTTTTGGATTACATACGCAGTTCCAATATTATTGCAGGTGAATCAGGCGGTATCACCCAGCATATAGGCGCCTATTATGTTGAAAGAGCGAGCGGTGATATCGCATTTCTTGATACACCAGGGCATGAGGCCTTCACAGCAATGAGGGCAAGGGGCGCAAAGGTTACAGATATAATTATACTTGTTGTAGCGGCTGATGATGGCGTAATGCCGCAGACCAGGGAGGCTATTAATCATGCAAGGGCAGCAAATATACCGATAATCGTGGCCATCAACAAGATGGATAAACCAGAGGCAAATCCCGACAAGGTCATAAGGGAACTGGCAGAGCTTGGACTTACACCTGAAGAGTGGGGCGGTGATACCATATTCGGCAAGATATCAGCCAAAACAGGGCAGGGCGTTGATGAGCTAATGGAGCTTATACTCTTACAGGCAGAGATACTTGAATTAAAGGCAAATCCGAACAAGCCTGCAAAAGGGACAATCATCGAGGCACAGCTTGACAAGAGCAAAGGCTCTGTTGCAACAGTGCTTATCAAGGAAGGAACCCTGAGGCAGGGCGATCATTTTATATGCGGAGAGAACTTTGGACGCGTGAGGGCCATGCTCAATAACCGGGGCAAAAGGCTTAAAGAGGCCACACCCTCAGTGCCAGTAGAGATATACGGGATTTCAGGCGTGCCAAAGGCCGGCGATGAATTTTATGTTGTCCCTGATGAAAAAACCGCAAGACAGATCGTTGAACACCGTCAGGCGAGGATAAAAGAGAAGGAGAGGGGAAAGAGTGATATTGTAAGCCTGGATGACCTCTATGAAAAGATACGTGAGGGGGCAATTAAGGAGCTTAATATTATTATCAAGGCCGATGTGCAGGGTTCACTTGAGGCGCTTACAGAGTCCCTGAATAAACTGGCAACAGAAGAGGTGAAGATCAGGGTTATTCATTCATCAACAGGTGCAATAACTGAATCGGATGTTATGCTTGCTACCGCATCAGGCGCTATAATCATTGGCTTCAGGGTAAGGACAAACGCCAGGGTGGTTCAGATAGCTGAAAGAGAAAACATCGATATCAGGTACTATGATGTTATCTATGACCTTATTGAGGATATCAAGAAGGCAATGGCGGGCCTGCTTGAGCCAATATACAAGGAGCATATTACAGGTCATGTTGAGATCAAACAGATATTTACCGTGCCAAAGATAGGTAAGATTGCGGGTTGTATTGTATCAGATGGAGTGGTTGAAAGAAGCTCAATGGTACGCCTGCTGAGAGACAATGTTGTAATTTTTAACGGTAAAATAGCATCTCTGAGAAGGCTACAGAATGATGCCAGGGAGGTTCAGGCAGGTTATGAATGCGGTATCGGGCTTGAATCTTTTCAGGATATAAAGCCGGGTGACATCATTGAAGTATACAGGGTAGAAGAGATTAAGGCGGAGTTGTAAGGGCGTGGTCATAGGAGCAATGTCCATAGAGCTTTTTATTCATGAAAATGATTCTCTTAAGGGCAAGAGAAGTATCGTGAAAAGCATCATTGGAAAGGTAAAAAGCAGGTTCAATGTGGCTATAGCCGAGGTCGAGTACAATGACAAGTGGCAGAGGATAGGTCTGGGCATAAGCGCAGTAGGTAATGACAGGGGATATATAGATTCTGTGCTTGCAACAGTGCTTACATTTATAGAATCCCTGTACCTTGCTGAGATAATAGATTCCAGGATCGAGATAATTAATATTTGATTAACCGGTTTTTATAAACAGGTTTTCTAAAGGGCTTAATAGAAAAAATGCTGCCAGGGAAGAGAGCGACAAGGGTTGGTGAACAGATCCTGCGATTTGCAGCCGAACTCCTTATGACCAGGATAAGAGACCCACGGTTAAAGGGTGTAACCTTTACAGGTATAAACCTGAGCAGTGACCTGAAAAATGCCAGGATATTTTTCAGTATCCTTGGATCAAAAGATGAGGCAAAACAGGCATTAACAGGCCTTGACAGCGCAAAGGGTTTTATCAAGAGGGCGCTGGGTTCAGGTCTCAAACTCAGAAATGTGCCTGATATTATATTTGATTATGATGAGACCCTTGAAACCGGTAACCGTCTTGAACATCTGTTTAAAAGGATTCAGGATGAAGAGAAGGAATAAAAAGAGAGCATTTGTCTGATAAAATATATGAAATTCCTCAGGATGGGATACTGCTGATCGATAAGGAAAAAGGGAGGAGTTCCTTTGATTCGATCAGGATGGGCAGACGGATATTAAAGTGTAAAAGAATGGGGCATGCAGGCACACTTGATCCTTTTGCCACTGGGCTTTTAATACTGCTCCTTGGACAGGGGACAAAATTATCTCCCTATATCATGGGAGGAAGAAAAAGATACAGGGCAGAGATCAGGCTTGGTATTGAGACAGATACATATGATTCTACCGGGCTTATAACAAAAGAGATGCCTGTCCCTGAATTGACAGAAGAGAGGATACTGAAAGAGATTGCAGGTTTTACCGGGGTTATTGAACAGGTACCTCCTGCGTTTTCAGCGTTAAAGGTTAATGGCGAGAGGGCATATAAGCTTGCTCGCAGGGGCATGGAGGTAGAGTTAAAAAGTAGAGAGGTTAATATCTATTCAATAGATGTAATGGATATAAAACTGCCCCTGATCACAGTTGAATTACTGTGCTCCGCAGGGACATACATAAGAAGCCTTGCAATGGACATAGGAAAAAGGCTTGATACTGTTGCCCATTTACAGGAATTAAGGAGGATATCAAGCGGGAAGTTTAATGTTGATGAAGCCATTGTATTAAACAGCCTGGATTCGATTGACCGTAATGGGCTGATGGGAAGGATAATCCCCCTGGAAGGGGCGCTGCCTGAGATGATAAAAGTGAGTATAGATAATCATCTGGCAAAAAGGATCAGAAACGGTTACAGGCCCCTGCGGGATGAAATTGATGTGAATAATGAGCTATCCGGCGTTGGGCAGGTTAATATAAAGCTGATGGCCGGTTCAGACTTTGTGGCTGTGGCTGAGATAGATACATCCATGATCAACGGGGATAGCTGGATTAAAAAGATAAAGGTATTTAATTAAAAATAGAAATAGAGGCTAAAAAGATTTTATTAAAATATTCTTAGCTACAGGTAATTAACTAATTTTATGGTTTCCAATTTTTAAGGAGGTATGGAAAGTGGTACTAACTACAGAAACAAAAAAAGAGATAATCGAAAAATTTAAACTTCATGGTAAGGATACAGGTTCACCGGAGGTGCAGATTGCCCTTTTGAGCAACAGGATCAGTTATCTTACAGATCATTTCAAAACACATAAAAAGGATCATCACTCAAGAAGAGGTCTGTTGAAGCTGGTCGGACAGAGAAGGAAATTGCTTAATTATTTGAAAAAGTCTGATCTGACAAGGTATCAGCAGATAATCAGGGAGCTTGGAATCAGGAAGTAATACAAGGGCGATTGATTTTCCATAGCCCTGTTAAATGATTTGACCATTATGCTTATGGTCATGAAAGGTAAAAAAATATGATAAAAATGTCGACAATTGAAATAAATGGTAAGAGCTTGTCGATTGAGACCGGTCGTATTGCCAAACAGGCAAGCGGTTCCGTTGTTGTCACCTTTGGTGAGACAGTGGTGCTCGTAACTGCGGTCTCAACCGATGAAGTCAGGGAGGGTATAGACTTTCTGCCCCTTTCATGTGAATACCAGGAGATGTCATATGCCGGAGGGAGGTTTCCCGGTAATTATTTCAGAAGGGATATGGGGAGGCCGAGTGAAAATGAGACACTCACGGCAAGGCTTATAGATCGGCCTTTAAGGCCCCTTTTCCCAAAGAACTATCACAATGAGATACAGATAATTGCCAGTGTGCTTTCAACTGACAGGCAGAATGATGCTGATATGCTGGCTATACTGGGCGCCTCTGCTGCCCTCGAGGTCTCTGATATTCCCTTTGACGGCCCGGTTGCCGCAGTGCGTGTGGGCAGGATAGATGGCCAATTTGTCATCAACCCGACCTTTGCCGAACTGGAAAAGAGTGATATCAACCTTATTGTTGCAGGTAACAGGACCGCAGTTGTTATGGTTGAAGGAGGCGGTCAGTTTGTTTCAGAGGCTGACATGATTGATGCAATCTTTTATGGCCACAGGTCCATACAGCCGATGCTGGATATGCAGATTGAGCTGAAACAGGCAGCAGGAAAGCCGAAGCGAACAGTGCCTGCGGGCGCAGAAAATGATGAACTCTGTCAGAAAATTGAGGCAATTGCAGGGCCTCTTCTTAACAATACAATACGCATTGCTGATAAACAGCAGAGAAACCAGAGCAGAAAGGATGCGCTCAAGACCCTTCTTGATACACTTGGCGAGGAATACGCATCAAGGAAGTCAGAGATTGAAGCCCTTTTTCATGATCTTGACAGAAAACTTGTTCGCAGGATGATGCTGTATGAGCATAAAAGGATAGACGGGCGTGCCTTTAATCAGGTAAGACCCATTGAATGTCTTGTCGGCATCCTTCCTAGGGTACATGGCTCTGCCCTTTTTACAAGGGGCGAGACACAGGCAATGGTGCTTACCACAATCGGCACTGAAAGGGATGAACAGCGTATAGACTCTATCTATGGCGAGGTGTATAGAAACTTTATTATGCATTACAATTTTCCTCCCTATTCTGTTGGAGAGGTAAAAAAGCTTGGCTCACCAGGACGAAGGGAGATAGGTCATGGCGCACTGGCCAGGCGCGCCCTTGTGCCTGTTATTCCTCCAAAGGAAGAGTTCGGTTATGCAATCAGGGTTGTTTCTGAGATACTTGAATCAAATGGCTCTTCATCAATGGCAAGCGTATGCGGAGGTTCTCTTTCTCTGATGGATGCAGGTGTGCCGATAAAAGATGCTGTGGCAGGGGTTGCCATGGGTCTTGTTTCTGATGGCACCAAGACTGTTGTCCTTACAGATATCATAGGTGATGAGGACCATTATGGTGATATGGACTTCAAGGTTACCGGGACAAAAGACGGCATTACCGCTCTTCAGATGGATATCAAGATAGACGGTGTTACAAGAGAGATCATGGAGCAGGCCCTCAGCCAGGCAAAAGAGGGAAGGCTTCATATCTTAAGCAAGATGAATGAGTCTATTTCAAGGGCAAGAAGCAAGCTCTCTGAATATGCCCCTGTTATTGCCAAGTTAAAAATAAAACCTGACAAGATAAAGATACTCATCGGCCCGAGCGGAAAGATGATAAAGGAGATTAGCGCCAAGACCGATTCAACAATCAATGTTGATGATGACGGCAATGTAGTGGTTGCATCCCCTGATGAAGAGCTGTCAAATGCCGCCATTGAATTGATAAATGCAATTGTGCAGGAGGCAGAGGTTGGGAAGCTTTACAATGGCAAGGTCAGGAAGATCATGGATTTTGGAGCCTTTGTGGAGATACTTCCCGGAACTGACGGCCTGATCCATATATCTCAGCTTGATAAGGAGAGGGTCAACAAGGTGACAGATATCCTTCATGAGGGTGATGAGGTTCTTGTCAAGGTAATAGACATTGACAAAAAGTCAGGCAAGATTGCCCTGTCGCGTAAAGCGGCGCTCGATGAAAGTCTATAGTATGTATGAAAAAACAGTTTTAAGTAATGGCATCAGGATAGTTACCGAAAAGATTGACCATTACAAGTCTGTGTCCCTTGGAATCTGGGTCGGTACAGGTTCAAGGGATGAAAACAATAATAACAACGGGGTCTCTCATTTTATAGAACATATGCTTTTCAAGGGGACCCCGTCCCGTGATACGCTCCTTATAGCCAGAGAGCTTGATGCGATTGGCGGTCTGGCAAACGCCTTTACAGGGAAAGAGTATACCTGTTTTCATTCAAAGGTGCTTGATAAGGATTTTAACAAACTGGTTGAAATTCTCTCTGATATATTCCTCAATTCCAGTTTTGATCCTGCTGAAATAGAAAAGGAAAAACAGGTTGTTCTTCAGGAGATAAGCATGGTTGAAGATTCCCCTGAAGAGCAGGTGCACGAACTGTTCAATGCACAGTTTTTCAGCAGCCACCCGCTGGGATTACCTGTCCTTGGCACACCCGAAACAGTTTCATCCTTTACCAGGGATAGAATTATCGAGTATATGCGTGATTTTTACAGCACTGACAGGATAATCATATCGGCAGCAGGGAATATCGAACATCAGGATGTTGTGAAGGCCTTTGAAGAAAAATTTAAAAGGATGGAACCGGTAAAGAGAGAGATCAGAAAAATTCCTCATGTCCCTGCCTCAAGTATCATCTGCTCATACAAAGAACTGGAGCAGATAAATATTATCATGGGGGGCAAGGCCCCGACCCTTACAAGTAAAATGCGTTTTGCAGGCGCAATACTGAACACCATACTTGGCGGAAATATGAGTTCAAGGCTTTTTCAGGAGATCAGGGAGAAGAGGGGGCTGGCCTACTCCATATATTCCTTTATTTCATCATATATTGATTCAGGTATCCTTGGCATCTGTGTGGGGTCTGACCCAGACGAGACAAATAATGTTATTGATGTAATCAATAAAGAGATAATAAGGATTGAGAATGGTGACCTGTCTGAGGAGGATATAAATGAGGCTAGAGAGCATCTCATAGGCGGGATAATGCTTGGATCCGAAAATACAGACTCAAGGATGATGCGTATTGCCAAGAATGAATTTATATTCGGCAGGTATATAGAATACGAGGAGGTCGTTGATCACCTCAAAAAGGTTACCCTTGATGATATTGTGGAATGTATGAAACAATCATTTTTACCGGGTGGCGTAGCCATAACCACCCTGGGGTCAGTAAACCGTGATGATCTTGATATGAGCAAAAACATCTTTTTTTCATGATCCTAATGGAAACGATCGAACTTAAAATAAAAAAACCTGATAATTATGACCTTCCCCTTCCTGCCTATGAGACAAAGGGCTCATCAGGCATGGATATCAGGGCATGGACAGAAAAAGATATTGTCTTAAACCCTGGTGAAATAAGGCTTGTGCCCACTGGTCTATCCATTTCGATACCGGTTGGATATGAGGCTCAGATAAGGCCACGAAGCGGTCTTGCACTTAAACACGGCATAGGTATGGTAAACAGCCCCGGCACCATAGATTCTGATTACCGCGGCGAGATAGGTATAATAATGATAAACCATGGGGATAAACCATTCACTGTAAGAAGGGGTGACAGGATAGCTCAGATGATTATAGCAAGGGTCTGTCATGCCGAGGTGCTTGTGGTTGATGATCTGGATTCAACAACAAGGGGAGATGGCGGGTTCGGCCACAGCGGTGTTGAATAGCTATCAGCCATTAGCATTCAGCTATCAGCTAAAAAAACTTGGCTGAAAGCTGATCGCTGACCGCTGAAAGCCCTATCGTCAAATTGGGGCTTCTTGATGTGCATAAAGTAACATATGAAATAGAAAAGGTCCCAATGCGTTTTTCAGTTCTTGCGTCAGGCAGTAAAGGCAATGCCTGCTATATAGAAGAAGGCAATACACGTATCCTGATCGACGCAGGTTTAAGCTGCCGTGAGATAACAAGAAGGCTCGGATTAATAGGGGTCATGATAACCTCTATTGATGCTGTAATTATTACGCATGAACACAGCGACCATACCAAGGGGTTAGGTCCGGTCTCCAGAAAATTTAATTCAACCATATATGCGAACGTCTCCACTTTAAGCCGGTGTCACACCCTTCATAAAAACGCAAGAGTTGATGACAGGCATATAACCGGCGCAACCTTTAAAATAAATGACATCACCATAGAAACCTTTGCCAAAAGCCATGATGCCGCAGACCCGGTCGGTCTCATAGTTTCTTCAAATGGTTCACGTCTCGGGGTATTGACTGATGTCGGAGAGAGCACCCCAGCTCTTGAGGAGATACTTCAGGGTTGCACATCTTTAATGCTTGAATTCAACCATGATGTTGAGATGCTGGAAAACGGCCCATATCCATACTATCTTAAAAAAAGGATCAGGGGTTCATTTGGCCATCTGTCTAATGAACAGGCTGGTGATCTGCTTAAAAGAATCAGCCATAACAGGCTTAAAAATGTTGTGCTGGCACATTTAAGTGAGGTTAATAACACCCCTGAAAAGGCGCTTGCACAGGCAAGGGCATCACTTCTTGACTGCAATATGGCTGATATACCGGTTCATGTAAGTTATCAGGATTATCCATGCCCGCTAATAGAGGTGTGATGTTCAAGATTACAGATTCAAGATTCAAAATTTAAAATTTAAAATTAAAGGTTGAAGATTTCAAATCTCAAATTTGAAATATTAGATTTCCGGTCATGAAAGATAACCCTGAAAAAGATCATGTTATAATAAAAGAGCCGTTCCTTAATATAGCCCTGTTTCAGCCTGAGATACCTGCAAATACCGGTAACATTGCAAGGCTGTGCGGTGCTGCAATGCTAAAGCTTCATCTTATACACCCGCTTGGATTTTCTACTGATGACAAACATCTGAAAAGGGCAGGCATAGATTACTGGCATGAGGTGGATATAACACACCATAAAAATATTGAGGCATTTCTTGCAAGTGATTCAGCCGTTAAAGAGCGCCTGTGCTGTTTCAGTAAATCTGCAAAACAGCTTTACTCAGAAGCAGAGGTCACAAAAGGTTCATACCTTATGTTCGGGCCCGAGAGTGTCGGCCTTCCGGAAAATATAATAAACAAATATCCCTGCTTTCGTATTCCAATTTGGGGTAATGTAAGGAGCCTTAATCTCTCTACATCTGTAGGGATAGTCTCATACCATTACCTTAATAAAATGGGTTGCTTTTGAGAAGTATGTTTAGCCAACATCCCCGGATCTTTTAGGGATTTGGCAAATACTAAATTACCGTTTATAATGTTTTCAAACATTAACTTTGGAGGCATTAAATATAAAGACATCGACTTTAGCTCGAGATGAAGTATCCCCAAAAGTAGTGGAATTAGTTACTCGTTTAATTGATAAGATTCCATGGCCTACTAAGCGTTCTGCAATGGGAGATATAACCATTGCCCTTCTTGATGGTAAACCTCGGGTTGCCGAGGATGTATTTGGATGGAGTCGGTCCACAGTGGAACTGGGCATGAATGAGTATAGAAGCAAGATTGTTTGCATCAAAGATCTTTCAATTCGGAAAAAGCCAAAGGTAGAGGAAAAGAATCCAAAACTATTGTCTGATATCGTGGAGATAATGACGCCACATAGCCAAGCAGAATCGAGTTTAAGAACGACTTTTTCATATACAGATTTGACAGCCAAGGCGGTATATAATTTTCTTTTAGAAAAAGGGTGGTCAGAAGAAGAGTTACCGGAGGTAAGAACAATTTCAACCATTTTAAATCGCCAGGAATATAGATTATGTACTGTGGCCAAGGCCAAGGTTCAAAAAAAACGGCGGATACAGACGCAATCTTCGAAAATGTCCGGGAAATGAACTGCCTGGCTGATGAAGACCCCCAAACCTTGAGAATAAGCGTGGACACAAAAGCAACTGTGGATATTGGTGAATACAGCAGAT
>CAZXUA010000106.1:0-16604 GCA_964643755.1 uncultured Desulfatiglans sp. | reverse complement strand
GAACGTTAACATGTCCGCCTCTCCCTGAAAAGATGGGTTGCTCAGACGCTTACGAAACAAATACAGATTGTAACTTCGCCTTGAGTATCTTTTTTCCCCTTATGATTGACAGATTCACATTATGATGGCATAATGACATCATAATGTGAATGCAGGTGAAGGGGGAATATTTAAATATGAAAACAATAACTATAAGAAGCATTGATGATAACCTGTCGGAAAAATGCAAGAACATAGCAAAAAAAGAGGGCAAGAGCGTTAATCAATTTGTACTTGATATATTGAAAGAAAGGGTGGGGTTTAAAAAAAATAAAAAGCATACGACTGTCAATAATGATATGGATCATCTTTTTGGAATATGGTCAGAAGATGATTATAAAAAGATTCAGGAAAAGATTGATTCTGAACGCAGGGTAGATGAAGAAATATGGTAATGAACAATATTCTCATCGATACAAATATATATACCTCTGCATTAAAGGGAGATCATGAAACAATTGTTGTTTTACAGCGAGCATCCACTATTGCTATTTCTTCAATCACCATAGGGGAACTGCTTTCAGGTTTTAAAGCAGGAAATAAAGAAAAACAGAATAGAGAGGAACTGGCTGAATTCCTGGATACCCCTCGTGTTCTTGTATATGGAATTGATGAGGATACAGCGGGATTTTATGCAGAGATAATAAGTAATCTAAGAAAAACCGGCAAGCCAATACCAACCAATGATATATGGATTGCTGCCGTAGCTTTTCAATACGGGTTGCACCTTTTCACAAAAGATAAACATTTTAATTCTATACCCGGATTATTACTTGTCCCCTGAAGTATATTTGCATTAATTTGAACAACCAGACGCGGATTGTTTCTCTTGAATAAAACAAAGGCTAAAGATTTATCACTCTTACTATTGCTGGAGACATATTTCTAACCGTAAATCACACGAAAAGCACGAAAATAAAACAAACAGGGCAATGTAAAATATCGGACTCTGGTCTGACAAAAATAAACTACATAATATAATATTTGACATCTTCTACGCTGAGATGCAACCTGATTATGTACACACAGGCAAATGAAGAGGTGATAATATGTTGGAGATAAATGCAAGGGACGCAAGATCTAATCTAAGTTCTCTGCTGGATAAAGTTGAAGCAGGCGAAGAAATAATTATCAAAAGACGAGGAAAATCTGTATATATGTAGAGAGGCATGTCTCTACAAGAAAACCTTTTTTCATTTTGTTCTATATAACTCTTCCAGCATATCGGATAACCCCTGTTTCCATCCTTTATTCCTGATCCCGAATGCCTTATTGAGTTTAGTACAATCCATTGCAGACCACATGGGCCTTTTAGCAGGGGTTGGATATTCAGTGGTAGGTATTGGCACGATTTTCTGTACCTTGAAAGATTCCCACTCCTTTGCCCTGGAAATAATGGCCTCTGTAAAGCCGTGCCATGATGTTATTCCATCTCCACAATAATGATAGGTGCCCCAGTTTATCTCCTTTGGATCATTTGCGATCCTGTTGACCATTGACACAAGGGCATCTGAAAGATCTCCTGTCCAGGTGGGGCATCCCTTTTGATCATTAACCACCCTGATCTCCTCTCTATCCTTTGCAAGCCTGATCATTGTTTTTACAAAATTATTACCGTTTACTCCAAAGAGCCAGGCGGTGCGGATAATAAGATGCTTTTCTAGACAATTTCTTATTGCCTCCTCCCCTTCCCACTTGCTTTTACCATATACACTCATGGGATTTGCCTTATCATCTTCTTTGTAGGGGGTTGTAGCAGTGCCGTTAAAAACATAATCGGTTGAGATGTGGATCAGGGGAATACTCAATTTATTGCATGCAACAGCGAGGTTCTCCGGCCCATTTTTATTTACCTTAAAGGCCATATCAGCTTCGGATTCAGCCATATCAACAGCTGTGTATGCAGCGCAGTTTATCACAATATCAGGGCATCTGGATTCCATGCACAGATTAACATCACCGGACTTTGCTATATCCAGTTCATCAATATCGATCCCGGTCACATTATAACCTGCACTTAAAAGCCTTGGCTCCAGATCCCTGGCCAGCATTCCATTATTTCCGACTAATAAAATATTCATTGTTTAACCTTTATTAAAACCTTTTTGGTGTCGTTCGTGCGGAACCTATATTGTTAATTTCACACCCTGCACGAACAACCTGTATTTTATAATCAGCCCTCTCTGTTACCTGAAATTTCTGGGCTTATAATTGGGCCAGTCACCTGCTGATAAACCGCTGTCAGCGGTAATGTAACGTTTTTTGATTAACCACTGGCCCTTAACCTTGACAAGCTCATCATATTCTGTGCCCTGCTCCAGTATCTTCGGGGCGCCTTTAATATCTTCATTGATAAAACCGGTCCAGACTACCCATATTGTTGCATTGTTTCCATCTACATTGACAATGGCATTATTAAGCAGCATATGTAGCGCCCCTTTAAAGGCAGGGGCCTCACCACCGCCAAAACCTGCATATAATTTTTCAATGGCCTCTCTGCCCGTGGATATTAAGCCATTTACATCAAGAACAGCATCCTCAGTGTAGTACTGGGCAAGATCATGGCTCTTGCCTGCTGACATATCAACATAATACCTAACAATCATGTCTTCGATCTGTATCCGGTCAAGCAGTGTCTCCTGGGTTACAACCTTGTCAGCGGCATTTGCCCCTGTTGTAGTAAATATAATAAATATTGTTACTGTGAGGATTATCGCACATGAACAGAAACCTGATTTCAAACCCTGTGTTTTATTAATACCCATAATTATTTCTCCATTTTTTTAAATTGTTTATAATTACATCTCAGTTAATAAAACATAAACCTGGCCCAAAAAAACATGTAAAAATCAAATGGATTCCCATTTGCATGGGAATGACATTTGGTGTTTGGATTCCCGTCTGCACTGGAATGTCGTCTGGTGTAAAAAATCTTAAGCAAGCCGCTTGCCTGCATCCGGCCCTGCTCCAATCGAATATATCTCTTCCACCTTGAGGATAACAGCGCCCTTTGATTTCAGAGGATACCCCATTTTTTTACCCATCTCCTCGATCCACTTTGCTGTCTCTTCGTATCTTCTGCCCTTTGTCTCAATGGTTACAGCGCCCTTAATCTGATAGCCCCCATGATCCTTCCAAAAGGTTAGGGATACCCTGGGATTAGCCTTCATGTTTGTGAGGGTCTTGTTAAAAAACTGGTCTGACAACAAAATGGTCTCCTTATCCAGTATCTTCTTTGCGCCGATAGGCACGGCATTAGGGATACCGTCAGGGGTTGCTGTAGCAAGGATTGCAAAGGCAACTGCTTCAAGCATATCAATCATCTCTTTTGACATCTGGGCCATATTGTGTTCTCCTTAAAAATAGTTGAAAAATATAATTTTTATTGGGTACGGTTTGATGCCCTTTGTTTACTGCCAGTTGCCCATAAAAGCAAGGGTTTTCCATGAAAAGATCAAGATTATGAATACAGGGTTTATATTGACACACAGCGCTTAGCTCCATATACTGCTTCCTTCAAAAAAGACTATTATCAACCAGCTTCTTATTTTTTATTTTTATTTATTGTTAAGGAGGATTCACAGATGAAAAGAACAGCGCTATATTTAATGATGGTTTGCCTTATGGCATTTACTGCGGGTTCAAATGCCCTGGCTGGTGAAGAGAGTTGTACCCGTGAAAATCTCACCAGGATAACAGACCTATACTTTGATGCCATTCAGGCTCACAAGACAGCCGGTCTTCCTCTTGCCTCCACAGTTAAATTCACTGAAAACGGCATTGTAAAAGAGGTTGGAAAAGGCTTCTGGGAAACCGCAGGCAAGCCCCTGCTCAAACGCACCCTTATTGACACCCAGAAATGCACTACGGCCACTATTTCGGTAATAGAAGAACCTTTCGATTCAAAAACAGTTGGCAGCGGCATGATGATGAGCGGAGGCCCTGGTATGGCTGGCGGTCCAGCGCCTGCACCCGCTAAAAAAATTCCTGCTGGATCACCGGGGAATGGTGATGCTGTACCCACCGGCAGTGTGCCCAGCGCCATGTTTGGAGGAGCTAAAGAGATGCCCAAAGAGGGAACTATCCGCCCTATCCTCTTTGCCAGCCGGCTTAAGGTTGAAAATGGCAAGATTACTGAGATTGAAACTATAATAGCACGAGAAAAGGATTTTGCCTTTAACGCAGATGGCGTACTTCAGACAAAAGAGCAGGACTGGGAGACGATCCTTGCACCTGAGAAACAGGCGCCCCGCAAGGCGCTGGCTGATGCTGCCAACAACTATTTCGCCCTGTTTGCGGAGGGCGCTACAGAAAGTGTCCCATTCGCAAAGGTATGTGACCGCTGGGAGAACGGCGTTCAGACAACAGCGAGAGACCATGATTGCTCACCGGTAAGCTTCAGAAAGGCAATTGGCGCAAGCATTAACCATGGGCCAAGGCGCGTCTGGGTTGATACTGAAAAAGGGCTTTCTATTGCATTTATGATGTTTGGCGGCGGGGCCACGGCAAATGAACAAAACCCAACAGGAAGCGGCCTTGTTGATTGCCACATGTTCAGGATGAGGGACGGTGAGGTGGATTTGATCCAGTCAATAGTAGGTCCCAGTGCGCCATCAATGGGCTGGCCTCTTGAACCTATCGAATAGTATTTGAAAAACAGGAAAAATGAATAAAAACAGAGTCTGCTCCTGATACAAAAGAATCCATTCCCGAAGGGGGTGGATTCTTTATCTTTATCTTTGCCTTTTTATCTTTGTCACACTTGTTTTCAGTTATCAAGGCCTTACATCAATTGAAGATCCGGCAGATTATTCCATAGTTCATCTTTATTTTTATACTTTTTTAAAACCTCAATGATAATTGGCAGCGGATCAGACAATGTCTTGGGAAAGTCGATTTCCCCAACAATATTAACCGCAAATGCCAATTGCTCTTTTGGAGGTGTGAACTGTGCATTCACACCCTCTTTGTTACCTCTTGCATCTACCCGATACCAGCCGGTTTCAGGAAGGTAAACTGCATTAAGCCCGTGTAAACAATAGAAAGCGCCATTATTCCCCCTGCTGAGCCTTTGATAACAAAACCCGGCCGGGATTGAATTTGCACGTAAGAGCGCCGCCAGCAAATGGCTTTTGGCATAACATACACCTGAACCTGATAATAATACCTCAGATGCACTCACTGACACGGTCTGGATATTATAATCACCTATATGCCTGATATGATCTCTAACCCATTCGAAACATGCTTTTGAGATTTCAGTAGCAGAGACTTTACCTGCTGCAAGCTTCTCTGCCTTTGCTATTATTTCAGGATGCTTCCAGTCAATTATCTCAGTTGATCTTAAATATTTTTCCAATAGAAGATTCATTAATATTCCATCCCAAATGCTTCAGCAATATCAGGTGGCAGATCATCAAAATCTTCCCCTATTTCAATCTTTCCTTTAAGTGCTCCTGGTTTTCGCTGGACCTCTTTTATCTCAAATTTTACCAATCTGGCTACAGGCTCTCCAGCTTTTCCAATTATTACATCTTCACCTGCTTTTACCTTTTCAATAAGCGATGATAATTGGGCTTTTGCTTCTGAAATATTGGTTATAAGCATATAACCACCTCCTAGTCTCATATAGTCTGACCAGACCAGATCAGAATGTCAATATTTTTCATATAAAAGGAAGCACCCTTTAAATGTAATCAATTAATCATGGTGAAAGCAGGTCCAGCATTCTTTCCGATAACAGGTCTCAGGCTTTTATTCTACTCTCCCTCAACAATCAGGTTTTTGAGTTCGTCCGTATCATCCGCTTTTCTGGGAAAATATTCTTTCAGTATCCTGCCTGCTTCACCTACAGCCTTGCATATGGCCTCTGCCTGGATTTTATTTTTAATGCCTTCTGTAATCATCCTGACTATGGCATCCCACTCACCCTCGTTTAGCTTTGCATTTATGCCCCTGTCTGCAAGCACATAGACCCTGCGCTCAAAGATCGAAATAAAAATGAGTATGCCTGTTTCATCCTTTGTTCTGTAAAGGCCTTCACGAAAAAAAGAGGTTATGGCTGCCTCTTCTACCTCTTCATCTATCTCTTTATCTGAAATAAAAAACCTTTTTAGCCCAGAAATATGCTTTACCACCTGATGAAACAATATAAAGAGCAGGATGATGATACCCAGGAAAAGCCAGAGGTTATAATGGCCTATCCAGAGCCAGCTCCCAACAAAATAGGTCAATATCAGTGACAGAGGGAAAGCAAACACAATACCCCCCAGCACATTCGACATGGGATAATGGTAGCTCCCGGATACAACCATGGGCACAATCTCGCCGGAGGTATATCTCTCCGCCTCCTTTACTGCATTATCTATCTTTACTCTATCCTGTTCGCTTAAAAATCTTTCTGCGGCATTTGCCATAAATAATACCTGAATAAAATATTTATAAAATCTATTTTTATATCTCCACTATCATCATCAAGAATATTATGGATGACGTGCAATCAATCAAATGTAGAGAGCCATGCCTTGTTGGCTCTACAGAATAATTTAAAACAACAGATAAGCTTAAAGCTGAATGCTGACCGCTGATGGCATTCATTACCATCTCCCTGATGCGCCGCCTCCTCCAAAACCACCGCCGCCTCCTGAGAAGCCACCGAAACCGCCGCCGCCGAAACCTCCAAAACCTCCCCCGGATCTCCAGTGATTATTTTTATTCCTTCCGGAATTTATGGCGCTTGCAAAAGATAAGGGGCCTCCAAATAAACTTAAGAAAAGACCACCCATAATACCTATAGGAATCATCAGAAGCATGAGCAGACCAGGTCCGAATATCATAGCTGCAATGATCGGGAACAATATACCTCCGGACACAGCACCAAGGGGGCGTTTTACCCTCCCCAGCATGTTCACCACAAAAAGCATCATGAGGATGGGGAACAGTCCGGCGCCTGATGAGGATGGTCGGCCATCCTTCCTTACCAGCCCTTTATCTGCGGTAAACTCTCCCCTCACGGTCTGGATCATGGCCTGTACACCGCTAATCACACCCCCATCAAAATCACCCATCTTAAAATAGGGTATTATGACATCCCGTATTATTTTCCCGCTTATGAGATCTGTGAGCTTTCCTTCAAGGCCATAGCCCACCTCTATCCTGAGCGCCCTGTCATTTTTTGAGATAATGAGGATTGCACCATTATCGGCCTTCTTTTGGCCTATCCGCCACTTTTCAGCCACCCTGATGGAAAACCCCTCAATATCCTCACCCTCAAGGGACGGAATAGTCAAAACGGCTATCTGTGTGGAATCTGTCTGCTCAAGATCAGCAAGCACCGCCTCAAGCTGCTGCTCGGTTGAAGGTGTCAGCATATCAGCATAGTCATTCACCCTTGCCTTGAGCGCTGGCACATCCACTCCTGAAGCACAGATGGCCCACATAGCAATAAAAAGGGCGGCAAGCCAGGTATTTCTCAACTTAAAAGCTTTCATATCAGCACACTTTATCTGATCAGAATTTTACCTTTGGCGCTGCCTTTGCCCCTTCATCCGCCTTAAAATACTCCTTGCGGTCAAGGTGTAAAAGAATAGAGTTAGTCAGGCTGTTTGGAAATTTTCTGATTGAAAAATTAAAGGTTTCAACCGCCTCGTTATACCTCTGTCTTGCAACGTTGATCCTGTTCTCAGTCCCCTCAAGCTGGTTCTGAAGATCCATAAAATTCTGGTTTGCCTTGAGATCAGGGTACTGTTCCACCACTACCATGAGCCTTGATAATGCAGAGGAAAGCCCTCCCTGGGCCTGGCTGAACTGTGCCATAGCATCAGCATTGCTGAGATCGCCCGGTGTAAGATTAACAGATGTTGCCTTTGCTCTGGCCTCAATTACCGCCTGCAGGGTCTCCTTCTCATGTGAAGCATAGCCCTTTACCACCTCAACAAGGTTCGGGATAAGGTCTGCCCTTCGCTGGAGGTTTGATTCCACATCACCCCATGCCTTGAACACAGCCTCTTCATTTGACTGCATAAGATTGTAACCGCACCCTGACAAAAACATGATAACAACCATTGGCATTATGACTGCAAAAAACTTTTTCATCGATTCCTCCTGGATATAAACTGTTAAATAACTGCCATGATATAGCCTGCCAATATGACATCTCATACAAAAAATCCTTTATGGTTATTCTGTAAATATTGCCAAGCGTTATAACAACTGGATACACATGCCATATAATTATTTTAAATCCTTTCAGGCATCCAGCACCTTTCGGACTGTAACAGCAAGTGTCTCCATGACTACCGGTTTCATAATATAAGCACTGATACCCATCTCTCTTGCCCTTTCTTCATTAATCAGTTCACTGAAGCCTGTGCACAAAATTATTTTCTTGTCAGGCCTGAGACCAAAGATATTGGTTGCCAGTTCTTCACCCGTCATATTAGGCATTGTCATATCTGTTATTATCAGATCAAAATTATCCGGGTCATGTTCAAACTCGCGCAGAGCATCAATGCTGTCGTTGAATTTTGTCACACTGTATCCGAGCTTCTCAAGTTTTCTGGCGGTGATGTCAGCAATATTAAGATCATCATCAACAACCATGATGCGCTCTTTGCCAACTGGAAGAGTTGCTGCTGTATCATCATTATTTAACTTTTGTCCGGAGGATACCACAGGCAGATAAACTCTGAAGGTGCTCCCGATATCAGGTTCACTGTCTACCTGTATCTCTCCGTTAAGCCTCATGACAATACCATGTACAACCGCTAACCCCAGACCAGTGCCTTCACCCTGTCTCTTTGTTGTATAATATGGCTCGAATATCCTTTTTATGGCATTCTTTTCAATCCCTATACCGGTGTCACTAATCTCAATTTTTAAATATGATCCAGGGGTCAAATTCCCACTGATATAATCATTAGCCCCGGTTATTGTGACCGGTTGCAGAGATACACCCAGAACGCCGCCTCTCTTTCTCATGGCCTGGTATGCATTTGTGCAGAGATTCATTATCACCTGATGAATCTGTGTAGGGTCAGCCAGGACAGCATCACAGTCCGGGTTGATATCCTGCCTCATTTCTATTGTTGCGGGTATTGAAGACCTGAGAAGTTTGAGCGACTCTTTTATTATAGATTGTATCTTAAGTGGTTTAAGCTCCTGATCGTTTTTACGACTGAATGTAAGTATCTGCTGCACGAGCTCTTTTGCGCGCTGGGCGCCGCGAAGTATCTGGTCAATATCCTCGCTTAATTTTTTCTGATCATCCATATCGAGCCTTGCCAGTTCAGTAAAACCGAAAATTGCCCCAAGAATATTATTGAAATCATGGGCAATGCCGCCAGCTAGCGTGCCGATGGCCTCCATTTTATGTGCCTGGTGAAGCTCCTCTTCAAGCCTTTTCATTCCGCTAATATCAATACCAAAACCCAGGAAATACTTCTCATTACCATAATGAATATAACCTACTGTATAATACATCGGGATACTTGACCCGTATGCATTTAAAAAATGGCCTTCCAGTGAAAGGTTTTCACCGTTATCACGGGCGCTTTTAAGAACATTTTTAAACCTTTTCTTTTCAATATCAGGGATACAGTCAAGAAAATTGACCTTTCCCCCTTCCATTTCGTCATGGCTCTTTCCTGAAATTTCCTGGAGGTTTTTATTCCATTTTAAAAGCTGAAAGCCTTCATTAAAGGCAAAGAATATCCCCGGCATACTGTTAATAGTCTTTTCTATAAAGGTCTTTTCCTTTAACAGGGTCTCCTGTGCCTGGGTAATTTTCGAGATCTCGGTTCTGAGAAGAAAAAATATTATTACTGAAGTAGCAACCACAAAAAACCATCCCTTGAACATCTGCAACATGGTAAGGGCTTCAGCGTCTTTGACAAACAAAAGTAATAACTGATCAGAAAATAGTATCCACAGGATTGAAATACAGGCATAGATTAAAGCCACCTTAAAGGCAGCATTTTTGAGGCAGGCTTTTACTATATTTTTTACTTTTCTAAAATTCATTTTTTAAGATACTAATATTTATCTATAAATTACCTTTAACTTCATTAACTCTGAAAAGAACCATCTTTTTAATAAGCCCATATGGTATCGGGTTATCAAGAGGGAATTTTATTGACCCTTTTGCAATCTCGTATGCAGATAATTCATCCCTGAATTTTTCTATTGCAGAGGGTGTAGGATAAAACCCTATATGTTTTTTATATCCGGCAAAATGAACTAGATTTTCATTAAGTACAAAGGTCGGTATCTTATACTTTATGGCCTCAGTTGCATCAGGAGCAACCTTTGAAATAATGTCCCGGATCTTTTTCAGGATACCCTGAACATCCCTTGGGAAATTAGAGATATACCTATCAATATCAATGTGTGATATTTTCCTTTTTACCATGTTAACCCGGTATAAAGGTTTAATGGTGATATCCGGATATCCTTTTTATACGGCTAATGCCGAAATAAACGCCCTCATGAATGCAGGCAGATCATCCGGTTTTCTGCTTGTTATAAGATTCCTGTCTATTACCACCTCTTCATCCACCCAATTAGCCCCTGCATGAATGAGATCATCCTTAATAGCAAAAAATGATGTTACACGACGTCTATTCAGGATCTCAGCAGAGGCAAGCATCCACCCAGCATGACAGATTGCGCCTATGGCCTTTCCCTCATTATCTGCATCCTTTACAAGCTTAACCATTTCAGGATAGCGGCGCATGATATCAGGGGCATAACCGCCAGGGATTATTATTCCGCTATATAGAGCAGCCTTGATATTCTTTGCGTCCATGTCAGCCTTTGCAGGAAGTCCAACCTTTGATGTGTACTGGCTGCTCCCGTTACCGACTGTCACAACCTCTGCGCCCGCCTCCTTAAGCCGATAGTAAGGATACCAGTATTCCAGATCGTTATACATGTTTTCAATAAGAATTATTACTTTCTTACCTTTGAGTTCCATGGTCTTATCCTTTCAGGGATCTATTCCTCTGTATCAAGCCCCCACTTTTTAAAATACTCTTTATAATATGGAGGCTGCTTGAAGTTGCCTCTTATATCCCGGCCAAAGCTGCGGTATCCCATACCCATTTTGTCATAGTGGTATACACCGCTCATAAGCTCTTCCATCCTGCCTTTAGGGACAGTCAACATCATCTCATCATCACCAACCCCTCCCCTTTCAAATTCACCCGGGTCAGGGACTGTAACCTCACATTCCCCGGTTAAAAGCGAAGGCACAACAGAGTGTACACATGACCAGAGCGGGTCAATGGTGGATGATACCGTGTAGCCATTTTTTCGCATCATGCAAAAGAGCATATGCCTGAGCTGTGTTGCATTACAGTAGAAGACTGTAATGTCAGGTTCAAAATTGGCCTTGTGTAAAGGGGCAAGAGCCATACCTGCATATTTACCATGTGGCAAAACCGGCATGGACATATTTCTCGCCTTTGCGGCATCTTTATCCTGGATAAAAAAGTTGCTGCCTGAACCCTCAAGAAAATCCTTTGGTGTTTCCACCAGGCCGTAACCAATAATGGGCTCAAAACACCAGTGATCTTCTATAAACATGGCAAGGGAGGTGCCGCGGCGGCGGACAATACCAAAGGCCTGACAGGTGGAATAATGCTCTCCAAGGTCTTTTTTTGGCCTGACAGCTCCCTGGGGTATTTCCGTTTCATCCTTGAGCATCTTAATTGCAATGGGGTATGTCCTCAAGACAAGCATGTTCAAGAGATCCGAACCGTATTTATTGACTGTCTCAACCTGTGAAACAGCTCCTTCCGCAGTGCTTGTGGCTGCAACGGCAATGTCTTTAATAGCTGCTGCGCCGGTAACAGCAGCAATGGCAGTACCTGCCAGAAATGTCCTCCGTGAAAGGCCTGACCGCTCTGTTTTTTTAGTTTCCATGATTTCTCCCATGATTTTTATTGATAATGACAATATCTGCATTTTGCAGAATTCTATTTTATTCCAGGTTATATCTCTTTATTAATTCGACTTTCTTGTCATCGGGAAGATACTTGTAATACTGCTTCCAGCCAGGACAAAAATTGATATGCCATCGCCATATCCTGCCAAGCAATGACTTCGGGTCTTTGTCATACTTTGCACGGAATTTACAATTGTCACATGCCATTTTTATACCTCCATTTGATTATAATCGATTAACAAAGCCTGATAAAAAATATAAGTTCATACTTGTGTTGGCTCCTGAATTATATAACTTATCTTATCATCCATAACAATAAATATAAAATGTCAAATTATATGTTTAAATTTCGAGATTAATAAAATATCAAACATATTTTAGTTTATGTTTAATAATTATTCCTGACCAGACATTATAATTTTGTATTAATTAAATGGACTGACTAATAAAGAGTATGCCAGTCTATTGTAAGTAGTATCCATTAAAATAACATTCTATTTTTGCATCTGAATGCTGATATCTGACCATTGAGCGATTCATTTTGAATTTGCCTCTTTCCGGTTGAAACTATATAGTTGACACATCAGTTGAGGTCAACTATACATATGTCTGAATATTTAGTCTTATCATACTGTTTTTTGTCTTAAAAAATTTTTAATTAATAGATTTTTGAAGCCCGTTTTCATGTATTGGCTGTTATCTGAATAATAAGAATTTTTTAGTAACTTTCAATATATTTTCATGGTCGGCAAATATACTATTTACTATGAACAGGGTGTTAAATAAATTTAACGGTGACACTTTCAATCTCCTGCTAAACTGTACTCACGCTTACTTACTACTGATACCTTCAACCCCTTTTACAAAATATTTACTTTCAGCACCCAGGCTCTTTAGGGATGCTCTCTTTAGTATAGTATTTTGATTTATTGCAGCCGCATCTATTGGGCTGCATAAAAGGAAATAAGTTTTAGTCTCAAGAGGTGACTCAACTCTCTATAATAAAAAGAGAGTTGAGTATTATTAACATATTTTTCGGAAGGGGGAAAATGAAAGTTTTAAGGTGGATTACTCTGATTAAATAATAATAAATTTGAATTGTTAGTTTCTTCTTTAACGTATCAGCCTGACTAACTTTAACTTATAACTCGGTTAATCTATCAACTGAACCATATAAAATTCCTCATAAAAAGAAATACATAATATTTAGCTAATTAAAAGTCGAAAACGAGTGAAGGGAATAATTTCGTTTTTCGCTTTTTATTGGTACATGTGAGTTTTACTATTGTAGCATCTATGTGCTATGACTCACATTTAATATGCTCCATCATCTAAAATATAACAGTTCATGATAAATATATTTTCTTTTTGAAAGTCCTTTTTGTGGTTGGGTACTTGGTAGTTTTGTCAAAACCTTTCTGAGCTTCCATGTATTTGCTTTAGAGTTTTTAAAAAACCGTATTGTTTTTATGGAGCATGAATTACTCCTTACCAAGAAGCTTTGATTAGTTGAATAATTGATTATTTCTTTTTCTAAATTGCTTCCTCAACTAAGAAGCATGAGGTTAATAATCAATAATTTAATTGAATTATAAACTTAGATAAATGGAGGTATATTATGTTTAATAGAATTAAAAGTGTTTTATTGATACCACTGGTATTATTATTTACTATTTCAATTTTACCAATTGCTAATGCCGCTGAAAAATTAAATGTAAGAAATCAAAGTCAAATCAAGTCTCTTTTTAAGGCTAAAGCTGGTGCCCATTTAAATGTGGAAGATAGATTGATAAGTAGTATGGAGTTGAGTAACGATTATAAATTTATCGGAATTAAAGAAAACATCGATGAAAATGGCAATAGACACACGCGCTTTCAAGCAACATATAAAAATATACCTATTTGGGGTATGCAGATTATAACACATGAAGATAAGAATGACGAAATTAAAAGTATTAACGGGAGTTATGCCAAGGACATTGAGCTTGATATTCCTAAGCATAAATCCTTAAAACCCAAACTAACAATGAATGATGTGATGGATTATTTGATATCAGAAACAGCTGACAAAATGAATGAAAATCAAGATGAGATTACAGTTCAGAATGAAGAAATCGAGTTGGTAATTTATATCGATGATAATGGCAAAGCGCATTTAGCTTATTATGCTAATTTTTTTGCCTACGCAAACTCCAGCGAATCACCTACGAGACCGTACTTTTTCGTTGATGCTGATAAAGGAAAAATTTTAAAAACATGGGAAGGGTTAGCAGACGCCGATGTCGGTACCGGGCCTGGTGGAAATTTAAAGACAGGTCAGTATGAATATGGAACAACCTCACCATACGGTCACTTAAACGTTACAGTAAATGGTCCGGTATGCATAATGGAGAACGAGAATGTAATAACTGTTGACCTGGAGCATTCAACTGACCTTTCACCCTTTTGGCCATATTGGTACTATGGACCTCGAAACACACATGAAAATATAAATGGAGCTTATAGTCCGCTTAATGATGTTCATTACTTCGGAGAAGTAACTCATGACATGTATAATAGCTATGTCGGAGTAGATCCTTTACCAGGTAAGATACTGCTGAAAGTTCACTACAGTACTAATTACGCGAATGCATACTGGACGGGAGGATTTGCGTTTTTCGGAGATGGAAATTCTGTTACTCACCCTTGGACTTCGCTTGATATTGTCGCTCATGAAATAAGTCATGGATTCACAAACCATAACTCCAACCTATCAAATGAGGGTCAATCCGGAGGTATGTTTGAAGCCTTCTCGGATATTGCCGGTGAAGCAGCCGAATATTTTTTCCATGGTTCGGCTGATTTTAAGGTTGGAGCAGATATATATAAGGGATCGGGAGCTGTGAGATATATGTACAATCCACCGCTGGATGGTCATTCAATAGATGATGCCAGCGAATATTATGTGGGTTTGGATGAACATTATAGCGCCGGGGTGTATAACAAGGCATTTTATATTCTTGCAACAACAAGTGGTTGGAATGTAGAAAAGGCTTTTAAGGTATTTGCACATGCTAATCAATACTATTGGGGGCCGACCAGCACATTTATAAACGGTGCGTGCGGAGTCATTGATTCGGCGGGTGATTTGTCATACGACGAAGATGATGTCGACTATGCCTTTATGTCTGTCGGCGTCGACTGTCCGAGTTATCCTCCGCCACCACAGCCAACATGTCAGGATATTTGTTTGGCGACCTTTAATCAGTGCATGGAACCTTTTACTAGTTGTAATGCGAGTTGTGGTGGAGATCCATATTGCTTAATGTGGTGCCAAGTAATTGGTGCCGGTTGTTATCAAGATATAATGGATTGTATGGCCGGATGCCAATAGTTTATGTGTAGTTAATAAGACAATCTGGTACATCAATTTAATTGTCACTTTGAAGTGTCCGGCCTACGCGATTGACAGGAAATCGTCTATTGACCATATGTGTTTCAGCTGTATGTAGGCTTGACACTTATTGCTTTAACCAGAAATATAATGATCCCGATTCACCGGATTTCGGTCAATGGCTTGCCGGTTTTGCTCATCATCCGGTGCCTGCCGAACTGGCCGATATGTTAAATGCACGATCAAATCCGGATGCGAACTGGACCCTGGAACAGGCCATGTATTATTTACCGCCTTATGAGACACTTACAACAGGTAACGTGTATCAGATCAGCGGTGGTCTGCGTGGCGAGTTTGGATCCGGGTTTACTGAAGACTGGACCTGGGACATGTTTTATTCTCACGGCAAGTCAACGATCAATGTTCAGCAACTCGAAGGGTTTACGCACCATTCAAGGTCCCAGCAAATATATGAAGCTAACCAGTATGGCAAGAACTTTTCAGATGGATATTTTATATCCACCATAGCTACCTGTAAAAGTGGTATTCCTGTATTTAACGCGGATGGCAGTGTTAACACCTCCTCCTACGTAAGTCAGGATTGCGCCGATTACATGACCATTCGCATGAACACCATCACAACCCTGGAACAAAATAATTTTGAAGCCAATATGCAGGGCAGCCTTTTTGAATTGCCCTGGTCCGAAAAGATTAAGTTTGCGGCGGGCGTCAATTACCGCAAAGAGACTTTCCAGTTTAATCCAGACAGTGGTTTTAACGCCAACCAGGAATTCCCCGAGGTGGTCGGTAATATTGCGTTACCAGTGCCTGTAAAAGGGAGTACCGATGTAAAAGAGATTTATGGCGAGCTTTTAATCCCGGTACTCAAAGATTTGCCTTTGATAAAAAGTTTTACCCTTGAACCAGGCTACCGCATATCGGATTACAGCATCGCTCCAAAAGAGGATACCTATAAGGTAATGGCAGATTGGGAAGTCATTGACTGGGTTCGTTTCCGAGGGGGTTTCCAGTATGCAAACCGTGCTCCAAATATCGCAGAACTGTTTCAGCCGGTAGGCGCGAGCAACATTGTAGTCGGATCTGACGGTTGTCATAGCAATTCACAGGTACCGGATTGGGGTAATCAGCCTGAAAACCCCAACCGCCTTAATGTTCAGGCCCTGTGTCAATACTTAATGGTACGCGACGGCGCGCCAGAAGGCTTTGACCAGTATGTGCCGGGGAGCA
>CAZXUA010000105.1:0-16652 GCA_964643755.1 uncultured Desulfatiglans sp. | reverse complement strand
GTCGTTTTTGGATTCAAGCGATCAGCCATCAGCATTCAGCTTTCAGCAAAAGACTTCCAAATCAAAGATTTAGCTGACAGCTGATCGCTGATAGCTGAAAGCTTCATCCAGAATTTGCTTCTTTCTGGATTAACACTAAGTAATATTAATTAATTTAAAATTAATAATACTATCTTCTTTTAAAACCCTTTTTTGGATGCAACCTTTCTAATTTCCAAAAAGAATTCCAAAATTTCCAACAATTTCTAAAGAATTTCCAAAGCCCGCCGATATGGAGAGAGAGGAGAATAAGATACCTATGTTTCCAGACACACAAATGTTATCGGTATTGAATATTTCAGAAATCTGCGAGGTTGCAAGGAGTACGGCATCATACTGGATCACAAGCAAGGGCCTTCCTGCAAAGCGGTCGGGCAATAAATTCCTGGTATCAACCAAGGATCTTATTATCTTTCTTGAATCCATTGGCAGACCAATTCCACAGGCCCTTGTGGAAGGGCTTGGAGGGGTATTTTCACACCCCTTTAAACCATACCTGAACTGCTGGGAATACTGGCAGAAGGATAAGCATGGTGAGAACTGCTTTAGCTGTGAGGTGCAGAGATATCAGATAAACGAGTGCTTCACATTAAAAGGCAACAGGGCTAAATGCCCTGGCGAGTGTTCGGGGTGCCACTATTTTTTTGAGCATTATACCCGGAATATCTCCTTTATTCACCAGATGCCCATGCCTGCCGCGGTTATCAAAGACATGTATATATGGAGCGGAAACAATGCCTGGGCAGAGCTCTGCGGCACAGATATTGATAAACTTATAGGGCTGGGGATCGAGGAGATTATCCACCCCGAATCCATAAAGGTCATTATTAATTTCAGTAAGAAGCTTAAGAGCGGAGAGAACAGGGGCTTTTTAAAATCCGAGGTATGTTTTGAGAACAGGAACGGGAAAAAGATAACAGTGAATCTTGCAATGACAAGCCTTAAGGAGCCAAAGGGCGCATATTTTGCCATTGCTGATCAGGTTATATCTAAATAAACGGCCTTATCATAACAGGTGTAAAACAGGTGTGAATAACATTATGGCAACAGAAAAGGTTGAAGAGCAAAACGATCAAAATATCACTGCCCTTTATGCAAAAGAGGAACCGGGCAGACAGGCCTCATTGCTCTCACGCAGGATTGAGGAGCTGCACAGGTCATTCTTTAAAGAGATCGGACAGGCCTATTTTGAAATAGATAACAAGGGTAAATTCTCATTTTATAATGACCCTTTTTGCGAAATTATGGGGCATGAAAACGGGGAATTGATTGATAAAAGCATATTACAGTTTCTGGATAAAGAGGATGTGGAAAAGGTTAAATCGGCCTTAAAGGATATATATGAAACAGGCAATCCTCAGAATGGGTTTGAATTCCAGATTAAAAGAAAAGATGGTCAGCGCATGCAGATCAATACATCAATAGCCCTTAATATTGATTTGCAGAATAGAAAAACGGGTTTTAGAGGCCTAGTCCGGGATATCTCTGGCCGGAAAAAAAGCGAAGATCAGTTAAACAAGACACTCAGGCTTGAGTCAATAGGGCAGCTTTCAGCGGGCATTGCCCATGAGATAAACACCCCTATCCAGTATGTTGGCGACAACATCCAGTTTCTCAAGGATTCATTCGGGGATATCCTGAATCTGCTTAACAGCGCCCTGGCGTATGTAAAGATGCCCGCAGCAGGACCGGGCAAAGAGTCGGCGGTAAGCGATATTGAAGAGATTATGAAAAGCATAGACTCGGACTACCTCATTGATGAGATTCCAAGGGCTATTGAACAGTCCATAAACGGGCTTCAGCGAGTTTCTGAAATAGTAAAGGCCATGAAACAGTTCTGCCACCCTGGAAAGGAAGAGAAACAGGCCTCAGACCTGAATGCGGCGATTAAAAATGTTGTGACTGTAGCCAAAAACGAATGGAAGTATGTTGCTGATGTGGTGACTGATCTGGATGAGGCTCTACCCCTTGTCCCGTGCAGGCTTGGAGAGATAAACCAGGTTATTCTTAACCTGATAATAAATGCAGTGGATGCAATAAAGGATGCATTAGGAAAAGATGGGACAGGCAAAGGCACGATCAGGATAACTACCACTCATGATGATTCATGGGCAGAGATACGAATAAGCGATACAGGGACAGGCATACCTTCGGAGATTAGGTCTAAAATATTTAATCCCTTTTTTACCACCAAGGAGGTTGGAAAGGGGACAGGACAGGGTCTTGCCATCTCTCATTCAATAATTGTCAAGAAGCATGGCGGGACAATCGGTTTTGAAACGGAAATGGGTAAAGGCACTACCATGATAGTGCGTATCCCCTTAAAGGGCAGTTATGAATAACAGTGGCCACAACACAGCTAGAAGGGTTCTTTTTGTCGATGATGAGCCTATGCTGCTTCAGGGATTAAGCCGCATGCTCAGGACAGAGAGGAGTACCTTTGAGGCCAATTTTGCCACAAGCGGGGAAGAGGCGCTTTCAATGCTTGCAGGGAGCAACTATGATGTTGTTGTGACTGATATCAGTATGCCACATATGAATGGGCTTGAACTGTTATCAAGGGTAAAAGAGCTTTATCCTGACACGGTGAGGATTATTTTATCGGGTGAGCCTGATGTGAGCCTCTCTATGAAATCGGTAAATGTTTCACACAGGTTCCTTAATAAGCCCTGTGACCCTGTAGTGTTAAAATCCACTATCTTAAGGACATGCAAGCTTTCAGATTTTTTAAGAAACGACGCCATGAAAAAGACCCTGAAGCAGATAGATTCACTGCCAACCATGCCTGCCGTCTATTTTGAGATAGTAAAAGAGCTGCAATCTCCAGATGCGTCCATACAGAAGGTCGGGAAAATTATATCCAAAGATGTGGCGCTTACATCCAAGATACTGCAACTGGTAAATTCAGCCTATTTTTCACTTCCGCGTCACATATCAAGCCCTGAACATGCCGCTGTTTTGCTCGGGCTCAATATTATAAAATCACTTGTGCTTGTCTCTCATATTTTTAAGAAGTTCGATAAACTGGATATGCCCCATAAGTTTTTAGAGAGATTATGGGCGCATAACATGATGACAGGGAACCTTGCCAAGGCCATAGCAAATCACGAATCAAGGGATCAGAAGCTCATCGATAATGCCTATATTGCAGGGCTGCTCCATGATTGCGGAAAGCTCATCCTTGCATCCAACTTTAAGGATAAATACAGGGAGATAGTCATACGCGCTCATGAACAGGGCATGCCTGTCTGTGCGTTAGAAGAGGAGATACTGGGTATCACACATGCCGAGGTGGGCGCCTATCTCATGGATCTATGGGGGTTGCCTTCGCAGATAATTGAGGCGATTGCATTTCATCATTTGCCATCAGCATACGGGGATGACTGTTTCAGCCCTCTTGCGGCAGTGCATATTGCAAATACAGTGGATCATATGGGGCCTAAAAAGGCGCCTGAAGAATATTCGCCAACATTTGATATGAGCTACCTTAAAAATCTTAACCTTGATAACAGGCTTGAGGGGTGGCAATTGATGCGACAAAAGATAGCGGACGGAGTTAACTGAGAAATGGAACATCGAATACTTTTTGTTGATGATGAACCCAATATCCTTGAGGGTTACAAGAGGCAGCTCAGGAAAGAGTATGATATTGTAACTGCCGAGGGTGGGGAAAGGGGGCTTGATATGGTAAAAAACAATGGCCCCTTTTCGGTTGTGGTGTCTGACCTGAAGATGCCGGGTATTGATGGCAACCATTTTCTTGCCCTTGTAAAAGAGGTCTCTCCGGAAACAACAAGGATACTGCTCACAGGATATGCAGACCTTAAAAGCGCCATTGAGGCGATCAATAATGGCAATATATTCAGACTGCTCACCAAGCCATGCGACCGGCTGGATCTGGTTCAGGCAATTGAGAGCGGGATAGAGCTTTATAATGAAAATATGAGCATCAAGAGCGGGGCTGTTGAGGTTAAAAGCCTTTCAAGTAAAAAGGTGCTGATCGCTGATGATGACCCGGTTATAGTTCGGGTGCTTCAGAAGGTGCTAAGGGATATCCCTGCGCTTACTGTCCTGACCGCTGAAGATGGAAAAAAGGCCATAAATATCCTTGAAAAGGAGAATATAGACCTCCTTATAGCGGATATACAGATGCCTCATGTAAACGGCCTCCAGCTTTTAAGTTATGTCAGCAAAAACCTTCAGGGGCTAAGAGTAATAGTCCTGACCGCTAACGGCAGTGAGAAGATTGAAAACACGATTAAGTCAATCGGCAGTTACCTCTTTTATGAAAAGCCAATGGATCTGAACGTGTTCAAGGATGCGGTAATAAGGGAATTACGTTCGGGCAATAAGAGCCAGATACACGGTATCAATATCTCATCCTTCCTCCAGCTCATTGATATCGAGGGGAAGATATGCACCCTTACCGTGCGATCACACGGGAATGTAGGATATCTCTATTTCCGCAATGGCGAACTAATAGCCGCCGAAACAGGGAACCTTAAGGGTGAAAAGGCGGCAATGAATATCATTAACTGGAATAACAGTGTGATAGAGATTGCCGATATGTGCAGGAAAAATAAACGTGAAATAGATAAACC
The DNA here is from genome assembly GCA_964643755.1 of uncultured Desulfatiglans sp. Lineage (GTDB taxonomy): Bacteria > Desulfobacterota > DSM-4660 > Desulfatiglandales > HGW-15 > JAAZBV01. The sequence continues at coordinate 12,012 of CAZXUA010000105.1, read as the reverse complement.
GCTCATGAAGCTCCTCATGGAGAGCGCAAGAATAAAGGATGAGGAGTTAGAGGCGGCGGAGAAATAGCATGGCAAGGATAATAACAATAACAAGCGGAAAGGGTGGGGTGGGCAAGACCAATATAAGCGTCAACATGTCGCTTTATCTGGCAAGTCTGGGATACAGCACATGCCTGTTTGATGCAGATATGGGTCTTGCGAATGTTGATATACTGCTCGGGTATTACCCTGAGTATACCCTTGAAGATGTTCTTTCCGGCAAAAAATCCATGAAGGATATTATTATCAGGGGGCCATCAGGGCTTGATATTATTCCGGGAAGTTCAGGCGTTAAAATGCTGGCAGACCCGCAGCAGGGCAATATAGAATATCTTGTAAAATCCCTTTCCGAGCTGGGAGAGTATGACTATTTTATCTTTGATACATCAGCAGGCATATCAAAAAATGTAATATCATTTTGCCTCACATCACCTGAGATTGTGCTGGTTATGACCCCTGAACCCACATCCATAACAGATGCATATGCGCTGCTTAAAATACTCTGCCTTAACAGGGTGGGCAGCACAGTAATGGTTGCCATAAACCAGTGCATGAGCATGGAGGTGGCATATAAACTTTTTGCCAAGTTCAAAGAGGTGGTGCAGAAGAACTTAAAGATGGATATATTCCCGCTCGGGACTATACCTCTTGATCCTCATGTTCCAAAGGCAGTTAAGGAGCAGGAGCCGCTCATAACACGGTATCCTGCAAGTGATGCGGCAAAGGGTGTAAAAAATCTGGCGCGGTACCTTATCAGCAAAGGGAGCACGGAGCTTAATAATTATGAACTAAAGGATTTCTGGAAAAGGTGTATAGAAAGGCTTGGCAGCGATCTGGTGCTTTCCGGCACAAAAGTGCAAAAGCCACAAATGTCAACGCCGGAGGAACTTTCCATTGAACAGAAAAAGAGGCTGAGGGAAGAGAATAATGAACCTGATGTTAAGGAGGTAAAAGAGACAAAGCCACCTGAAACGGTTCCTATAAAGACCCTTGAAATGGCCGGTGTTAAGGTCACTGACAAGGTCACTGAAATAGTGCCTGATATAGTTGATGAAAAACCTCAGGCAAAGAGTGATCAACTGGATACATGCGCTGTCTTAAATATTGTAGAGAAACTAGTAAAGGGTATGTCTTCTATTTCCAGCGAACTCGCTGCTATACGCAGGTTAATGGAAGATGACAGAAAGAGGGCTGCCGGAAGGTGATGATTAACAGGTAAATATAGAGGCGTTATTTATCAGGCAATGGTTATGTCTTATTAATTAAAAGCATAAAAAAGGGATTATATTTTGACATTCATCAATTTTAACAAAAAAGAGATTCAGGCGAAGATAGTCTATTACGGGCCCGGAAGGTGTGGTAAAACGACAAACCTTGAATTCATACACCGGGAGTACAGGGAAAGGATCAAAACCGAGATGGTTACAATCAAAACAAAGGGTGACAGGACCCTGTTTTTTGATTTTCTTCCCCTTAATGTCGGCAAGATAAAGGGCTATTCCCTTAACCTTCAGCTTTATACAGTGCCCGGCCAGGTGATGTACAATGAAACAAGAAAGCTTGTCTTGAGGGGCGCTGACGGGATTGTATTTGTGGCTGATTCTCTTGCTATGAGAAAAGACAAGAACATGGAATCATTAAAGAACCTTCAGGAAAACCTGAGTGTCTATAATAAAAATATCTTCAAGATCCCACTCGTTATGCAGTTCAACAAGAGGGATCTGGAAAATATACGCATACCTTTGACTCAAGTTGATGTGCTACAGAAAAGCCTCAACAGTAAACTGAATGTGCCGTTTTTCGAGGCGAGCGCCGCAAACGGAGACAACGTGATTGCCACACTCAAGTCAATAATAACCCTTACGGTTAACTCGATTTCAAAAGAGCTGCAATAGGCATAGATGAATAAGGATGATGAAATGGATACTCAAACCGATATAACTGCCAAATTACAGGAAGCAGAAATCTATCGTTCAATGGGGCTTCCAAAGGAGTCTCTCACGCTGTATGAGGGGATACTCAAGACCCTTCCTTCACATGATGGTGAGATATATACAGATATATTAAGTAAAATTGAACTCCTGAAAGAGGATATAAAAGAAAAATACCCTGAGGAATTTGAAGGCTTTACACCTGAAGACCTGACAGGCATTCAGGAGGTGCTTGCCCCTGTTGAAGAAAATGGTCCCGCTATCAATGACTGTGCCTTTGCATTCAAGGAACTTGGGCTTTACAAGGAGGCACTGGCCGAATATGAGAAGCTTTTTAAACTTAACTACTCTATAGAAACCATTATCCATGATGTGTGTGATTGCCTTTTTAAACTTTATCCTTCAATGGAGATCATTATCCAGGCGGATAATTTTTTTAAGAAATTCAATTTTGGAAATGCGCAACTTGCCCAGACAAAGTATCTGCTGGGTCTTGAGCTTGAAAGAAGAGACAGCAAGGAGCAGGCGCTCTATTACTATGAAACAGCAGCCGAACTTGATCCACAGAATGAAAAGATACAGAAGAGGCTGAATGCCCTTGCCGCCTATTTTGCAACAGGTTCAAAATATGATTATCTGCTCAATAATAACAAGGTTACAACCGAGCAGCTTCTTGATGCCCTTGTCATATCAAAAAAGAGCAAGGCCAGTGTTGAATATGTCCTTGTCACGCAGTTCAATGTGAGCAGGGAGGATATAGGCAAATCCCTTACAGCATGCTACAGACACCCCTTCAAGGCATTTGATCCTGATATGCCTACACCTATAGAGCTCTTGACCAATCTGAAAAAGACATTCCTTTTGCAGGATCTGTGGGTTCCCCTTGGATGGGAAAAGGACAGTGTTCAGGTGTTGATAGACGATCCGATCAATCTTAACAAGATTGATATAGTGATGGGTCTTTTAAAGGCAAAGAAGGCAGAATTTTTTATAGGCATCAAGGAAGATATTGAGGCATATATAAAGCTCTTTTACGATAAAAAGAAGGTGACAGATGAAGTAGAGACATCTGATGCCAGTTTTGATGAATTTGATATGATGCCCGATATCTCCTTTGAAGAGGAAGAGGATCATACTGAGGACTATTCAAGTGAATTTAACGAGGCGTCGGGCAAGGTTGTAAAACTTGTTGACCAGATACTTGTGGCTGCCTACAGAAAAAATATTTCTGATATACACATTGAGCCTTCGCCAATTACAAAGGCTACAACAGTTAGATTCCGGCTGGATGGCGTTTGCCAGGAGTATATCCAGGTGCCCAATACCATGGCAAAGGGTATAATCTCCAGGATAAAGATCATGGCAGGGCTTGACATAGCAGAGAGAAGGCTGCCACAGGATGGTAAAATCAAGTTCAAGAGAAAGGGGGTTCCGCCTTTTGAACTCAGGGTGGCCACCCTTCCAACTGCCGGAGGGTTTGAAGACGCTGTATTAAGGATACTTGCCAAGGCAGGCGCCATGAAGCTTGATGATATGGGATTAAGTCAGCGCAATCTTGAAGTGATGAAAAAGATTATTACTCAGCCATACGGGCTTGTCCTTGTTGTTGGCCCGACAGGTTCTGGCAAGACAACCTCTCTTCACAGCGCACTGGGATACATTAACAAGCCTGATATAAAGATATGGACAGCGGAAGACCCTGTTGAAATCACACAGCAGGGCATGCGTCAGGTAGAGGCCCACCCCAAAATAGGCCTTGATTTTGCGAGGATAATGCGCGCCTTCTTGAGGGCTGATCCTGATGTGATAATGATAGGTGAGATGCGCGATAATGAAACGGCATCGATAGGCATTGAGGCATCGCTTACAGGGCATCTTGTGATGTCAACGCTTCATACAAACAGCGCGCCGGAAACCATTACAAGGCTCCTTGATATGGGGCTTAATCCTCTTAACTTTTCCGATGCATTTCTGGGTGTGATGGCGCAGAGGCTTGTGAGGAAGCTCTGTGATAAATGTAAAAAAACATATCATCCCACAAAGGAAGAGTTTGATGATATTGTGCTTGATTATGGGCCAGAATATTTCAAGAAAACCGGCATTGAATATAATGATGATTTTGTCCTTTATAAAACCTCGGGCTGTGATGCCTGCTCAGGCACAGGTTACAAGGGAAGGCTTGGCATACATGAGCTGATGGAGGGGACGCCTGAGATTAAGCGTATGATAAAAAAGCAGGCAAACAGTGAGGAGCTTTTTCTCCAGGCCATGTCAGAAGGGATGACAACATTAAAGCAGGACGGCATACTCAAATCCCTGAAAGGGCTTACAGACCTGAGGGAGGTAAGAAGGGTCTGCGTGACATCTTAAAAATTAACCTTCTGTTAGAATATGCGCCTGTAAAGACAGGGCATGTTTATCCGCCGGTTTTATGGCGAGCCCTGTCTTTGTAGTAAAATCCCGAAGCCTAAAGGCGACGGATGAACCGGATATAAACCAACCGAGTCATTCCCGTGAAAACGGGAATCCAGTTGTTTTTGGTTTTCGATTACATATCTGCCTGGGTGAATTGGGTATTGTCCAATGTCAAGGGCAGACCCCCTTTCTTCTATATAATACATCGGGTAGTGTTATGAAAGTAGACTGGCAGTAATGGGGATTTAGTTTGCATTATCGTTTTTAACAAAATGGTTAAAAAGTTCAGGGAAATTTTTTTATGCCTTTTTATTCTCTTTTCACTATGGGTGAATAAATTGATTTAAGGAGAAGTAAATGAAAGTAAAAATATTTTCTTTGTTATGTGTATTATTTTTTATTTGTTATTCTGCAAACGGGAGTATGTCGCAGACAAACCAAGTAGAGGTCATAAAGATATATTCGCAGAACAAGGACTATTATCTAACTAGTATCCCTTATGATAATGTATATCCAAGTACAAGAGGGAAGACCTCTGTTTTCAAGAATGGTAATGATATTCCCCTTTATGTACTTGAAAGGGGCTTTGATTTAGCCATTGCTCATTATATAGATAATTTTTTAGGTAAATACAGTAGGTACTTATATTTAAGCAATGATGGACAGACCATTATCTATTTACTGCCCTCTGAAGCAGAAGAAAGCACTGAAGGGATAAAAAGTATAAACATATATAAAAATGGTAAGCTATTTAAAAGTTATACTAAGACTGAAATTACCGGTTGCGATAAGGATAAGGAAGATTGCCGCCTTATTTACTCAATAGATTACACAAAATATGGCGAAGTTGTCGATATTGAAAAAAGCGAGCTGGAAAAAAGAAAGGTATTCAAAGAAGGGGTAACAGAAAAAGAAAAGTTTTTAAACAATTATTCAGTATTCTGTTTTGATGATATTGTATACCTTATTGATTCAAGAAAGTATGTCCATTTATTTGATCTTAATAAAGGATGCCATATAAAATCTGATTCCTTTGACAATATCTATGAGGAGATAAAAGACAAAGCAGGGCTTAATATATATGAAAGTACAGAGTATGAAGCCCCACACATTTGGTCCTATCCAAAACTTAGCAGTGGTAAAGATACTTATGAGAGTTTAGCAGATTATATCGGTTTTAAATATGTCCCTAATGATGAATGGATAGAGGTAAGAGAAAAGTATGGAGTATATTCTTTCAAATTAAGCTGTATTATTTCGAAAGAAGGAAGGGTTGATATTGAAAAGATTGAAGTAAATGGTCCATTGTCAAAGGATAAAATTATTAAATTTTTTAAGAATAACAGTTTTGACGGTAGTTTTATTCCTGAAGTTCTTGGTAAATGGTATCTAGGGGATAAATTTTTTTTCTTTAGAAATATTGATAAAGTTACAGCCAGTAAGGAGAAACATCAGCAAATAATAGAGGAGGAGCAGGCGTATAAGAAGCGGCTTATGCTTGAAAGTATTGATGGCATTTATATTCCAAAAGATTTATGTGAATGTTTTATCGAATTAGACAAATTCTTATCATATGCTGACAAAAATAAAATAAAAGAATTACCTAAAAAATCAGATGTAATATCATACCATTTTAGCCTAGGAATGACTCTCAGAAATAGATGGGGATTATGGTCAGGTTCACGACTTCAGGCATACTTTAATAACCAGGGTATTTATCAACCTGATGATATGTCTGGTGCCATTTTAGACGGTTATTACTATTGGTTAAAAAGTAACAGGGGAGCTTGTGAAGATAATCGGAAAGATAAAGACATCACATCTATTATTAAGGATTTGGCACAGACAGTAATTAACCCTGCAGGTGATTTTTCTAATCAGGATAGATTAATCTGGAAGTTCAAAACTGATTTTGAGGTTAATTCTACACCGGCAGTATCAGAAGGAGTTGTATATTTCGGAAGCCGTGACGGCCATCTATATGCAATAGACGGTAAAACAGGTCAGGAAAAATGGAGGTTCGAAACCGAATATGGCCCGGTATATACTTCCCCTTTTGTTTCAGAGGGCATGGTTTACTTGGGAGGCCATGATGGGTATCTATATGCAATAGATATAAAGGCAGGAAGTAAAAAATGGAGATTCGAAACCGATGGATGTGTCTCTTCACCGGTAGTGGCGAATGGGGTTGCATATTTTGGAAGTATAGATAGCTTTTTTTACGCTGTGGACGCTAAAACTGGCAGAGAAAAATGGAAGTTTAAGACCGGCAGGGAGATAGATGGAACTCCTACTGTGTTAGAGGGAGTCGTCTATTTTGGAAGTAAAGACGGTTATTTCTATGCAGTAGACATTAAGACAGGCCTTGAAAAGTGGAAATTTAAAACCGGTGCACCTATTGCTTCACCCGTTATAAAGGATGGCGTTATCTATTTCGGAAGTAATATCTTCCATTCTACTAACAGCGTGACTGGGTATCTTTTTGCAGTGGATGTTAAGTCAGGAAGAGAAAAGTGGAGATACACATCTGGTCGCGTAGATACGACTCCTGGCATTTCCGACGAGGTCGTTTGCTATGGAAGTCTTGATGGGCATCTCTATGCGGTAGATATTGAAACAGGTAAAGAAAAGTGGAAATTCGAAACAGGCGACTGGATAAAATCTTCCCCAGCCTTATCAAAAGGAGTTGTGTATGTTGGCAGTGATGATGGTTACCTTTATTCAGTAGATATTAAGACAGGTAAGAAAAATTGGATGTTTGAAATTGGTGCAGCGGTTTCATCTCCAACCGTGTCATGCGGAGTCATCTTTGTTGGAAGCGATGACGGCTATTTATATGCAGTAAGGGAGTAACAGTAGAGCCGGACGCTCTTTAGAAATGGTGCTAGGTCGCAAGACCATAATCTTATAACCTATCATATCAATGGCCCTTTTCGGATATGTAGGTTGGGGGCGGGTTCGTGTGGTAACACATGAAATAGGGGACAAGCATAATAAACTAAATAACTTTTAAGAAGCAGTAATATCAAGGCGGTTGAAGGTTTTTACCTTTGACCGTTTTGTTTTATGGAGTGTTTGAAAATAAAACCAAATACCAATTTCTTAAAAGTGGTCATCCTTTTTTTACAATAAGAAGCAGAACATCAAATTGTTCACATTGTGGCAGCAGGGTCGAAGGCAACATAAATATTTTGAGACAAGGCATGCCCTGTCTCTACGATAGTAATAAGATGCGGGGTATTTCAAGACATTCCTACGGTGCATGAAGTAATGAGAAAAGGTCGGGAATGAATCCCGCCCCTACGAAAACCCGGGGCTTTTCCCTTCTGGTTGTGCATCTTGTTTTTATTCAGTAAAAAACTTATAATCTACATTATAAATCTAATAAAAAACTTTGCCTAGACATTAAGAGAGGAGCCAGCGAGGGAAAGAATGCCAATGGATAAAGAGATTGACTATACCAAAATGGTGGATCTTTGTTCTATTGATTATCAATTGTCACATCCTCCATTGAAATATCCTGATCAGAGAATAGATGGCCTACTGATCTCTAAAAAGATGCTTGAAAAAAGAGTCCGGGCCCTTGCAAGACAGATCAGCTCTGATTATCCGGATTATGATGAGCTGCTGATTGTTCCCGTGCTTAAAGGCGCCTTTGTTTTTGCTTCCGATCTTATTCGGGAGATGCATCGAGCAGGCGCCCCGGGTCTTGCAGTTGATTTTATTAAAACAAGTACATACAGAAATGAGGTAAAATCCGCGCCTTCGGAAAAGCGAGAGGTAAGAATCGAGTTTGCGCCGGAAGATATCAAGGGGCGCCATCTCCTTGTTGTTGAGGATATTATTGACCAGTGTGCTACAATGCCTGTGATTCTGGACTTTCTAAATAAAGAAAAAGCAAAAACAGTAAAGACATGTGTTTTGATTGAAAAGAATATTTCAGGTACAGTTGGCAGTTTACGAAAAAGATTCCATTGTGATTACACTGGGTTCAGAGTTCCTGATCGCTGGATAGCCGGATACGGGATTGATGCGGGCCAGGATTTCAGAGAACTGCCCTTTATAGTGGTGGTGAACGAGGCATTTTACAGGCGTACAGGGTCTCGCGGGTAACCCAAGAGTCGGGAGCGGTTGACTGAAAGTAAATGTAGAATATCCATATACCTTTTTATCGAAATTCCCCGGGGTTAACATGGGGAGGTCGGAGTGAAAAGCCTTAAAATGGAATATTCTCTGATAATAAAAAACGGAACCCTTATTAACTTTAGAAACCAGCGCCTTATCAGTGCTGATCTGATGATACGCGACGGCATCATCGTGCGTATCGGAAAGGCTGAGAGATCAGACAGGACAGAAAAGCTGATAGAGGCTGATGGACAATATATTTCTCCCGGATTCATAGACAGCCATCTTCACATAGAAAGCAGCCTCCTGAGTCCTCTTGCCTTTGCACAGAAGGCGGTTACCTGTGGAACCACATCGGTCTTTGTTGACCCCCATGAAATCGCAAATGTATGCGGCAGAAAAGGGATTGCCCTTTTCCTGGATCAGGCGGAACAAATGCCTGTGGATATGTTTATCGGGATCCCTTCCTGTGTGCCCACTACCGGTTTCGAGGACGCTGGCGCATCAATCACATTAAAGGATATAAAAGAACTGATTCATGAAAGGAGGGTTTATGGTCTGGGTGAGATGATGAATTATCCAGCTATTGTGCATGGACACGGGGATTTGAGGGAACGATGCAATTTTGTTTATGAATTCGGGAAGATTGTGGACGGGCATTGTCCCGCTCTCACAGGGGAAGATCTGGATATCTATATCACAAACGGCAAAATGGATGGGGTTCCCAGAATTACATCAGACCATGAGGTGAGCAGCTATGAGGAGGCCATTGAAAAAACATCCAGGGGTATGTATGTGGCGTTAAGGTATGGGAGCGCCTCCAAAGATATGGAAAATATTTTGCCTGATCTCATAAAGAGGGGTGATGATCTTTCCATGTTCATGCTTTGTACCGATGATCACAACCTGGAGGACCTTTATGAAAAGGGGCACATGGAGAGGATTATTCGCCGTGCCAGGGATATCATTTGGGAAAATTCAGATATGGATCTGGATCGTGCCACAATCCTGGCCATATCCCTTGCCACCCTGAACCCTTCAGGATATTTTTCAAGATTTTTCAGGTTCCATAATTTGCCGAAAATCGGCGAAATAGCCGTGGGTCGCAGGGCAAACCTCGTGATTTTATCCTCTCTGTCCGACCTTAAAATCAGGCGGGTGATTTTTGCGGGAGATATTGTTTCGGAAGAAAATGAATATATCGGGCAATCTGATATGCAGGCCTATGATTACTCTGACTTTCTGTGGTGTGCATATAGAGACAGGAGGTTTTCCCTGGAAGATTTCAAAATTTTTTATAAAGGTAATGAAGATAACTTGCAGGCAAAGGTAATAGAGATTGATCCGAACAGTATCCTGACAAGAAAAAGGGAAATAAGGCTTCCTCTATCCGGGGGAGAAATCAGGGCGGATTGCTCAAATGATATCGCGAAAATTGCGGTTATTGAGCGACATAAGGGAACAGGCCAGATCTCGCTCGGTTTTGTGAAAGGGCTTGGTATTAAGAGGGGCGCCATTGCCTCAACCATCTCCCATGACAGTCATAACCTTGTCACAGTAGGGGTAACAGACTCGGACATGGCAAGGGCAGTTAATTTTCTCTGTGAAAATGGCGGGGGTATGGCGGTCGCCTGTGAGGATGATATTGTTGGGATGCCACTTGAAATCAGCGGTTTGATGACAACTCAAAATTGTGAAAACAGCATCAGTAAATACAGGAAGCTTCTTAAGGAAGTCAAAAATCTTGGGGTGTCCCTTGATAATATATTTTTGAAAATTGCCTTCCTGTCACTCCCGGTGATCCCGGAGCTGAGGATAACCAACCGTGGTCTGGTGGATGTGGATGCCTTTAAATTTGTAAGACTATACTGAAATGGCATCCTGAACTGGTGTGTATTTGAAAAGTGAAGTGTGGTGATCATATATAGTGTATCAACTAAAAATAATGTAGCACGCTCAGCCAGAGAATTGAGGGAGGGGGTTAAGCAACTCCATGGCTGGGCGTGCATACATCCACAACATGCTTGTAAACATAATCTGTTGGGAATCCTAAATTACAACTGATCTGCCTAGTCTATTCACAGTGTTGATCCAAATAAAAAGATAAATCATTGACAGGTTCAAATCCCTGCACTTCAGCAATTTCTAAATCAAGGATATCAATTTCATAAATATTAATCACACCTGTTGCGTTACCACAGGCAGTCGGGTATGCATAACCATCAAAACCTTTCTGAGAACAGTAGACTGTAACTCCGGCATCTGTTAGCTCATTTTCCATCTCATCTAATGAAATCTCTCCATTTTCACATTGTACTGAGCCATCGTATTTATACACTTTGATAGTTGCCTGGCTTTTTAAGGCCTTAAAAACTAGATACAATTCTCTATATACAGCAGCACAGGCAACATCAGTTTCACGAAAGTGATCGAGGGTTATTGTCAACATATTGTTGCTATAACTGTGATCAGAATAATCGAAAAAATCAGGGCACCCCGGATCAAGTATGAAAAAATATGTGTAAGTATCCAGATCATTGAGCAGTATATACTCAACCTGGTATCTTGCATGAGTCGTATTGAAGAAAACAAGGTCCTCATTACCTTCAAGTACATATGCGCCCGGATCTGATGCAATCTCAGTGATTGGCGAATTTATTGTAAAGCTCTCTTCCTGAGTTAACGTATTTGGAACAATGGCAGCGTTAAAATCATATTTTTCTGTACTTACAAAATGATACCCATTGTAGACCTCGTCGTCTCCATCCCCACTATTGCATCCTGTAAAGAAGAGAAGGGCAATAATGACTAAATATAAACTCTTTATCCTCATTTGTTTTATCTCCTTTTATCAGAAAAGCAGGTTTATATTTATCACTCGTCAAAAGGGAAAATTAATGAACTCAGAGAATTTTCAATGTCCTCTACATTTGCTGATCGGACAGCTTCATGAGTTACCGCATACACATCCTGGTTAATGAAAAGCCCGCGTGACCAATATTCGTTACTGTAGGTTTGTGATGTCTCCAGAGTAGTGTTTATACGTCCAAGATACTCAAAGCCATCTTCAATAGAAATACGGTACACATAAAGCCCCGTGAAGGTATGAGCTCCATAGGAATAGGGATATTCCGGTTCCTCCTGATGTTCATACAGGTCAACCGGTATAGCCAGGAGATTGTTTGTTTGCCAGAAGGTAAACGCCTTATGGTTGCTTAATGCCTCTGAACTTGTTCCCCGGTCCCCTATCGTTTCAGTGTAAAGCAGATGAGGACTGGAGAAATCCGTGATGTCAAAAATAGACAGCTGCAGGCCCTGAAACCATGCTGTTCCATTATCTAACAGCACATCCTTGCCCAATGTAATAAGATGATTTTCACCTAATGGATGGATATAATTTGAGTAACCCGGTACCTCAAGCTCGCCCGCAACAACCGGGTTTGATGGATCAGTCAAATCAATAGTAAAAAGAGGGTCAGTATTTTCAAAGGTTACAAGAAAA
>CAZXUA010000104.1:0-16816 GCA_964643755.1 uncultured Desulfatiglans sp. | reverse complement strand
CAGTTGTAGTGTAATTACAGATCCAGTTGAGACATTGTTCCTGAAACGCGTCGGTTTATTTTCTATTTTCTATGATAAGGCTATCTTTAAAATTAACTTGTTGAGAGTCTGCAAAATAAAGCGAAGGAGTGAAAGTATTCAACAGAAAACAAAAAAATAAGTATAGAAAAAGATATTTTAAAATCTTAACAAAGTTGATTTTCATATTTTCTCCAAATATTTGAAAGATGTGTCATCTATATAATAACCTTACACCATACCCTTTTTCACACTTTAACTCTCTTTCATCATTTCAGTTAATACCTCTTTTACCAGGCTGCCTTCAGCTTTTCCTTTTAAGTCTTTCATCAGCTTGCCTGTCAATTGCCCTATGTTTTCAGCACCTTTTAAATTAATGCCTGATGAAAGAATGAATGCCTTAATTTCTTCTTTTGACATCATTTTAGGCAGATAACCTTCTATAACATTTAGGTATACTGACTCGGTTTTATTTAATTTTTCCAGTACCAATTCTTCATTCTTCTTAAGACCTTTTAATATCTTCAATACCTCATCATCTGTAGGAAGTTCACCGGCTAATTTATTGAGCCTTGGAAATTCACCCATTATAACCCGGATGGCATTTACCCTTTCCATATTTTTTTCTTTCATAGACTCTTTCAAGTCTTCTTTTAGTTCATTATACAACATATTAATTCTCCTTACCTGTTAAAGGTTGATTCAAAACCGAATTTGGGAATGATAATAATATTAAAGATCAATGTATACCAATGAATATTTTATCTAGAATATATTGAAATGGGAAAGTAATAATGTCGAATATGATTGTAAAAGGTGTCCCAATAATCCTTAATGTTAACGGATTTTCATATGACGCGTTCATAACATAATAATCAAAAGTAAAATGGATATCTTTAGTATCAATTATTGATTCGTCTGTTAACAAATCAAGGCTGTTAACAAAATTGGAATAGTACCTTGTAGAACCTCTATAGATAAAGAAGATCGTCGGTTTTTCAAATTGTTTTTCAAGGGAAAATTTTCTTAATTCTTTAGGTATATCCTTTTCGAAATTAATATTATTATCGATTTCTACAGTAGATTTTAAAGAGATAATTATCCTAAAATCATCACCCATTGGATAATTTTTCACTCCCATATAAGTTTCTGGAAAGGTAATAGACCATGAATTCAGATCCGAGGCATGATGTTGATCAATTGCGTATATCTTTAAAATTTCATTAGCATAAGGGGGATTCAAGATTTTTTCTAAACCGGTATCATCATATCCAATTGAAAAAAAACCAGATTCATACTTCGAAAATGGAGTTCGTTTGAATTCTTTTGTTTTATTGTCTTGAAATTGATATCGAAAATAGACTTTGTCATATGGTGTTGTAAACAATATTTGCGTGATTTCACCAGAAATTTTATATTTAGGCTGTGGGTCACCACTACGGTACCACAATGTTTTAGTTGCACATCCACTGAAGAACATAACACATACGATTAATATTTCTACTGTAATGCTGACTTTAGAAAGAATCGATTTAGTCTTTTTGATACATGCTAGTTTCATGTAAAAGTCCTTCCAAGTTGTATTTCTAAAAAAGGTGAATATTTGATAAATATCCCACGGTTAGCACACTCCCCTGCAAAACGTTTAGTGTTTATCAAACCTACACTATTGACACATTCACAATCCATAAACTTAAGCTTGTAAACTATGTAGGCTTGATAAACCTATGACCTCTTCCACATCTTTGATTCTGCTGATTCAGTTACAGATATTTCCTTGCAATGTCAAGGGCTGACCGCTTTTAACTCTACTCCACCCAACCCTCTGGCGGCTCAGTTCCACCCTTGATTTCGCGAGTAAGGTACAACCATTTACCATTTTTTTTAACAAAAGTGGAGTACTCACGACCCTGAGCGGGCAACTGTATCTCACCTCTTTCTTTTTGCATCACATTCTCAGTCCACACCAGTTTTGCCCTGGCGGTATCACTTTTCACAGTAATGAGCAAGTTGCTGATAAGACTATTGAATGAAAAATTCTTAGGTGCTTCACTATCAGGAAATGTATAAGCCTTGGCAATGGCGTCTCTACCCTTATAACTCTGACCGATCAGGATCAGCTCTCCATTCTCCACATAAAAGTTTGCAAAACTTTCAGGAGTTCCACCGAAGTTGAAGTAATAGCGGGTGATCAAATCCTGCACCTTCTGGCGATCGATCAAGGTTTCGAGTGTCATTTCTTCTGCATGAACAATAGAGTAGCAAAATAATGTAAGGCAAATCAGGGCAAGCAAAGTTTTAAATCGGTTTGTGAATTTTTTCATTATTGTCTCTCCTTTTTTTAATATCTGTTTACATTGTGTAGGCCTGATAAACATACCCCATTGTGAGGGGTTTATTGGCTTAATTTCGAACTGACAACACGATTAATGCTGATGCCGGATTCAGCCGCCCGGATAGCAAGAGTACGATGGACCTCCGGTGGAATCCTTACCATAAATTTACCGCTATACTGTCTGCAGGCAATGGGCTCCGGTATAGCCTCATCACTTGCTTCCATATCAGCAACAACTTCTGAAACTAATTTCCGTATCCCTTTTAATGCACCCTCCGGCGTAGAAGAAAGCCAGCTCAGGCTCGGAAATTCAGCGCATAAGCCAACATATTCGATATCGTCTTCTGACCATGTTATCCGGTATGTATATCGATCATTTTTTAATGCCATTATTTACCTCCAATTTTTCAAGAGCCAACAGCACCTGCTTCACTTGACAAGACTTGCCTATTTTAAATACTTATCAATAAACGCCAATATACGTTCATATACTTCTTTACGTGTTTCTTCATCATGTACACTGTGTCCTTCTTTACCCAATGCCATCCATTCAAATACTTTATTATTCTTTTCAAGGGCTGACTTCATTTTTGTTGCCTGTTCAAAATCAGCGCGCCAGTCCTCTTTGCCGTGAATCAAAAAAACCGGAACCTGAATCTTGTCAGTATTGTAAACCGGTGACCACTCTCGAAGGATATTTTTATCACTACCATGGACCATTTGCAGGTATGATTTACCTAATTTTGAGCGCTGGATATCCCCTTTTTCACCCATCAATTCCAGATCGTAAATGCCTGCATATCCTATTGCGCATTTATAAAGTGCTGGTTCGCGTATCACACCTTCGAATGCTGAATAGGCGCCAAAGCTGCTTCCATATATACATATCCGATCAGGGTCTGCAATTTTCTGATCAATGGTCCATCGTGTAGCGTCGGTAATATCATCCTGTATCTTTCCGCCCCACTCTTTATACCCTTTACTTTCAAATTCATCTCCAAGGCCACCGCTTCCACGATAATTGACCTGCAAAACCGCATAGCCGCGATTGGCAAATAACTGCGCTTCAGAGTCAAATTCCCAGTAATCACGCACGCCATGAGGCCCGCCATGGGGGATTACTACCATTGGGTATGGGCCGCTTCCTGCAGGACGAGTAATATAACCATGCAATGTCAAACCATCACGTGCCTTAAAGGTGAATGGCTCCTTTGGACGCATTTGATCAGGATTTATCCAGTCTCTGGCAGGCTGTAAATAAGAGGCCTTCATGGCCCTGGTGTCAAAGAGGTAGTAGTCGCCTGGATTAATATCTGAATTTACAAAAACCACAGCGAGACTTCCATCTCTACTAGCTGTTACAACCTGAACTGTCTGCCCCTTAAAGGTTTTTTCCAGTGATGAGCGTATTCTTGCAGCCAGGTCCTTTTTATCCAGCCAGTGAGCAACCGGTTTATCAATATAGGAAAGGACTCCAATTATGTGTTTCCAGGTCAGGTCATAAATTATACTGTAGATATCATTGTCATCAAGTCCAAATACCTTTTTGATTTCTTTGGCCTTAAGATCCAGGCAAAAAAGTTCAGAATAATTCATATCGGCAGCAATGCCCAGAAAAAAGATTGATTGAGCATCTTCAGTCATTATTATAGGTATTATCGAATCATTAAGAAAACCGGGAAGATCAAAATCAACCCATTGGTCATTTGGGTCGGGCTTCCAGCTGACTGAATACTGTAGATTTGAATTAAGGCCAATGGCGAAACGCACCCGGTCCTGCTGATCGGTCATTACTACAGCGCTGGAATAGGGGGCAACCCCCAGGCTTTTTTTATTGCCGGTAAAACTGTCAAGCATGGTGATAATCGGTTTAGCGTCAGGGTTATAATATAAATAGTTGCCTAACTGGCGATATGGCATTTCGCGTATTAGGAGATGTTTTTCATCGTTTAGAAGCGGATTTATCAGGTCGGCGCTGGAATATGTATCTTTCCTTTGTGTTATTCTGGTGCCGAGC
This sequence comes from uncultured Desulfatiglans sp., assembly GCA_964643755.1. Classification (GTDB taxonomy): domain Bacteria; phylum Desulfobacterota; class DSM-4660; order Desulfatiglandales; family HGW-15; genus JAAZBV01. Next base: position 12,446 of record CAZXUA010000104.1, on the reverse strand, counting down.
TGTTTTTCACCGGCACGGTAGCCGAAGATAATTTCATGACTACCGCCATCAACATTAACAGCATACAGCTCACCTGTGCCCGACAGCACCCCTGAAATCTGTTTTTCAGCTATTTCATAAATGATACGCTGGTCCGATATCCAATAAAAGTCTTCAAACTCAAAACCATCCCGGCAGCGGATACTATTAACAGGTTTTATGTCTTCTATTGTAATGGTCATAAGGAGGCTTCTTCCATTCTTTCCGCCTAAATATGCAGCATATTTACCGGATGGGGAAAGCTTGATGTCACTAAATACATCATATTTTGTAAAAGCCTCGACAGGCAATGGAGTCGAGACAGATTGCTGAGTATCAGAACCTGGGTTAACTGTCTGAGATTGAGCTTGGGTAGTACCAGCAGCCAGGTAGGCTATAATAACAATAAGCACAACAACCGGGAGAATGCGACGCATAATTTACGCTCCATTTGAAATAATTTTCTGATTTTAACAGGAAAGACTTTTAATAATTGGGATGAGAATATATGTGAAACAATATTGTGTGTCAATATGGATATCATCTTGATCTGGTTCTTTTGGTGAATATGGGAACCGGAAGAAATTATTACACAAACTATAAATTGACAATCATTAATATTGTAATTACAGTATCTACATCAAATAAATGGAGTGAATCATATGGAAAATCAACCCAGAGTAAATGATGTAAAACTTATTTCAATTGGAAATTCAAAAGGTGTTCGCATACCTAAAACCCTTCTTGATAAATATAACCTCAAAGAATCTCTCCTGATTGAAGAAACTGAAAGAGGCCTGCTTTTAAGGAATAAAGAGGATAATAAATTTTCATGGGAAAATACATATAAGGCAATGGCACATGAAAAGGAGAAGTGGGGTGATCTTGATGTAACGCTTCAGGATGGTCTGGAGGATGAGGAATTTGGACTGTAAAAGATACGAGATATATTATGCAGACCTTAATCCAACCATCGGCAACGAGATAAAAAAGGTTCGCCCTGTAGTGATTGTTAGCCAGAATGAGATGAATAAATACCTTGATACTGTTGTTGTGTGCCCGCTAACTTCAAAACTGCACCCTCAATGGCGCAGCCGGATACAGATTAAATGCGCCCAAAAGAATGCAGAAATAGCAGTCGATCAGATACGAACTATCAGCAAACAGAGGTTAAAAAGTAAAATAGACCAGTTATCTCCTGGCAAACCCGTCCAGTTAAGAAAAATCATTGCCGATATGTACGGCGAATAACATCACCATTTTATCTTTCCCCAATGGTGGAAGTGGGAACCTGGAGAAAAGCACTAATTGTTATTATTTGTTAATCCTTTACAGATCTTTCGTGACACACGTTCAGCAGGGTCCTGGCGATAGTATTCCTTTAAAACATTATAAAGATCAGGAGTGTGTTTAATCATTTGCACGGATTGATTAAAGAACTGCTCTGTTGCAATAGCAAAAAACTCAGCCTCATTCGTTGCGCCATATGCATCCAGAAAAGATTCCACACCATTTTCAGCATCGTGTTTGAGACGCAGGTATTCGCGTGTGCATACTGTAACCCAGTTGCGGTATGCAGCAGTATCGCGCAATGGCGGGGTGCCATCCGCCGCACCATCCAGCATATCCAGTTTATGGGCGAATTCATGGTATATAACATTGTGACCCAGTTCAGGATACCTTCCACCATGCAGGGCTGCATCCCAGACAATAATTATTGGCCCCTGCTGGAATGCCTGACCAAGTATCGGGTGCTGAATACCAACAGGGGCAAAAGAGTTTTCAAAAAAACCTAACTTTCTTTGCGGCGGGACCACTGTAGATGGATAGACAATTATGGATAAAACATTACTGTAAAAATTATGGGGCAGGCCAAGTACCAACAGACATGCCTGCGCTGAAATGGTAACCCTGATCTCATCATCAAGTTCCAGCCCGCCACCGCCTTCCCAGATTTTCTCAGCAATAAACACCTGGATCAATGCGCGCATATGGGCCTGCTCAGCACTATCCAGCATGCAGTAGTGGGCAACATTGCGGGTGATTATGGCTTCCCATGAATCAGGGAAAGGCGCCTCTGTAAGTTTTTTTCTGCGGTTGTTGCTTATCCAGTTAAATAATGACCCAACCAATTTTCATTTACCTTTATTATAACCTATTCATCAACTTCAAGGGCACAACGCCTGTGAACCAAGGGAACTGGCTCTGAGCTCCTACAATAATGGTTCATTGCAATATGCAGGTTTTACCTATTCTTATTCGTGCATATTGTGAGGTATCTCTGGATAACTTCCTTCATGCCTATCTCAATGCATTCAACCGTAAGCGCATGCCCTATTGAGACCTCAAGTATCCCATCAATTTCAAGAAATTTGGGTAGATTTTTTAAATTCAGGTCATGCCCTGCATTAACCCCTATGCCCATTTCCTGCGCTGTTTCAGCAGATGCCTTGTACTTGTTGAATATCTTATCAGATAAAGAAGAACCGAATAATGCGGCAAATGATTCGGTGTACAGCTCTATACGATCAGCGCCTGTTTCAGGGACAAGTTTTATCTGCTTTATATTAGGATCAACAAATATGGATGCCCTGCATCCTGCCTTTTTTATTGAGTTTACTATTTTTCTTAGGAATTCCTTTTCCTTTATTTTATCCCACCCTTGATCTGAGGTTTTCTGGTTTATAGAATCTGGCACAATGGTGCATTGATCGGGCCTGATATCTTCAATTAAAGTCATATAGTCCCTAGAAGGGTATCCCTCTACATTTAATTCAACATCCGGGTAATCCTTGAGTAATTCGGAAAGTTCAATAACATCCTGCCTTTTTATATGTCTTTCATCAGGCCGGGGGTGGAGTGTAATGCCATTTGCCCCCAGGTCAATAAACTTTTTGGCAAACTCTATTACACTGGGGAAATTATTGCCCCTTGAATTTCTAATAAGCGCTATCTTGTTCAGGTTTACACTCAAATTTGTCATATCTATCTCCTGTTTTATAAAAAATCCCCAAGTCCGCTTAAGCCCGGTTCGCTGGGGTCGCCTGTTAAGAGTTCTTTTACTGCCTCTCCAAGGGCTTTTATACCTGTTTTTATCTGTTCAGGCGTTACGCCGCTGTAGGATAACCTGAAGGCATTTATAAACCTGTGATCAATGTCCTGCATGGGGCCGGGTAAAAATGATACACCTCTTTCTATTGCATGAAGAAAAAGGGCAATGGAAGAATAGCCCTTAGGCAGTTCAACCCACATATGATACCCGCCATTGGGCATTGTCCATGTAACATCTTCAGGCATGTTCTTATTAAGGGATTCAATCATTACATCGCGTCTCATCTTATAATGCTCTCTTGCCTTTTTAAGATGCACATCATATTCGCCGGATCTTAAAAGTGAAAAGGCTATGCCATGCATTATGGGAGGAGACCCAAGGTCCAAAGCCCTTTTAAGCGCACATAGACCATTAATACGTTCCTCATTGCCTATGAGCCATCCAATTCTTAAACCCACCATAAAGGATTTGGATAAAGAGCCCATAACAAAGCAGTTTTTATTGTCTGCCTCGGTGAATATGCTTTTGCGTAAAGGCCCTTCAAACCGCAGGTCATGGAATATTTCATCTGCCAGTAAATCTACATGATGCATCTTTGCCCAGTTAATAAGCTGTGTCTGTCTCTCTAAAGTTAAATCTGTGCCCATGGGATGATGAAACTCAGGGCATAAATAGAGCAGGGTAGGGTGGCCGTCATTAAAACGTTCCAGCTTTTCTATTATTATGCCATCCCTGTCTCTTGTAGCTGTCTCCACCCAGTGGCCTATTGCCCCGAATGCCCTTGGTATGCCAAGCCAGCATGGTGTTTCGCATATGATCCTCTGTCTGTTCTCAAGGGCAGACTGTGCCAGTATAGACGCTGCCTGCTGTGAGCCGTTTGTGATAAGTATGTTTTCAGCGGTTATCTCCATTCCCTCTGCGTTAAATCTTTTTGCTAGCTCTTCCCTGAGCGCCTTTAATCCAAGTGGTGATTCGCCGTATAAATAGTATTTATCCTCTCCTCTTTTAAGCGCCTCCCTGGTGAGGCGCGTGAGAACTCCCTCTTCGATAAGCGCCGGATCAGGCATGCCTGAAGTAAACTGAATTAGTCCCGGTTTTTTAAAAAGCTCCATCATGGCCTCAAGGCTTTTGTCTATGCCCATTCGCAGCCTTCTGGCTGCTATGTTAAATTCCCCGTTTGTTCGGAAATCCGGAAATACATTTTTTAAAGGCGCATTAGACTCCCCCTTTAAAGGCTGTTTATTTTTATCCAGAACAAATGTGCCTCTTCCCACATGGGAGCCTATAAGCCCATTGCTGGACAAATCCGCAAATGCCCTTCGTATTGTCGCATGCGTAACGCCAATATTACTGGCAAGAGTGGTAACAGCAGGCAACTGTTCTCCGACCTTTAACTCGCCATTTTTAATAGCCTTTTCAATGGCATTGCGTATCTGAACATACAGTGCCTCACCAGAATTTTTCTTTATTTTAACAGATATCATAATCTCTCCTGACGTATTAATAACCGTATTAATACGGTAATAATATATATATTGTCAAGAAATATTCAGCAGGGTTTGCTATCGTTGAGGCTTGATGTAAAATTACCTTGATTTTTTGAGATAGTAGTCCTAATAAAACTTAAATATTCAAACTTGCTTGTGTCAGTTCATACAAATAGAATAATATACTCTAATTAGGTAGGTATTGAGTATTAAGTTGATAAAGTGAAAGGAGGATATTATGAAATCATGCAGATTGTATTTACTTCTTTCCTTGTTTTTTATCTATTCTTTCTCTGGATGTGAAAACCAAAATTACAGCAGAATTGTTTTTATGCAGGGCTCCCCGGGAAGTATATGGGGCAACCTTTATACTATGGATAAAACCGGGAGAAATATGATTCAACTGACAAATAGCGGGATGGATGCATACCCGAGGTGGTCCAATAAAAAGGATAAGATTGTTTTTAACAGAAGGGCAGGCGGCGCTTCCGGAAACTGGGATATCTATATGATAAATCCTGATGGGACAGAAGAGAAGACTGTTATCATGGGAGATTCGGATGATCTTTATCCTTCCTTTTCTCCGAATGGAAATAAGATTGCCTTTGTAAGGATTCATCGCAGCATGCCTGGCGGCAACGCAATCATTGTTCATGACATAAAAACCCACAATGAAGAGATCTTTGATGATTTTGCGATCATAGGCAGAAATTTGGGGCTCTTTGATCCATGCTGGTCACCGGATGGGAAAAAGATCGCCTTTTATGGCGCTGCAAAAGATAACAGCGGGATTTATACAATAAATTATCCGGCAGGAATCCCCTGGGACTATTTGAGGGTGCTTGGGAATCAACCGGACTGGGCAAAGGCAGGCAAAAATGGAAGTGGTAAAATAGTTTACCGCATGAATGGCATCCATGTAATGAATGGATATGGCATTGAAGATCGCCTGGTCTATAATCTGGGTGAGAACCCAAAATGGTCTGTAAATTTTAATGAAATTGTTTTTCAGAAGATAAATACATCAGGGAGCGCTCCTTATACAAACCAGATTTACAAAATAGAGGAGAATGGAACACCGCCTGTTCAGCTTACAAATAATCCGCTTTTAGAACACAAGTACCCTCACTGGTGATCGATCTAAATAAAGTGTTGGAACAGGGGATTAAAGTAAGACGGCGGTTATTTAAAACAATAGTAAAACCTGCAAAGGCAAATTTATAAAGTATAAGGGAGGATAAAAAAATTAAAAGGAACCATTTTCTACTGGTTTTGTTGATGTCGGCCTCTCTTATTTTTTACCTCTCTTTCAGTTCGTGCGGCAATCAGAAAAAAACACTTGAACTGTCAATGGTAAATTTTGTCCCCGATGTCCCTCCTGGCGCAAACTGGGCGCATCTCTTTATAGATAATGTAGAAAAGATGTCTAATGGCGCTATTATGATCAGATTCTTGGGGCCTGAATCAATACCCTCATCTGATGCCCCTGCAGCAGTAAAAAGGGGCACTGTAGATATTGCAAGCGCACTGGCGGCATTCTGCGATGCCCTTGTTCCAGGCGCAAGCTCAATAGGCCGCGCTGAATACAGCCCAATGGAATTGAGGAATGGTCCGGCATTCAAGTATTATCAGGAACAGTTTGCAGGTCAGGGGATATATTATCTGGGCGCATCATTATCATCTCAACCTCAGGTGCAGACAGTCTTTTATTTTAGAAGAGACATAAAGAGCCTGAAAGATTTTGAAGGACTTAAGATTGCATCAATGGGAGGTTCCAACAGGAGGTTTATTGAGAAGCTCAAGGCTGTATGTGTGCCTATAGATTTCCCTGACTACTTTACATCCATGGAGCGTGGAACAGTAGACGGCTACAACATCGGAATCCCGGGCATTCAGGACTTCAGCCTTACGCCGGTTACAAAGGTAATGCTGGATGAGCCTATTGGTTCATGTGCCGGAATGATGATCATGAATATGGCCAGATACAAAAGCCTTACTCCTGAACAGCAGGATATACTTAACAGGGCAATGATCCAGGCAGAGATAGATGGCGCCTTAATGTTCACTGAGGTTGTGGAGAATGTGAAAAGGGATATTAAAGCCGCGGGTGTTAAGATAATCAGTCTGCCCCCTTCAGACTCAAGGCAATTCTACCTTGATTGTCGGGATGCCATGTGGGAGGGAGATATGCAACGATGGCCTGATGTTATACCCAAGTTAAAGTCATGGCTTGTTAATCCGGCATTTTCGAGGGCGAATTAATGCGCATCCAAAAACTATCATTTTTTGATGCGAGAGGTCAGCCATCAGCGTTCAGCTTTCAGCTATAGTGATTTAAAACAAAACCCTGACTGACATCTGATAGCTGAAGGCTGAAATATGAGAACTGAAAGCTTCAACAGCCCTAAGAGGGATAATATGAAAACCCTGCAAAAAACAGAATTTTTATTCGATAAGATTATAGACTATATGCTCACGCTGGCCGCTGTTATTATTGTCCTGGATGCACTGGCAGTATCAATGGATGTTATCTTAAGAAAGGCAATAGGCTTTACCTGGCCCCCCCTTTATGAGCTCATCACATACAGCCTTTTGTGGATGACCTTCCTTGGCACCACAGCAATCATGAGACAGAATGGCCATGTAAAAATGGATTCAGTCACTGGCGCTCTTTCTCCAAAAAATGAGGCACTTTCAAGTGTAATCAGCCATTCAATATGCATACTGATTGCAGCTATAATGCTCTACTATACTGTAAAACTTACGTTAGCAGATTATCATGCCAGTTTTATCTTGGCATCCATACTGAATCCGCCTAAATGGCCAATTGAAATAATTATCCCAATCGGATTTTTTATGCTCTTTATTCAACTCATTAGAAACACAAGGGATTATATTAAGAGATATTTGTTTCTGTCAGGCAATGAAAAACCTGATAAAAAAAAGACTCACATGGGAAAGGTCTCTTCACCTAATTAACCGGAGGTATTGCCTTGGAGTGGTATTTTGCCATTTTTCTGATGTTCGGGTTGCTGGTTATCCTCATGGGAACAGGCATACCCATATCATTTGCCTTTATATTCATCTGCATTATCGGGAGTTACATTTTCTGGGGAGGCGAAGCGGGACTGGAACAACTTGCAATGAGCTTTTACAGTTCGGTTACAAATTATAACTTTTTACCCATACCCCTTTTTATCCTTATGGGAGATATTGTCTTTTCATCAGGCACCGGAACACGTCTTATTGATGCTATAGACCAGTTACTCGGCAGGCTCCCCGGAAGACTCAGCATACTTGCAATCGGCTCAGGTGTTCTTCTCGGGACGATGATCGGCATAAGCGGGGGCTCTATAGGCATACTCGGCAAGGTGCTGGTACCTGAGATGAGCAGAAGGGGATACTCTAAAGCTATGTCCATTGGGCCTATCATATCAAGCGGAACCCTTGCTATCCTTATACCTCCCAGCGCGCTAGCAGTTTTCCTGGGCGCAGTTGCCCAGGTATCTATCGGTAAACTGCTACTTGCCATTATTTTACCAGGGCTCCTGGTAGCAGCCTTATTCATCGGTTATATATTGATACGCTGTACCCTTAATCCCTCACTGGCGCCGAATTATGAAGTCCCTGAGGTGCCGGTCGCACAAAAGATCAGAGTTGTCTTTACCCAGATAGCCCCTGTAGTACTGGTGATTTTTGCGGTAATAGGGAGTGTGTTTACCGGAATAGCAACCCCGGGAGAATCAGCAGCGCTCGGGGTAATAGCCTGTTACATTCTTGCTGCAATATACAGAAAACTATCATGGGATACTATCAGGGTCTCTGCAAAGGATACTATCCACGTGACAGTAATGATCTTTTTCATCGTTGCAGGTTCTATAAGCTTCAGCCGCATACTCGCCACAACCGGCGCTATTACCGGCCTGATCGCATGGGCAACAGGCCTTGAAGTTCACCCAATAATGCTTGTAGTTGCCACACAGCTCATACTTATATTCCTGGGCGCATTTATGGACCCGGCAAGTATTGTCATGATTACTGTCCCGGTATTTTTACCACTCATCAAGGCGCTTGGTTATGATACCCTCTGGTTTGCAGTGATATCCCTGATAAATATACAGCTAGGTTTGATCAGCCCTCCATTCGGCATGGACTGTTTCACCATGAAGGCCATTGCCCCATCTGATGTTTCAATTGGGGATGTATTTAGATCATCCATGCCGTTTATGTTTCTGGGTTTTCTCACTATGGTTCTCATAATGATATTTCCCCAGATAGGGCTCTTTTTACCGAATCTGATGCAGTGATGATTGTAATGTTAAAAATAAAGGAGACCCTTCTGCTTTTATTTTTTACTGGCTACCGGTTTAAACTTAAATTTCTGACCGCCAACCGATACCTCATACATCAGGCCGCCTCTGCTGTGAACAAAAATCGCCATGCCCTTATAATAACTAGTTTCAGCCTGTACCCCTGTTCTGGGGCCTGATGTTGCACCGGCGCTGCTTCCGTGTGTGCCTGCCTGGACATCTACACCTGCTGTGATCGCTATGGCCTGCACTGTGGCATCAAATTCAAATGCGCCGCTGGTAAATTCATCATATGCCCGTTTATCCTTAAAGAATATTATCTCGCTGAATGCCTTGCCCCCTGCCTGTAAACCTATTGAACCTTCAATAACAGAAACCCTTCCTGTTACAACCCCGCCCCTGTAAACCCTGCCCTTGCCATAAGAGCCGCCTACTATCCAGCCTGCCTTCCCTATTGTGGGAAATACCGCATAGCCATAACTGTTATTAAAAAACTTTTGTAACGCCTTTGATTCCTTAAATAGCTTAATGGTATTTGTAAAATTTGCCTCTTTTTCAGCAAAGGAATATGGGGAGAGTGTAATCAACATCACAATAGATATAATTAAAATATTTTTTATCTTTTCCATAATTATCTCCTTATTAGAAAGTTACTTTATACAGGAAATCATACTATATGGCAAAACATATAAGAATTTTAAAATTCATGATCATTTATCTTCTATATCTTGTTAAGGGATTCCCTTATTAAAACCTCCTCCTCAGCGACCTTTTTGAAGAGCCCTGCCATAGCCTCTTCAGCAACATACTGGCCAAGCTCCTCCGGAGTAACATCCTAAATTTCAGATGCCATCTGCCGGGCAGTATCTATTTTGGTTTTTATCTCTCCCGCCTCTGATGCTATTCTCTCGGCATTTTGCCTTGCCCTGAGCAGCTTTCCGTAAAGTTCAACAGCCCCATTAAGATGGAGTTCCTTTGTGACAGCAGTCAAAAGAACCTCATTTACAGCTTCTCCACCCTTTTTCTTAAGGTATTCTGTTGCAGCCCTCTCCCCTGAATCCAGCAGCTCTTCAATACTAAAGGTATTCATATCCTTGATGATGTTTTTCAGGATAGACCCTGCAACAGGTATGGTATTTTCTGCTGCCTGGTTGATTAGCACCTGGAGCAGTTTTGCCTGTGGGTCATCCTGTAAATCTCTTGCTATGCCAATTGCAATCCCTATTGGTGGGGGCAGCAAGATACGCACAAGAGGGTCATCAAGAAATCCCCCTTTTTTAGCCAGTTGACCGATAACCGTCTCTATACTGGCCTGAAGATGATTGCTGAAGCGGGTCGCAAGAAAATAATTAACCTGAAACTGGGCCGTATCTTTGACACCATCAACTAATGAGGTACAGCTAAAAAAATATAAAATAATTAATATAAGTAAAACAAAACGTCGCATTAAACACTCCTGGATCAATCAATATGATAAATTATTAGTTATCAATATTTAGATAGTGTCCATCCAGAAAGAGGCAAATTCTGTATTGGGCATTCAGCTGTCAGCCAACTCTTTGATTTGAAAGTCTTTAGCTGAATGCTGATGGCTGACCGCTTGAATCCAAAAACAACAGTTTTTGGATGGACACTAGATAAATAATTGTCATGAATTACATTGTAATTTATGAACAGAAATTTATGGCTTTTTTAATTGGAACCGGATCAAACTGTCAAGAGGGTTTTATAATATCTGTAAAAATGATTATCCATCATTCCACCATAACCCGGTTTTTAAGGGCAATAGACTTATTTATAATGCCGTCCGTCTCTGTTTTTAAACTCTCAATCGCCTTGAGGGTTATCCCGGGGGCAAATCCGCTTGGTTCAGGGCAACTGCCGTTCGCACGATAATTAAGCGCTGATGCAAACCTTAGCTCATCAGTGTCCCCAAGCGAATGTTCATAGTCATCTGCAACTGAACAGCCGGGAACTTTTACCCCGAGGCCGCCTGCGTTACTTGGTGAAAACCCATCCGGGTAATCCCCGAAACCTTGAGCGTTTACAGCCTTATACTGGATAGTGAAATAGGTCGTGCCGCAATTATCCTGAGGATAAAAGCCATATGGTTTACCGCAGGTTTTAGACCCGATCTGAATAACCTCTATTCCGGCACCCCTTAAACCATTGATGATGGATTCACTGGCTGAACAGGTATTGGAACCTGTAATTATAAATACACGGGGAAGATTCAACCTGGGAAGCGGCCACCCTGCGGGCAGGGCATCATATCCCAGAGTTCTGTCAATAAAAGGGGTAGGCCTCAATGGGAGGCCGGTCACAGGATTTGTTATAGTGGATTTATTGTTGAACAGCATATTTTCAAATACAGCGAGGTTCGAAATCCTTGACCCGCCAATCATATAGGCCAGTTGGCTGGCTATGTTTAGATAGCCGCCAGTGTTGTATCGCAGGTCTAATATCAGATCTGTTATATTGTTCGATTTAAGTTCATTAACTGCGTCATACAGCCCCTCCTCTGCGGTTGCTATATGATCGTTAAACAGCAGATATCCTACGTTCCCAGTTTCGGTATTTACTGTTTCAACAACTGGCACTGGATCACTGGTTATCAAAGCAGAGGTCATGGTTATAGAGACTGTATTCCCTGAAATGTCTCTGATAATAAAATTATGAGAATCACCAGTTTTGGCAGGGAAAAGCCCTGAATTTAAGGTCTCTGTATCTGTTCCAAATTCTACGCTGACGCCATCAACTTCAATGATACTATCTCCTCGATGCATGCCAGCCAGTTCTGCAGGAGAGCCCTGTTCAACATAAGCAACCAGTACCTCTCTGGGTATTGATCTGCGTATTGTAATAAAATTTGCGCCATAACCGGCATAGATGCCCGATTGTGAAAGACGTATCCACTCATCTGTTGGATAGGCAAAATGGTAGATATCCTTTGGTCTGCCTGTTTCAGTTGTTTCATTTGTGACCAGCAGATTGAAATATTCAAGAACTGTATGACTGCCGGCAGGATTCCTGTCTATAATCTCGTCATACCAGAGATATGTTTCATTACTCCATGACCTCAGAAAGTTTTTCTCATCCTCTCTGCTGCCCTGCATATCGGGTACCGGATAGCCTGCTGCATCTATTCCGGTTCTGGGAGATTCACACAGATTGATAAAATCGTTAGAGTCCTCAAATACGCCCGGCTGCCAGCCCGTTAATGGTGTAACCGGTGGATTGACAATAGGTTTATCATCACCGCCTCCACCGCCTCCACATGAGGATAAAGCAAGAGTAATATATAAAATAAAAGGACAGATCAAAATCCTTATATGGCTGTTCATTAAATTATGGCTCTTAATCATGGCGATTTCTTTTTTTGAATTAATCTTTGATAAGTGTTCCGTTTTGGAAAAAGGAGTATAAAGAGTTACGTATTGCCTGTCAATATTGAATCTATTCAACAAAATTTCCTGCGATGAGGCTTTGGGTGGAATTCTTCAAACAGTGGGAGATAATGGGACAATCCGAAAGCGCCGGTCAAAACCGGCATGAGATAGAAGGTGAGACTTCAAGTGG
>CAZXUA010000103.1:0-16945 GCA_964643755.1 uncultured Desulfatiglans sp. | reverse complement strand
AGGATTTTTTCCGGAGGAAGGCGTGAAAAAGTCAAATCTATTTTTCATGAAACTGCTTGTTATTATAACCCTGCTCTCTTTTTCAGGGACAAGCAGCGCCTATGACCTGCCAAAATGGGCATCAAAGCCTGTTGAATGGGCCAAACAGGTTGCTCAATGGTTCGGATATGATGAAAAGGATAAAAACAGCCCTGCCAATAACACAACTGTTGAAGTCGAAAAGGGACAAGATGCCCCGATTAATAAAGAATACACAGTCACAGTATTAAACAGTAGGGAGCTACCCCAACATAAAGGCGCCGCCCTTCATAACCTTGAGACCATCAATTTCAGCCATGAGATGCCTGATTACAGCATCAGGGTAAGCGGTCCTTTTGATAACACCGGCATTGATCTTTATGCATGGTATGGGGATGCTGTTAATGATCTTGAAATAACAGATACTAATTTTGTCCCATTAGCAGCCTCTGCTATTGGACAGTACAGAGAGGGTTATAATAGCAGGAATGGCAATGTAGCCGCCAGATTATCCTATCACCTGCCCTTTCTGACCATTTTTCATCAGGGTATGACACCTTCAATTAATATAGAATCATCCTACAGGTTTGATAACAGCCATTCATCATATACATTGTCAGGGTTACAGGAGACAGCTGATTACAGGTGGAAGACAGGGGTTTCCTACAAAGGTAAAAATCTGGTAAATCTACCCGTCTCACCTGTTGGAATAAACTGGGGCATAGGGTACGACTACAACGCAGGTTCAAACAGTTATAATACGCTGGAAAAGGGTTACAAACCCAATAATTACCATTCAGGGAATATTTTTGCAGGTTCCTACTGGCATAACCTGAAATTATATACCATGTTCATGTATCGTTATGACAGCCAATCAAACGGCGGAATAACCACTTTTAGCGCCACCTTTTCCCCGGGCATTAGATGGACATACGGGATCAGGGCAAACTTATACAATGGCAGTAACATTAATAATGGGAAGGGGATAAACAGCAACCCTGAACAGGTATCATTTACTGCAACCTACAGATGGGATTAATAAAGGTTTTATTACACCATTAATACTTTTTTCAGACGATTCAAATACAAAGAAAAGAGGCCAGGGTTTAACCCCTGGCCTCTTTCATTTTATAAAACCCGTTCGGGTTGTTTACCTGCCGTAAATATCCTCTATAACCTTTTCAAGACCGCCAATCTCTTCAAGGGATTTTCTGGAGGGTTTTAAGGTCTCCTTATCCCATCCTATACAATCACAAAACTGGCTTATCTGGTTTTTGATGTCAATAGTGATGCCCTTTAACGGACCTTCGGTTAAAGGGGGTTCTCCTGTTGCCCTCTTTGTAAGTATATCCTCTGTCGGGTCCAGACCCGCCTTCAGATTAAAGGCATGCCTCAGATTAAATATCCTCTTCCCTGCCTGGACAATATCCTTTTCAGTGAAATCCCAGCCTGTTACAGCTGCTATATATCTTGACATGGAGCCGGGGGGCGCAGCAAAATTGCTGAAGGCGCACAGGCCCGCAGAGTTCTGCACCTCTGTTTCAAAGGTATTCCTGGCATCCATCTGACCTTTATCATTAACGCTGTACCTGAGATCAGGCGGCATGTTCATCTCTATTATACCTGAGCCACCCTTCACATGGCGCCCAGGGGTAGGGTCATACCTGTATGTCCGTGCAAAACCGGGCGCAAACCGCGGATCATGCATAGGCAACTCTATACCCCTTGCATTCTGGAGATACTCAAACCCTTTTACCAGCTTTTTTGCCGCTGCCTCTGAACCAAGGGCAAGTATCTTACCGAAACCCTTCTGATCTGCAATGGCCTGTGTCATGTCAACAATGGCATCAGCGTTGCCCCATTTGAGTTCTATGCCCCCTGTCTCCGCCTTTGTGATAATACTGTTTTCATAGCACTCCATTGCCCAGGCAATGGTTGCACCGACAGAGATGGTATCAAGGCCATATTTATTGCAGATATCGTTGCACTTGATAACCGACTCGGCATTACTATTAAGCATCATGGCGCCAAATGCCCCGAGTGTCTCATATTCGGGCCTGTCTGTATCCGGCACAGGCCATTTGCCCTCCTTTACGCTGTAGTGTGCACCGCAGCCCAAAGGGCAGTTTGCGCAGGCAAATTTGCCTGTATTATATCTGGCATCATAGGTTCCCGTAGCGAGTTTTTCTGCCTCTATTGGCCCCATATCGGTTTCCCCTGCACCGCCCCAGTTCTTGACAGGGGTATCACCCTTAAGAATATTTGCGCCTGTGCCGCCGCCTGTTCCAAATGCCCCAAACCCCTGTATCATTCCGGCCATTGGGCCATCCTTCATGGCCTGCATTATTTCAGAGGATATGGCCTTAAATTCATCGGGTTTTGCAACACTGAATTTCCCGCTCCCCTTTACAGCAATAGCCTTAAGCCTTTTTGAGCCCATAACAGCACCGCATCCGCCCCTTCCGGCTGCGCGGTGCTTTTCATTTATAACGCATGCCATAAGCGAAAGCTTTTCACCTGCCTGACCTATTACCGCTGCCCTGAGTCTTTTTTCACCGGTCTCCTCTATAAGACCTTCAAGGGTTTGGACAGTGTCCTTTCCCCAGAGTTTAGATGCATCGCGTATCTCAGCCTTGCCATCATTAATATAGATATATACAGGTTTTTGTGAGGCACCTGTGACTATTACCCCGTCATAGCCTGCCTTTTTCAGCTCAGGCCCGAAAAAACCACCGGAGTTGGCATCATTCCATCCCCTGGTAACAGGTGATTTGCACACCACTGTATATCGGCCGCCAAATAATGCGCCTGTCCCATTCAGGAGCCCTGACATGAAACCTATAGCATTATCAGGCCCAAGGGGGTCAGCATCAGGTTTTACCATCTCATAAAGTATCTTTGCACCGATCCCATACCCGCCTATATACTTTTTCACAAACTCCTCTGATAACTCCTCAACCCTTTGTTTTCCTGATGAAAGATCAACAAATAAGATTCTACCTGTATAAGCGCCAGCCATCAAATACCTCCCTGGTAAAAGATTTCAAATTTGAAATTTGAGATTTGAAATTTCTCTTTGTCCATTTATTAAAAATAACATATGGGAATCCTAATGGAACATGGCTCCCCTGTCAATCCTATTAAGGGGTTAAGGGGATCAGAAACGATTTTTATTGGCAGGGATATTATGCCTTGACATCCCTCCTGTTTTAATCTAAATAAAGCGCAAAAACAATAGTTCTGGATGTGAAACAAATATGGAAAATAAAGATACTGATAATAAATATATAGTGCCTGCGGTTGAACAGGCTATACGTGTCCTGTTGTGTCTGGCAGGTTCAAAATCATCACATATGGGTTTAACCGAGATCTGCGAAGAGGTAGGGATTCATAAGAGCAAGGCATTTGGGATTCTTCATACACTTCAGAGGTTCAGCCTTGTTCAAAGCAGGGGGCGGAAAAAGGGCTATTCCCTTGGAACAGGCCTTATTGCCCTTTCAAGGAAGGTGCTTGATGGCATTAATGTGATTGCCTTTGCAGACCCGATAATAAAGGAGCTCTCTGACAAGGTAAACGGCACTGCTGCGCTCGGCATTATAGACGGCGATACAGTAGTTGTGGTGTCACGCTATGAAAGTGACAAAAAGATAATTGTAACAACCCGTGTAGGCAAACATGTGCCTCTTTCATTTGGCGCCCATGGAAAGGCAATAGCCGCCTTTTTGCCTGAGGATGAGCTGAATGAACTCCTAAAAAAGGACAAACTGTATTTCCATGGCGCCCCGGAAAATTTTGACAGAGAGCGATTATTGAAGGAGCTTGCGCTCGCCAGGGAAACAGGCTATGCAACCGATATAGGCGAGATAACGCCTGGGTTAAATGCCGCTGCTGCCCCTGTTATTGATATCAGCAAAAAACCGATCGGTTATCTTCTGGTACTGGGCCTTTTTTCAACCGAGGAGATAAAGGAGTATGGCCCACTTGTTGCTGAGGCAGCCCAGGATCTCTCAAAACAGCTCGGGGCAAACATAGATGATTACTTCAAGGAGACAGAAGGTTAGCCATATAAATCCTTAACACCCTTAACCACCAAGTATCTCTCTTACCTTCTGAGAGATATCGTTAAGTGTAAAAGGCTTCTGTATAAAGCCGGTACAGCCCCTGTCCATGATCTCCCTTGCCTGACCGTCAAGGCTGTAACCGCTTGACAGGAGCACCCTTACATCACTGTCTATCTCCTTTAGTTTGTCAAAGGTCTCCAGGCCACCCATCCCCGGCATAACCATATCAAGCAGAATAAGGTTGATATTCTTATGTTCTTTTATGAAGATATCTACGGCCTTTTTACCATTTTCAGCCACAATCACATTGTAACCAAGTTTCCTAAGCATCTGCTCACCTGTATATGTAATGATCTCCTCATCATCAACCAGCAATATTGTGCCTGCCCCGGTGACGAGCTGATCAGTTATTGCATCTTCATTTACAAACCGTTCCTCGGTTGAGGGCAGATATATACTGAACGTGGTCTCGCTCCCCTGTATGGATGATACATCTATGTACCCGCCATGCCCCTTTATTATGCCGTAGGCAGAGGCAAGGCCAAGGCCTGTTCCTTTGGCAAGCCCCTTTGTCGTAAAAAAGGGTTCAAAGACCCTGTCTATTATCCCTGGAGCAATACCGCTGCCGGTATCCTTGACTGAGATAAGTACATATTCGCCCTTTTTTGCCTTGTAAGGTTTATCACCTATATCCCTGTCAGTAACATTTGCGGTCTTTATGGTAAGTGTCCCGCCGTGAGGCATTGCATCAGAGGAATTTATATAGAGATTCAGGAGTGTCTGCTCTATCTGCCCCTGGTCTGCCTTTACGCCTGCGATTTTTGGCTCAAGATCAAGTATAATCTGTATATCCTTTCTGGTTGCGCCAAAGGTTTCAGAGATCTCCTTTACAATGAGATTCAGGTTTATCGGTTTTACCTCAAATTTGCCCTCCCTCGCATAACCCAAAAGCTGGCTCGTAAGGTTTGCCCCGCTTCTTACAAGTTTCTCAATGTTGTTTAGATTCTTATGTATGGGGCTATCCTCCTTCACATCAAGGAGAGCAATGGATGCGTTCCCCTGTATGCCCATGAGGAGGTTATTGAAGTTATGGGCAATGCCACCTGCCAGAGTGCCCATTGACTGCATCTTCTGGGCATGTATAAGCTGTCTTTCAAGTATCTTTCTGTCCGAGATATCAAGCATAGATATAACAAGGGTCATTCTCCCGTAATAGAGCACAGAAGATGCACTTATCTCCACATCAAGCAACTCCCGGTTTTGTTTGATTATTCTGGCATTGAACAGCTCATTGCCTGTATTTGCCCTGAGGTGATTCAACAACATTCTCAGATCTGCCTGCTTATATGAAAAATCCATAAGTTTATCTATTGAAAGCCGACTGAGTTCAGCATCAGAATACCCGGTCAGCTCCTTATATTTTGGGTTTGCATAGATGTGCAGATCATTCTGAAGTATTGCGATACCATTATTTGAATGCTCTATTAATGACCTGAAGTTCTCCTCGCTGCTCTTTAACTTGTGATAATTGAGCGAGGAATAGAGCGATACCCCGACAAAGTCTGCAATGACCCTGAAGAGGTTAACGTCATCCATTGTAAAGATACCGGGCTCAGAATGGCTCAGGTTGATTACCCCCCTGATCCTCTCTTCAATAAAAAAGGGCACTGATAAAAGGCTTTTAATCTTTACCTGTGTGGCAGGGCCGGTTAAAAAAAGGGCTGAACCTTCTGTATTTCCTATTAAAACCGGGTTTTTATCCTTTAATGCTTTTCCGGCAGCACCCCTGTCTGCATCAGGTGAATATATCACCCTTTCCTTTGAGAATACCATTCTTGGGTCAATAACATACCTCTGTTTGTTATAATCTGATGCGCATATGAGATAGAGACTCTCCCGTTTTCTATCCTGAAACATTACTGAACAGTTCTCTGCAACCGTGTTCCGCATAATTATCTCAATAAGCTCTTCACAAAGCCGCCGGAAGTCATGTACATTTATTATTACCCTTCCCAGTTCATGGATAACCGAGAGGTCTGAGCTCCTTTTCTCATACCCCTCCTGAATGGATTTAACCTGCTCCCTGAGGATATTGAGACTTTTTTCTACCAGTTCCGCTTCCACCATTTCCATCCTTCTATTTTATAACCTCAAAAAAGGCCTCTATGTCGTCCTTCTGCCCCTTTAACTCTTCAACCATTTTGTCTGCTTCATCTCTTGATATACCTATCTCTTCCCTTACTCTTGTAATCAAAGGCGCCTTTGCTGTCCAGCTCTCACCGAACTCTGCCCTCTGGCTCAGATAATCAGAAAAGGCCACAACCAGGGTAAGTTTTTGATATTTTGAAGGGGAATCCTCTACTGAATGATGGTTACGTGCAGGCACCTGAATCTTTTCGGGAAAATTCCACTGCTCCATCAGCATGCCGGTTAGGGTTGCATGATTGACCCCCATAATTTGTTTTTCAGCTCTGTAGAGCTCTATCTCATTTTCTTTTACATTGGAGAGAACAGCAGCATATTCATCCGGGAAATAAATGGCAAAAATGATTTTCCCCATATCATGGAGTAGCCCGCTTATAAATATCTGTTCAGACTGTAACATACTCAGTTTTTTGGCAATATTACGGCAGGCAAATGCGCAACCAAGTGAATGAATCCACAGCCCCTTCATATTGAAGGTTTTACCCGCATCTTTCCTGTTGAATGCCGAAATAACACTCATCCCGATTGTAAGGCTTACCACCTCATTAAAGCCTATAATGGTGATCGCCCTTGGGATAGAGTCAATCTCCTTCATCATCCCGTAATATGCAGAATTAGAGAGCCTAAGTATCTTGTTAGCAATGGCAGGGTCCCTGCTTATCAACCCCGCCAGGGTATTCGCAGAGGTACTTTCCTCATGTGCCATTGAGAGGATCTTTTCAACAATCACAGGCAGTGTCGGCACCTGTGTGTTTCTGTCACGGATAAGATCCTGTATTTTTTGATCAATCCTCATAAAATATCCACCACTTAAAGATGTATTTCCTGAATTTGTCAACATGACCATGAAAGCTATTTTGCATGAAGCATGCCATAATATTTTTCATACAAAAGATAATTACCTTCCCTATGTTGCTATTATATCTTTTTTTTAAATAGACGAAAAATACAGGTATCATTTTCTTGGCCTGACAGAGAATTATCGTCAAAATAAAGGCAAATGATATTAAGTTGCAGTATGTAATATGGCGGCTTAAGAATGCCAGGTGACAAATAGTAATTCTGTAATTATTATTTGTATTACTGACTATATATTTATTATATCAGACATCATTTACGTCTCTAAAAAAGCAGATAATTTATTGTTAACTGAAAGGAAATATTATGCACAGGATGTTAATCGGCGACACAGGTATTGAGGTCTCACGGCTTGGCCTTGGAGGGATACCCCTACAACGTATAACTGAAATGGAGGCGATTGAGGTTGCATCTTATGCAATAGAAAAGGGTATAGATTTTATTGATACCGCCAGAAACTATACAGTGAGTGAGTCAAGGATAGGCAAGGCACTGGAACAGGCCGGTAAAAGGGTGATCCTTTCCAGCAAGTCAGTAGATCGGACAGCAGATGGGATAAGAAAAGATATAGAAAAAAGCATGAGGGAGCTGAAGGTTAGCCATATAGATTTTTATCACTGCCACTCTGTTGGAAGCGATGAGGATTACAGGCGCGTTACAGCAAAAGATGGTGCATTTACCGGGCTTTTAAAGGCAAAGGAAGAGGGGGTGATTGGTCATACAGGGGTTTCGAGTTATAATGTGGAGGTGATGGATAAGATAGTTGATGACAACCTGTTTGAGACAATAATGGTTGGTTTTAACATAGTGGAGCCAATAGCCTATAAATCTGTAATCCCAAAGGCAATGGAGAAAAAGAGGGGGATATTTATCATGAAGCCCCTTGCAGGCGGGGTTATTGGTATACCTGAACTGGCCCTGAGGTGGGCGTTCTCATTTCCGGGGTTGATTGTTATAACAGGGATGGAAAATAAAGAAGAGGTGGATAAAAACCGGGAGATTTTACTGGGGGGCTATAGTTTTATCGATGAGGAAAAGCAGCAGATAATTAACAAGAACAGGGAGTTTACTGGCAGGTTCTGTCACAGGTGCATGTACTGTGAGCCATGCACCGTGGAGATACCCATATACAAGATACTCAGCATAAAAAATATGGTAAAGATACACGGGCAACATATGCTTACAACTCCCGAATTTGAGGATGCACTTGAAAGGGCAAAGAACTGCATAGAGTGTAATGACTGCCTTATAAGGTGCCCATATAACCTGCCCATACCATTTATGATGAAGGAGCTTGTAAAATGGGCAGACTATGAGAGAAGCAGGATTGGTGATGCCATGTATTGAAGGCTTCTACTGTCTACTGTCTTCTGTATTCTTCTTTGCGCTTTCAGCATTCAGCTAAATCTTTGAGGCTGCTACTCGGCTGACAACCTTATATAATCTATAAAAAGCACAACCTTTTCAGCAGGGCTCGCTGTAAAAAGCAAAAACTTATCTATGGTAGAGGTATCCATTCTGCGCCCTGTCCCTGATGTAATCAGGGATTCCATATCTATCCTTATATGATTCATACCCTTTCTTAGATTGAACCTCTGGTTAAACCTGTCTGCATATTCCGTGTTATCTTTTCTGTCATCAATCCTTATGGTAATACTCCTTTCTTTTTCATCGGGGTTATACACATCAAAACAGAAGGCCTTATATTTACTCCAATTCTTTGCCTTAAGCCTTGGCCTAAAACCCGGATAGGCCGATGGGTACATCTCAAGCATAAGAGATGCTTTCCCGTGCGTGACATGATGGTCACTTATACTCATGAGCGTATGGCATTGCCAGTTAACCTCATCCAGTTCCTGGTCAGATTCAAAGTCAAAAAGGATAAGCTCTTTTACGGCACTCTCTGGGTTACAGGATACAAACAGCGTGACAGAAAGGAAAAGGGTAAAAGCAAGGATATGTCTGATAAACTGGCGTTTCATTATAATAGTATTTTATGGCTGACCAGTTTTAGGAGAATAAGTCAGCCCAGTAATATCTTTAAATATTTCCTTTTCATTTGAGTATGCTTTTGTTAAAGGGGGCATCTTTTCAATATACTCAATAGTCTTATCTAAGACCGATTTATCTGCAATATCCACCTCAAAAAAGAAGCCTCTCTCTCCAATACCTTCTGTAAAGCTGTGCAGAGTGTATTTATAGCTCACAAGGTACCTGTTCCCCTCCAGCTTTTCTACCCGCCATCCCAGAGGTTTTACATCATCACCCTTTTCTCTGATAAAGTTTTCTACAAGCTTGCGAACAGGAATATCTCTATTTGCAGCATGGGAATTGATAACAATGTCAAGGGCCTTCTGCTCAGGGGTGGTATTATCCGAGCATCCCTGGATAAAACAGATAATAAATAATAAAAACACAAATATATTTTTTTTAAAACAGAGCGTCATTTTCATCTCATTGATACATTTATTTTTTCTTTCACCTTTCACCTTTCAGCATAGATCTTTGGGCTTTCCCTGCTTTCCTAGCTTTCACCTTTGAGCTTTGAGCTTTAAGCTTTGTTCACCTTCGAGCTTTGAGCTTTCAGCTTTGAGCTTAAAAATGTATCACCACCACTTCCGGCCTTCTTAAAAACCTGAAAGGTATATGGCTTGTCCCTATGCCGCGACTCACATTCATCATATTGTTTCCTTTTCTATATAGACCACGCTCATATCTTGCATTTTTTTCATAACCCAATACAGACCATATCCAGGCAGGCAGAGGTATCTGGCCACCATGAGTATCACCACTGAGTACGAGTGCGTGACTATTTAAATCTATATTATCAA
Source organism: uncultured Desulfatiglans sp. (assembly GCA_964643755.1). GTDB lineage: Bacteria > Desulfobacterota > DSM-4660 > Desulfatiglandales > HGW-15 > JAAZBV01. The sequence continues at coordinate 6,972 of CAZXUA010000103.1, read as the reverse complement.
AAAACAAAGGGCTGTGGCTCAAAATAATATCAGCACCTTTTACATCATATTCGCTATTTTCATCCTTTTCATCAACCCCTGCAATGGTCAGTATGCCATCTGGCAATAAAACATCTATCTTATTATTCCTTAAAAATTTCACATGATGCTGGGCTGTAAATTTCCAGCTTCCCTTTTCATGGCAGAAGAGGCAGCTCTTCCTGGAGTTACTGTAATCATAATCACCCATTACAGCCCATATGCTCTCTTTAGCCTTTAAGCTGGATAAAAATTCCATTGCCGAATCATAATCCCCATCCCACTTTACATAGTCGCCTGTCAGAAAGATAAAATCCGGTTTAATCTCTTCCAGTATCCCTAGCATCTGCCTTTCTTTTAAACCTATTCCGGCTGTATGAATATCAGACAGGTGCATGGCAGTTTTACCCTTCAGTAGCACCTTTAGTCTGGGATTATCTGGCCAGAAATGGGTGATCTCGATATTCCCCGGTTCAATAAAAAAACCGAATATAGCAAAACCGGCTGATATTAAAATAGAAATAAAAACAATTATTTTTAGTTTTTTCATCTTATAGATTTTGAATATAGGTAGTAATGTGAAGGTCGCAAACTGATTTCTATCAAGTAATTAATGGGTTCACCATGTGCTATGCTTTCTCTATTCCCCTAACCGCCTAACGCCTAAACCGCTTTAGCCTTTAGTCTACAGCCTTCTATCCTATCCCATTCCGACCTCCGACTTCTGATCTCTGTCTTCTATTCTTATCACTTTCAGCTTTGAACTTTGAGCTACCTAACCTCTCAGCCTACCGCCTAAACCGCTACAGCCTTCTTTCTTTCAGCTTTTCGCCTTCCCGCCCTATGCGCTCCGCTCTCTGCTCCATGCCCTATGCACTATGCAATCTTTTAACTTTGCCCTATGCTTTTGCCCTGTGCACTCTGCTCTATCCGCTTTGAGCTTTTATATCCCTGGCTTTATGATATATTTTAAAATTTCTTTGGTAAACCGGCCTGTTTCAAAACAGCATTTGCAGTGTGACGTGACTTGATATGATTATCAACAACAAATCGTATTCCAGTAATAGGACTGAACCATATTTCATGATCACCTTTTCCCTGACGTTCAAAATAACAGTCTGCTTCCTTCAAATACTGTTTCAGATCTCTGGTAAAATTGGCCATTATATGCTTCTTCGATGAGCAATCTCAAATCGTCTGGTCAGTATTTCAAAAGGGATACCATACTCTTCATTAAAGCCATTGGCATCAAGAAGCTCAGGAATTAATATCTTTAATTTTTCAACAAGCCCTTCCAGTGTATCTTCTTCAGTCGCAAGACCTGGGACATCATCACTTGTAGCAACCCATACAGACGCATCCTCGTCCCACTCGGCTCTTATAAAAAAAGGTTTTCTTGTCATTTTCTCGCCTCATATAATTAATTATTTTAATCATAAAATAAAAAATATTGCTTAGCAATAATGTTATTGGCTTGGAGTATTATGGTGGGGGTTATTGTATCCGAAATATTTTGACTTCTGAATTTCCTGACCGCCATCTCGTCACGCCATAGCTATTAACGAAGGCGGAAGCTTTAGCGACGGTGGTTGATCTCTGACTTCCGATTTCAGATCTCCGTCTTCTGTCTTCTGATATCCGATCTCCGCCCTCCGACCTCTTCCTTCTGTCTTCTATTCTTTCCTGCTTTCGCCATGCGCTTTGCTCTCCGCCCTATACGTTGTCTTTCAACCTTTAGCCTTCCCGCTCTCTGCTCCATGCCCTATGAGCCTTGCGCTTTGCTCTCTGCTTCCCTCTTCCCCTACCAGTCTATAGCCTAAACCGCTTCAGCCTTCTTTCAGCTTCGAGCCTTGAGCTTTTATCTTCCAAGCTTTGAACTCTTCCACCACCCTATGCTCCATGCGCTATGCTTTTCCTATGATATCCCTTGACAAATCATGTATTTTACATAAAATGTGTATTATACATGAAAAAAAAGGAGTACAGGGATGGAAAAAATAATAACAGCTACTGACGCTGTAAGGGATTTTGCAACTATCCTGAATAAAATAAAATTCAGCGGAGATAATTACATGATTAAAAGAAGTGGCAAACCAATGGCCCGCATGATACCAGTTCAAGATGAGAATCATCTCCTGTCACTAAAAGAATTAAAAACCATACTTAAACAACTGCCTGTGCTCAGCGATGAGCTGGACTCTTTTTCTGAAGACCTGAATCTGGCAATCAATAATCAACCTGAAATACAGGATGAATTGAATTGGGAGTAATCTTAGATACAAGTGTGCTTATCGAAGTAGAAAGAGGCAAGATAGACATAGAGAAATTTATCGCAGGAAGGGAGAGTGAATTATTCAGCCTGAGTATTATCTCTGTGGCTGAATTGCTCCACGGGGTTCACCGCGCTGACTCTGAATTACGAAAGCAAAAGAGGGCTGCTTACGTAGATAAAATAATTGATATTTTTCCGATCTACCCCTTTGATCTCAAGATCACAAAAGTGTATGAAAAATTATGGTCAGATTTACTTAAAAAAAGAATAAATATCGGGGCTCATGATCTTATGATAGGGGCCACTGCCATTTCTTTAGGTTTTTCAATTGCAACCTTTAATGTGAGACACTTTAGCAAAATTGACGGGCTCAAAATGGAAGTCCTTAAATAATAACGCCTAAAATGCTTCAACCTTCTTCCCATTCTGCCTTTCCGGGTAGAGCTGGGAGGTTACCCTCCAAGGACCCCCACAAATCCGTACGAGCACGACTACCCCCGCTTTCAGCCTTGAGCTTTGAACTTTTCTTACTTATCCTATCAGCCTACAGTCTTTAGCCTTTAGCTTACAACAGTGTTTCTTGACAAAAAAGTTATACTATAATATTTTTCAAGTATAACCATGCACCGAGGAGGATTAATTATGACTTCAGAGTTAAATACAACCGAAAAGATGGAAATGAAGGTTTTTCCCAAGGGTCAGGTTGTTATTCCTGTAGCGCTCAGGAAAAAATACAACATTGATATTGGGGATAGCATTCAGGTAATTCCTTCAGAAAATGGTATTTTACTAAAACCCAAATCAAAAACAAAAAAACCGGAAACACTTACAGATGATCTGTTCGGTATTTTTAAAAATTATGCGCGATCCAGTAAAAAGATTGGCAAGAAAGACATATTAAATGCAACGGAAAATGGTTTCATTGAGGGGTGGGGAAAATGATATCTTTGATTGATACCAATATAATTTTACGATTTCTAACAGCCGATGAAAATGTGAAATATCAAAACCTTCATTCTTTTTTCAATTCAATAGAAAGAGGTGAAATTAATGTTGAATTAAAACTGTTCGTATTATTCCAGGTGATTTTTGTACTCAAGCGTTTTTACAAAATACCAAAGGAAAATATTGTTGATTGCTTGTCAAAACTTTTGAGATATAAAGGGATCATGATTAAAGATAAAAAAATAGTACTTCGTAACCTTGATCTATGGAGAGAAAAGAACCTTGAAATTGTCGACAGTTATATCATTTCATGCCTTAAGGGGGATAAACATAATATCCTTTACAGTTATGACCGTGATTTTGATAAATTCAGTATCAACCGTGTAGAACCTTAGTTGTAATAGGTCTTCCAGCTTTCAGCCTTTAGCTTTGAGCTTTGAGCTTTGAACTTTGAGCTTTAAGCTTTTGCCTTTCCCTATCAGCCTACAGCAATTAAACCGCTACCTTGACACGCCGTCTTGTCGGGGCGTAGCTTTAGTGAAGACTGAAGCTTCAGCGTAGGCGGAAGCCTGCTTTTTCAAGTGAAAACATGCGGATATTGGAGGATTTTACAATCGGATGTGATAAGCTGACACCTATTAGTTATTGCAGTCGCTACTATAATTTGATCTGCTGGGTCATTATGAAATTCACCTGGCAGCTGCGTTGACAATATGGCAATCTCAGGAGTAATCTCTAATAATCTAACTCCTGGATAATTCAAAGACTCCTTGAACCATTCACTTAAAGGGCATGATAATTCCAATCGATTATATTCAACCAATTTTGCAACTTCCCATACACTTATAGTGCTGATACCTATTACCTCTGACTCATTGGCCGTGATAATTTCAGATTGAGATGTTTTTAAGCGTTTATCGCCATGAACCCACCAGATCCAGATATGCGTATCAAGTACGATCATTTCAGCGTTTCCCAGTCTTCCTCTGCAACACTTTCAAAAGGATCAATGTAACGGATGGGTTCTCCACGAAGAGTATAATTATTTTTTTTTGCAGCCAAAGATGTACTGGGACGAATAATTACTTCAACTTTATCCCCTACACAAAAAGGTAACCCTTTTATTGTGAGTGATTTATCATCTGCAATTTTTGTTTCAACTATATAATCTTGCACAATTTGCCTCTCTGGATTTAAATGCTTTTATGGGCTCTTGAAACGGATTTTAACATATAACATTTATTACAATCAAAATATTCTCTCGCTTTCCCTACCAGCCAACAGCCTAAATCGCTTCAGTCTTCTTCATTCCGCAATGCCCTTTACACTATGCGCTATGCATTATCTTTCAGCTTTAATCTTTGAGCTTTGGGTTTTCCCTAATAGCCTACAGTCTAAAAAGCTTCAGCCTTCTTCCTGCTTTCAGCCTTGAGCCTCCACTCCTCGTAACCAATAATTATTTTATGGAAAGTGATTTTTTTATTTTATTTTCAGCAACTGCAAGCATATCCAACGCCAATTCTCCAATTTTTCTGCTTATTAAATTTTCAGGAATGGTCATTATAAAATCCAGCCTTAACAGAGACCTTTTTAATAGTCCATTTACCGTATCCGGCTCTATTAATAATTCTAATTCCATTATGTTCTCAGGAATTTGAGAGGTTATTGCTGAAAGAATTATGTCATTATATCGTCTTTCGATCTGATTATTATAAATTACAAGAGCAGGGCGACCTTTCTGTATTTCTTTACCGCTGTTAATTGTAAAGGGAAACTTTACAACAACGATATCTCCCCTTTTATATTTCATAGAGGTCCTCAGCTTCATTATCCCAAATTTTACTGAGACTTTCCTGCTGAACCAATAATGTATCCTGGTTGCTAAATGTTCCCCCTCTCTTCTTTGTTTTTATAAAATCTATAAAATCAATGACTTCTTGTATCATATCAGGAGTAAGTCCATCAATTTTGTCTACAATTTCTGCATGATTTTTTTCTAAAATATTCATGCGTTACCTCTCTTTTGTAATTTTTTTATATTATATAAAAAATTACAAATATGCCAATATAGTTCTATAGATGTCTATTTCATTCCGACAAGCAATGCTGCGTCGTAAAGCCTTCCGGATTCTCTTGTTTTCCCTACCAATCTAAAGACTAAATAGCTACAGTCTTCTTTAGAGTGTTTCAGCTCTTTTTTTTCACACTGACTTCTGATATCTGACTTCTGTCTTCTATTTTTTTCTCTCCCAGCCTAAAGCCTAAATCGCTTCAGCCTTCTTCATTCCGCAGTGCCCTTTACACTATGCGCTATGCATTATCTTTCAGCTTTAATCTTTGAGCTTTGGGTTTTCCCTAATAGCCTACAGTCTAAAAAGCTTCAGCCTTCTTCCTGCTTTCAGCCTTGAGCCTTGAGCTTTTCTTTCTTCCCTAACAGCCTACAGCCTAAACAGCTACAGCCTACTTTTACCGCTACAGCCTGCTTTCAGCTTCCCAGCTTTTTTTAAATAGAAGCACTCTCCTGTTTTACTCTTTCATGGAGCCATATTTTTATCAGGGCCGCACGATCAACACCAATGATTTCTCTTATTTGATCAATTTCTTTTACCAATTTTTCAGACACATCAAGGGTAATTCTTATCTTTTTGCCGGGTCTTGATACAAGTGATTTATCAATATCCAACAGATCATGGATATCTTCACCCCGATCAAAACGATCATCAAATTCCTTTGCGCTTTTAGCTATCTTGCTTTTCTTCATATAGCATAACCTCTCTTTTCCTGGCCCGCCTGACCGAAATAATCCGAATCGCTTCATTCCTGTGAGTAAAAACGGTTGTCCAGATTTTCTTATCCATGCTCCCAATTAATATTGATCTTTCTTCATCAGGAAATGGAATATTAATTTCGACTCTGAATGGATCTTCCCACAATATTTTTGCCGAATCAAAACTGATCCCGTGTTTCAGATTATTGGAAATGCTTTTCTTTTCATCCCATTCAAATATCATGCTATTTTACACTTATATTAAACAGATATTCAACATTAATAACATTTATAACCAGAAATGGTTTTAAATAAAAATTCTGGATATGTGCGATGGGAGGTGTTTTTCTCAAGGTTTTATATTAATCTATGCTATGATCTCTGCGCTGAGCGCTTTGCCCTTTCAGCTTTGCGCCTTGAGCTTTAAAGCTTTTCAGCTTCCAAGCCTCCCAGCTTTACAGCTTTGTCTCCACTCACCATTCACCCTTAACCATTCAAAATTGTCAATGTCTTTCTATCTTCTATCGAGTTATTTATTTTCTTATGGACGCAAAGCGCTTACGTCCCGCTAAACGCTATTGTTCAATTTCTTCTGCTGTTTCATTATGCTTTATTTCGTTTTTCCCAATATACCCCTGATTATCGGTTAAGGGTTGATACCTTGTTTTTCCTTCAGGATATGCTTGTCAGCACATCCTTTGAACTGATATTTCCATTCACGCCGAGATCCTTGGCGCAATCAATCGTCTCAATAAGGTTAAGATTCAATAAACGTGAAGCTTCACGGAGAGTCACTTTCCCATCCCTGTATGCCTTGATAACATACGACTCAAACCCGACCCTGGCCAATTTTCGCAACGATTGAATTTTCTCAACCTTTTCAATCTTTGACACATATTCTATGGCCTGTTCAATATCATCAGGAATTCGAATGGACCTTACTTTCATTTCAATTTCTCCATTAATAAAC
>CAZXUA010000102.1:0-17013 GCA_964643755.1 uncultured Desulfatiglans sp. | reverse complement strand
TCAGGGGGATAGAACGCCGGGACAGAGTACATGCAAGGGATTTGCTATGTTATTGTGTGGTGGATGATCTTGGAATACCAATGGTGGATGTAGCGAGGCGGTTCAACATCACACCGTCAGCAGTGAGCATTTCGGTTCAACGTGGGGAAAAGACAGCAAAGGATTATAAATTAGAATGAAATTATATTATTAATGGTCCCCATTTTTACATACTCTGTTGATTCTATCTCATATCCGGAGGCATCAGTCATAACAGCAGAGCTGCCAAGGTGATCCTTATGGAAAAAGCTCCGGTTGGTTCCTTTTACCTGTGCAACCCTTAAATTACCGGCAAAGATATACTTTGTTGCAACACCATTCTTTATCTCATAATCATTGCTTACATAATAGTTGGTTGTTCCTCCTGATACCTTTCTTTGCACCATTACCCCAATAACCGCGTAGAATCCCGCTCTACATAGATTTTCTACCGGGTTATCATAATAACTGGGCCACCGGATATCAGGCACCGAGTTTCCCGTTATTTTTAAGTATATCAGCGATCCCGGACAGGCCCAGCTTATTAAGGGTGTCGCCCCTGGGGTTACCGGTTTTAATATCCCATCCCTCTGTAGCATAAAATAAACCTTTCCAGTGCTCAACCCCGTTATGATCCAGATAGAGATCAGCACAATCGATCCAGTCCCATTTAGACCCGTCATAGACCGGGATAGTTGGCAGATAATGGGCGTTAGAGGCCCCCGGTTTATACATGTATCCTGTAAACTTTTCCACATCACGGTTTTTACCCTGCATCGTAAATATGGCACGGATAACATTCCAGGTTTTGCGGCCTATCTCTATTCCATCAGTAAAACTCATGCCCTTTCCTGTGACAGCATTGATCAGCCTGGGTTCTGCCTCCGGCGTTGCCCCTTTCCCATCTTTTGAATTATTGTTATACAGGTTTGCAAAAACCCAGTCGCAAAAAAGCATGGATTCCTTGTAGAACATGGCATAGTGCTGACGCCACGATATGAACCTGGCCTTATGTTCCGAGTATATCCCTGTTTTATATGCCTGGTCACCCTTCCAGCTATAGTCGAACATAAAGGGATCAGCCTTGTATGGTAGACAGGCGGAGGCAAGCAGGTTTACATATTTTTCACAGGACATCTCCTTGACAGGGCTAATGGGAACATCGTGATTGTTAATATCACGTGAATCCATGAGTGTCCCGTAAGCCCATTCGACATTGGGCATTGTCCAGTGGTCAACATATCCCCAGGCCGGATATCTCAGGATGGTCTCTGTGTCATGGAGCCTGCCGATCTTTTCAGCAAAGCGGATTGTCCCCTCAGCGAGCAGATCACCAATACCTATACGCTTGGCAATGGAAGCGGCAAATATTTCAGCAAATTCAACAGTGTCCCATATGTCCATTGGAAGAGGGGAGGTGTCTATCTCCTTTCCGGGGCCTATAACCCCCATGTCATAAGCGGTTTTCAGATACCATGCTGTCCCTGTTTTTGAAGGTATTACCGGCTGTATCGGGTGCCCTTCAGGGCTGGGAAAACTTCTGGAACCTATGTAAGAGAGTTCTGATCCGTTTATACCAAGTTGCTGAACCAGGTCCGTTGCCTTTAACATATCCCTGCGCTCCGGTTTTTTATAGGGCGGAGGGGGATTAAACCATGTTGATTCAGCGCAACCATCCGAATCATGGCCATATACAGTGTCCCTTGAATGGCAGCCCCTGCTGCACCCCAGGCAGCATGATGATATCTCACCTGTACCGCGCCTCATTTCCGCAGGCCATCTGGAGGCGAACCACTGCCTCACTTCAAAAATATCCTTTGGATGGGCGACCTTAATGGAACCTGTACCCAATACCGCAATGGCCTTTAGATTCTTTGAGCCGAATACCCCGCCAAAACCACCCTGTCCGCTGCCTGAACCACCGTTGTGAATAAGGGCTGCTATTCTGGACATATTTTCACCTGCCGGGCCTATAGTAACAATAGCCGGTCTTTGAATGGTATAACCATTTTCCAGCTCCTGCCACTGGCTGCCGTATATTACCGAATGCCTTTTACCCTGTTCCTTCCATATCTCTTTTTGGGTTTTCCAGGTGTCCAATCCCCATAGATGGCCGGCATCCTCAAGGGTTACCCTATCATCAATAATGTTGATGTAAACAGGGGAGCTTGATTTACCTTCAATAACGATTCCGTCCCAGCCTGCAAACTTCATAAACGGAGAAAAATTTCCGCCAAAATTACTGTGGGAAAACCAGTTAACAGGCCAGCACTGGGGTGCAAGCCCTGATACGCTGGTGCGCCCGGCAGATGGTATGCCTGTGCCTGCAAGGGGGCCTGACATCAGGGTAATGATGTTGCCGGGATCAAAGGCATCTTTAAAATTACATTTTCCGGGGGCCACGCACAGATCCCAGAATATGGCCGCTCCGATGCCAAGCCCGCCTCCAAATCCTTCATATCTTGAGGTTGCTATTTCACCGGTCTTACCCTCAGTAAGATTGACTCTTAAAATTTTACCCGCATATCCGCCATACATATATTATTACCCAGTGTCCATCCAGAATTTGTCTCTTTCTGGATGGACACTACCTATATAAAGATACTGTTTATGAGCTTTCAATATTATCGACGTAATGTTTCCCGCTGCCTGAGTTTAGATGAAAAATAGGTCTGTCCACCCTTCTTGGGCTCTCTATTGATTCTACAGGGCCTGTCCTGTGAGAGGATTTACCCAGATTGGGAGTGAAATTTGTTACAACATATTTTGAGTATCTGGATTCTTTCATAGTTCTCCTTATCAAAAAATGATTGTAAGCAGGGTATTGTCATGTGTAATGACAATTATACAATCTGAACACCCAATCGCATTAATGCAGATCGCCGGACTTTTTATTTACTTGGCTTAGAACATGGTGTTCTGGTTCTTTGCATCCTTGGGATCGGGAATCTCCTGAACCACATCCCAGTGCTCGACCACCTTGCCATTCTCAACCCTGAAGATATCCACAACAGCGTAGCCGCGCATTTCAGGGCTGCGCCGGCAGTGGATGTGCAGCGCCACCAGATCACCGTCAGCCAGGACATGCTTGATCTCGCCGCGGTTGTTGGGAAAATCGCGCTTCAGGAATTCAATGTGTGCCTTCAGCCCTTCCGGACCATCGCTTGCATGAAGGTTGTGTTGGATATAGCGGTCACCGATGAAGCTCCTGGTCTTTTCCCAGTTCTTCTCGTTGAGAGCTGCGTTGTAAAACTCGATAACAATCTGCTTGTTACGTTCCTCAATTGACTCCTGGCTATCGGCTGAAAAGGTTGGCGCAGACACAGTGATACAGGATAATAGGAAGGTTAAGACAAAAATAATTCGATTGAGCATTTTGTTTTCTCCTTGTCCCCTGAACAGGAGGACTATTAAGGTTAATATATTATCAGGATACTTTCCAGATCACATATAATCAATATTAACAGGTAGATTCATCTTGACAGTGAACTATTCCATAGCCTAATAAACCTATATAATGTATATGGGTATACAAAAGTAAAAAAAGAGTCAATAAATTTATCGGCACAATAAACAGGTTACTTTTAAATATAAAAATATGGAGGCACAGAATGAGATAGATGGCTCCTTTGCTGTTTAAGAAATATAAAAAATGATTTGAAAGGAAGGTAGTATAAAATGATATTAAAAACATTGGGCAGGCTTGTAATAGTCACTTTAGTTTCTCTTTCTTTATTTTCGTGTGGCTCAGGAAACCCTGAAAAATCAAATGAAACTAACAAACCGGCTGTTGCAGAGAAATCAACCGATTTTACTGTCAGGATAACAGACAAACCTCTGACATTCTGTAATCCCCTCAATATTGCAGTGGGATCGGAAAGGGCAAGAAGGGCAGGGGAACCGGTTGTAGTGCTTCACAAGGATGATTACTACCTCTTTTTAACAGGCGGAGGGGGGTACTGGTATTCGGGCAATATGAGAGACTGGACATATGTTGATGCCAAGGGGCTTCCGTGGGGGTGTCCCTCAGTTGTGAGTGACGGGGAAAGATTGATCTTCTCCGCTGATAAGGGCCAGCATGATGTCTTTGCCAGCCATGATCCAAAGAGTGGTATCTGGGAAAAGGTGGGTGAATACCAGAGGGATTACGGTGATGCCGACATGTTCATTGATGATGACGGCAGATATTACATGTACTGCGGCTGGTCACAGATATTACCCTTTCAGGCGGTTGAGCTTGACCCTGATAACGGCTTCAAGGAAAAGGGGGAGCCGGTAACACTCTTCTTTGGCAATTATGAATCACACGGTTTTGAGAGAAGAAGAAATGAGGATGTGATATTTCCCTTTTTCAACCACAGGGCCTATTTCCCTGAAGAGTCCCCCTGGATAGAGGGGCCGTGGATGGTGAAACACAATGGAAAATATTATTTACAGTATGCTGCGATCGGGCTGGAGTTTCTGACCTATTCACACGGAGTATATGTGGGTGATAATCCGCTTGGCCCTTTTAAATATTCACCCCATAACCCTCTTACCTTTAAAACAACAGGGTTTGCCCCTGGTGCCGGTCATGGCAGTACCTTCCATGACAAGAACGGAGAGTTATGGACAATCTGCATGATCCCCTCATTTTATGGAGGCAGGGGAGGCGGCGAGATAGTTATATTTCCAACAGCAGTGGATGCAGAGGGTGTAATGCACTCCAATACTGCATTTGGCGATTATCCGCAGTATTATCCGGGTATAAAGGAGAAGGCGGTTGATAATAACTTTACCGGATGGATGCTTCTGTCTCATAAAAAGCATATTGAGGTCTCCTCTTCAATAAAGGGTTTTGGCGCTGAAAATGCTGTGGATGAAAATTTTATGACCCACTGGGCTGCTGCAACGGGTGACCCAGGCGAATATATGACAGTTGACCTTGGAAAGGATTGCGACATATATGCCATTCAGGTCAATTTTGATCAGCATGATGCAAAGGCGGATGGGGCCGGATTCGGGTTTGGCATGGGAGGTAAGCATCTTGCCCGCTATCAGTCATACACGCTCCAGATCTCAAATGATAATAAACAATGGTCAATGCTCATTGATAAGAGCGACAACAGGGAGGATCTCAGGCATGATTACACGGAGCTTCATGAACCGGTAAGGGCGAGGTATGTGAAACTGACCAATCAATTCACCCATGATGAGGGGAAATTTGCGGTCAAGGATTTGCGTATATTTGGCAACCCTGACGCTGCTAAATTTTCAGAGGTGAAGGATGTTATGATTGTACGTGACCCTGAAGACCAGCGCGATGTGACCCTTACATGGCAGCCGGTTAAAGGGGCTGACGGTTATGTTGTGCGTTACGGTGTTGAACCTGAAAAACTGTACAACAACTACATTGTTTATGACCGCTATACCCTCTCCATCCACAGCCTTAACAGGGATGAAAAATATTACTTCAGGGTTGAGGCATTTGACAGCGGCACTGACTATTACAAGGAGAGAACCGAGCAGACCATGGGAAGAGGGGCTGAAATCGAATTTCTCAGGGGAAGAGAGATGGTTGAGAGAAAGATGATTGTTGAAGGTGTAAATGAATATATATTTGAGAACATTGTGCCTGGGGAATACACCCTTAATCATACCTTCGGGCCGGTAATGTGGAGGGGAGAGCTTACAAAGGATCATTTAATCGGATCAGGTGATCAGGCGACAATAAGTGAGACCATTTCAGATCTGGGTACAGGGACAGAAATATCAGGAAAACTGGTGATCAGGGTCTTACCCGGAAAAGAGAGCGGAAAATTTATAGTTAACCTTTTATACAAATAATCATACAGGGGTATTAATAAGGAGGGGCTATGAAGATGCAAAAGAGAGGGATTATAATACTGGCGGTTTTTCTGATGATCCTGATAACCGGGTTTACAATCTTATCTGATGATAAGGGGCGCACAATCAAAACCTTTAAGGATTGCGACATCTGTCCTGAGATGGTTGTTATTCCTCCGGGCACATTCATCATGGGCTCTCCTGAGCATGAAAAATACCGCGAAAATGATGAAGGGCAGCACAGGGTTACAATTAATTACTCATTTGCTGTCAGCAGGGCACCTATCACCTGGGATCAATGGGAGGCATGCGCAAGGGATGCCATGTGCGACGGTCAAGCCGTGGAGACAGCGCTTAGAAAAGAAAAACAGGGTAAACCTGAAGCGGGCGAGTATATGGACTATGGCCGAGGAAACAGGCCAGTAGTGGGTGTAAGCTGGTGGGACGCACAGGTATTTGCAGGCTGGCTCAATAAAAAGACAGGTAAAGATCAGTACAGGCTTTTGACTGAAGCGGAATACGAATATGCAGCCCGTGCCGGCACCTCAACCGTATACCTGTGGGGGGATGACCCCAGCCACGAATATGCCAATTATGGAAGAGAAGTTAACAAAGAACTGGAGGGCGCTGTTGAAGGCCGGGATATATGGATGGAGACATCTCCGGTATGCTCATTTCCTGTAAACGGATTCGGGCTGTGCGACATGGCAGGTAATGTTTATCAATGGGTAGATGATTGTTATGAGGCTGATGGCACAAAGCTCCCAGCAGACGGATCAGCAATAAAGAGCGGTAACTGCAATGTGCGCGGCTTCAGGGGCAATTCATTTATGAGCGATATAAAGACACTGCGCGCTGCCAACCGCGCCTTTGTCTATTCACCTGATACAAGGGGCAGAAGCTTCCTGGGAATCCGAGTTGCCAGGGTAATTGACTGATCTGGTGATTAGTTGTGAAAGAGAGAAAAGAGCGTTAACAGGTTCAATCATATATTCTGTTTTAATTTTATCTTGCAGACACTAACTGGAGGAAACAATGAATCAGACACTCGCCAAAGATGGCTCTCAGGGTTTTTACACCAGATCGCTTGTACTCAGTCTGGCAGCGGTTTTTCTCACCTACTTTCTGACCTTTTGCATGACCCTGGGACAGAGCATCGCTTCACCAATGATTGCGGCTGACCTGAAAGGGATGGCCCTCTTTTCATGGGCAATATCCTTACCTGCCCTGGCTATGGCATTCTCCACCATGCTTTTCGGCAAACTGTCCGACATGTACGGACGCAGGACCATGCTGCTTGTCTCCCTGTTTTTTTTCGCAGCAGGTTCAATACTGGCTGCTGTTAGTCCAACATTCGTATTTAATATTATTGCCCGCTTAATTATAGGGCTGGGGCTCGGCGCCCAGTCAGCCCTCTGTTTCTCAGTTGTTGGAGATCTGTTCGCTGACCCTGCTGAAAAAAGCAAATGGACTGGCCTGTTGAATCTTGCTGCAGGTGTCGCTGCAATCTTCGGCCCTGTACTTGTTGGTATTATCACAGACAATTTAAGCTGGCGATTCTTTTTCTGGGCTGTTGTCCCCATAGCCATTATATGCATAATACTGGTAATTACAGGTGTTCCGGGTCGAACCGGGCTGGCGGATCATCATATTGATTATGCTGGAGCCATAATGCTTGCAATTGCCTCATCAACCATGATTCTCGGTGTTTCATTTACTGACAGGGATCCCTGGTTTTCATTCAATGTCACTGGGTTACTTATAATATCCATCATCTTCTGGTTTCTCTTCATACTGGTAGAATTAAAGGCAAAAGAGCCTATTCTTGATCCGCAGGTATTTACAAACCGTACCTTTCTGACCGCTGCTGTAGCGGCATTTCTCTCCTTTTTCGGGTTTATAGGCATCATGAATTATTACCCGCTTTTTGTCCAGGGGGTACAGGGGGCAAGCGCCAAACTGAGCGGTGCAATGCTCACCCCGTTTACTGTACTCATGGCCTTTACAGGGGTTCCTGCAGGTTTATTGATTGCCAGAACAAAACGCTATAAATGGATCTTTATCATGAGCTATGGGGTCTTGACAGCAGCCATGTTTATGCTCTTTTTGTTCAATCAGAAAACACCAATATGGCTGGGTGTAGTTGTCATGATATTCGGCGGATTCGGAGTGGGAGCCATACCGACAACCAATATCCTGGTTGTACAGTTTGCCCTTCCTGAAAAATTCAGGGGGGTATCGGTAGCGGCCATCTTTTTTATAGTGGCGCTTGGAACTGCTGCCGCCCCTGCCATCCTTGGCCCTGCAATGAATGCCAACTACAATAAAAGTCTCAATAGCCTGCTTCCCAAGGAGATTAACCTGCATATTGATGCAGCGACACTTGAATCCCTTGCTGACCCGCGTGTTCTGATGTCTAAGGAGGCAATGGACGAACTCAAGGATGCCTTTGGTGAAAATGAAGGTTTAAATACTGTGTTTTTTGATGAGACAGTACAGGCAGTAAGAGACTCACTGCAGGCAGGGCTCAAAATACTTTTTCTTATGGGCGCTGTTGCCCTGTTTATCGCGTTCCTGTTTATAATTACCATACCTGAGGTTCCAATAGAAGGCGGTGGGCCGGATGAGCCGCATAAAGGATAGATATATCGTTATACATATTTTATTAATGGAGGTTTTAAATGCTTATAACAAAAAGGCTATTATATGGTTGTGTAATAACTGGCAGTCTTCTGATGATGTTACTTATGGCACAGAACTTATATGCAGACATCGCTGCTGACAACCTGGCTACTTCAAAGGTTACAGGCCCGCCTGTTGGTAAGATAGCCGGAGAGAGCAGGCGCACAGGCATGGACCCGGTAGATGACCGTGTGGAGCTGCGGGAGTATCTGTTTACTGATACGGGCGAGATGCTCCCATATGCGGTGTTTGTCTCATCAAATATTAAGAAAGGTGAGAAGGCCCCTCTTGTTCTGGCACTGCACGGATTCAGCGGTAATCACGGCACTTTCATGCGCAGGCAGTGTGTGGAAGAGGCGGAAAAGAATGGCTACATCATGGTAGGTGCTATGGGTTACAGCCCGACCGCTCCATTCGGGATGCAGATGCGTATGCCTGGTCCGCCGAAAATAGATGCCGAAGCACCCGGTGACCCAAATGGCCCCGCATCCTCAGCCAGGCCAAAGCCCAAAACATTTATGTACACGGGTGGTGATATTGGCGGTAAAAAGGAGAAGGATCCTGCTAAAGTCACTGAACTCAGTGAGAAGGATACCATGAATGTCCTTAATATGGCCCTAAAGGAATTCAACATAGATAAAAACCGGATATACCTGATGGGCCATTCAATGGGCGGAGGCGGTGCGCTGCATATCGCTGAGAAGTATTCAGATATCTGGGCTGCTGTTGCAGGGGTGGCCCCTGCCACATTTGGGTTTGAATGGAATGCTGACATGAAGCTTAAGAATCTGCCGCTATTAATAATTGTGGGAGAGAATGACACCCTGGTCAAGGGGGCCGAACAGGTTGCGGACCAACTTAAAGGGCTGGGCTTTAAGGTGGAGTACAAGTCTTTGCCCGGACTGGATCACGGTGAGATTATAGGTGGCAGCATGCCGGATGTATTTGAATTTTTCAACCGGCATAAAAAATAGTTTCCACCCATAAAGAGACAAATTTTGGATGGAGCTTTCAGCAGTCAGCTAAATCTCTAATTTGAAAGTCTTTTACTGAAAGCTGAACGTTGATAGCTGACCGCTTGCCCGTCCTCCGCAATAGCACTGCTACGGAGGGTGGGAATCCAAAAACGACAATTTTTGGATGGACACTAATTAAGAGAACATTCTTAAATTTCATAAAAAATCTTATGAAAGGGTGAATATGTTTAAATCAAGAAAAATACCGGTCTTTATAATGGCTGTGTTACTATGCATGACAGTTAATGCCTCTGCGCAGGAAAGATCAGAAAAAGCGGGAAAAAAGTCACCTCCTGGCGTTTTTCCTGCCAATGCCAAGGGTGAAAATGTGATGGTCAGCCTCACACCACCTGCTAATGTGAAACGAATCAAGCTGTATGAAAAAACACCTGGTGTAATAGAGTTCGCCGAAAATGAACTCAATCCGATGGAGCCCACTCTAGATTTATATATCCCTGAAGCCGGCAAGGCAACAGGGGCAGGCGTTCTGGTCTGTCCGGGCGGGGGGTATGAGATGCTGACAGTGCCCGGAGAAGGGGGGATTATCGCAGAGATCTTTAAGGCGCATAATATTGCCGCCTTTGTGGTGCGTTACAGGCACGGCCCGCAATACCACTATCCGACAACATTGCTGGATGCCCAGCGTGCCATGAGACACATAAAGGCCCATGCAAAAGAATACAATGTGGATCCGGACAAGGTAGGGGTTTTCGGTGGATCAGCAGGAGGGCATCTTGCCGCCATGATCGCTACGCTTTACAATAATAAACTTTTACCTGAAGCGCCATATGTACCCGACGATGTTGACAGCTTCAGCGCCAGGCCTGCCTTTGCGATTCTGCTCTATCCTGTGATTGACCTGACAGATGATTCAATCACTCATAAAGGTTCACGCACAAATCTGACACAGGATAACAGGGAGCTTTATGAATCCCTCTCACCCTGGAAACATGTTAATAAAGATACCCCCCCTGCATTTATTGTACACGGTACCTATGATTTTCTGGTGCCTGTAAAGAATTCGCTCCTCTTTTACGAGGCATGCATCAAGGAAAAAGTTCCGGTAGAGATACATCTTCTGGATACACCAATGCACGGGTTCGGGATAGGGGCTAATCTGGATGATAAGACGGTAAAGGATTGGCCTGAACAGGCAATAAGGTTTGTTGAACGGCATACAAAATCAGAATAGTAAAGTAATAATGACACATTATTCAACAATATTGAGAATCGTAATCCTGTATTTGTCATTCCCGCGCAGGCTGGAATCCATTTGAGATTTTAAAACCAAAACCAATGGATGCCCGCATACGTGGGCATGACGGAGGGTGAAGATTTATGTCTTTCCCTTGAACCCTGGAACCCTATTTATTTGGCAAGGAGATTAAAATGGCAATTCGAAAGCTGGTTAGTGTATTAATGTTCATATTTCTGTTAATGTGTTCACCTGCTTTATATGCCTCTGAAAAGGTGCAGCTCAGGGCACAGGACAGGGTGGAGATTGAGCAGTTGATGTGGGAATACATACAGGCGCTCGATTCACACAACGCCGAGGCATTCATCACCATGTTCACACCTGATGGTGAGTTCAGGAGCAAAGAGACCACAGCAAAAGGCAGGGATGCCCTTAAAAAGATGGTAGTAGATGCATGGCAGAAGATGGATGCAAATAATGAGGACGGCAAAAAAAAGCCTCACATGTATCACATAGTAACAAATCCGCATATTGAGTTTATTGATAAAGATCATGCACTCTTTCACGCATACTGGATGGGGGTGCTTGAAACAGGCGGAGATATAGTAACTGCCGGACGCGAGGTGAATGAGCTGGTTAAAATAGACGGCTCATGGCTTATCAACATACGTAATGTGAATCCGTAGAATTATTGCCGGGATTACCTGCTGCACAAAAAAGGGTGTAAACGCTATAAGGTTATTAGTTTAAATCGAACCAACCTTATAACCTGACAGCGTTCCCCTTACATTTAAGCTATTTCAGTACCACATTTGCACTAATGCCTTTATCATCACTGCCTTTCTTATTTTGCATTTTGGGAATACTAAAGGGACCTGCAATATACTGGGGTGATTTATTATTGACATACAACGCCGAACTCCTTATAGTTAATTACTCAAAAAGGGAATTCTTATCAATTCAATTGAAGAACAGAAAACGAAAGTTGAGTACATGAGAAATCCGTTCGCTATTGTTTCTGCCAATTAAGCCGGTGAATACATGAAACTAACAATAATTTTGATCTTTTGTCTTGTGATGGTCATTACCATTTTAGTAATATTATACAGAAAAGCCGGATACAGAGAATCATTATATTCTGCAGTAACAAATGGCGACATTAAAACATTAAAGAGCCTGTTGGATAAAGGGTTAAGCCCTAACCCAAGATTTACAAAACGTAATTATGCCTGGCCTTTGCTGATGTGGGCAGTAAATCGCGGTGACATTGACATTGTAAAACTACTGCTTGAGAAAGGCTCTAAGGTAAATGCTAAAGATAAACAACATGGCTACACATCTCTGATATGGGCAGCAAGCCGTGGTCACACAGAGATAGTTAAGTTGCTTCTTAACAATAATGCCAACCCGAATATGAAAACTAAGGAAGGCAATACAGCGTTATTATTTGCTTCGCTGGATGGCAACATAGAAATTGTCAGATTGTTGCTGGAAAAGGGCGCAAAGACAAATGCCAAGAACATCGATGGGAACACTGCCATGAAGTATGCACTAGATAAAGGTTACACAGAAATTGTACAAGTGTTAAAAAACACCGACGCAAATGGATCCCCGGTTTTTCAAAAATAAAACCGGCATCACAGCCGCAGGCGGATTAAAGGGCATAGCCATGAATTATCACACTCTAAAGGACAATACGATCAGGCATATTTTTATCTCCCTTCTGGGGGTTTTTCTCCTGTGTGTTCTTGCATGTGCATCAGCTCAGGATATCCCTGCTACAGATAAATCCGGCGACATAGTAATTGTACCCACTCTTGATAAATACCGGAATATCCGCAGATTAAAAGAAAAGGACCTTGGCGGATATTTGATGGTTTATTTTAAGGATGAAACCCAGAGCGCCTATATGGCCGTGAGCCGTGACGGATATACATTCACTGACCTCAATAACAGCAAACCGATATTTAAAGGTGAGGTGCTGGCCGAACAAAAGGGAGTCCGAGATCCGCACATTACCAGGGGGCCGGACGGGGCATTTTATCTGGCCATGACAGACCTGCACATCTTCGGTAAAATGGCCGGATTCCGTGATACAAAATGGGAAAGACCTGAAGAAAAATTCGGATGGGGGAACAACAGGGCAATAGTGCTAATGAAATCGTTCGACCTTATCCACTGGACACATTCGGATATCAGGATAGACAGGGAATTCCCGGAGCTGGGGGATATAGGATGTTCCTGGGCACCTGAGACTGTCTGCGATGAAATAAAGGAAAAGATGATGATATATTTCACCATCCGCCTTGGTAATGGTGACTGCCACATGTATTACTCATATACAGACGATGATTTTACCAGGCTCGAAACAACGCCCGAACCAATAGAAAACCTCGAAGGTATTGACGGTGATATAACAAGGGTTGGTGATAAATTTCATATGTACTATGTATCACAGGCAAGGATTCTTCATGCTGTCTCCGGCAGGATAAACACGGGATATAAATCAGAGCCAAATAGAATTGATCCGGAGAGTGTTGACACAGAAGCTCCAAACCTCTTTAAACGCCTGGGAACAGACACATATGTGCTGATGTATGATGTCTATGGCGCCAGACCCAACAATATGGGATTCAGTGAAACCACGGACTTTGTCAGTTACAAAGATATAGGGCATTTTAATGAAGGAGTGATGAAGGGAACAAACTTTGAACGCCCGAAACATGGTGCAGTAACATACCTGACCCCGGACGAATTAAAGGCTATAGCAAAACACTGGGACATTAACATCAAACTTGATTGATAATTGAATGCAATCATGAAATTTTATCATCTATTGGAAAGACAATGGGCAGGGCACGAAGAACAGTGGATATGTATATAGCCGATTTGGTCTTCTACAGCAATCAATCTCAAAGCATTTACAACTTTTGGCAATCTTGCCAAAAGTTGTAAATGACGATCTAAGGAAAGGCTTTACTGTCCCACAAGTTGCTGAAAAACACAACTGGTCTGAATCTCTGGTGTTGGCAGTCAAACTTGATGGGAAAGATGACCTCGGTAAATGCCATGAATTACAGTGGGGAATGAAAGATAGCCCAAAGGTCTTTAGACTGTAGTCTGAAGAGAAGATCGGAAAATACTAATAGCCTTCAGCCTAAAACGCTTCAGCCTGCTACTTGTCCGCCTAGGGTGGGTTGAAGATGGGAAGAGTCATATCCTGTTAAACCTTTTTTTGTTTTTGTTTAACCAGTACCTGACCCATTTTTGACCCCTTTTTACAGAAGATAATCATGTAACGGCCAGGCATATGATGCTTATAGCTGATGGTTTGACATTCATGTGATAAAATATATAATCCTTTTTGTTTATAAGACAAATCTTTCTTAAGATTTTGGGGTAGAGATGATGGGAAAATCGGGCATTGATCTTTCATATAGAAAAATTAGAGAATTCTGCCAACGAAACCATATACGTAAATTATCAGTCTTTGGTTCTTTTTTGCGGGACGATTTTAATGATGATAGCGATATCGATATGCTGGTTGAGTTTTTTCCTGATCATATTCCAGGATTGATACGCCTCGCTGGTATGGAAAACGAATTAAGTTCAGTACTGGGGCGAAAAGTGGATATGCGAACTGCAGAGGATCTTAGTCGTTATTTCAGAAATGATGTATTAGAATCGGCAGAGGTGAAATATGTTGAAGAATGACATTATTCCTCTTCGTCATATGCTGGATGCTGCAATAGAAGCGGAAGGGTTCATAAGTGAAAAAGATAGAAACGATATTAGCAATGACAGAAAATTGGAACTTGCCCTTGTTAAATGTGTAGAAATAATTGGTGAAGCAGCAAGTAGTGTTTCAAAAGAATGCAGGGATGAATTCCCTCAAATTCCCTGGAGTGACATAATAGGGATGAGAAATCGGTTAATTCACGCCTACTTTGAGATAAATCTTGATATCTTATGGAAGACACTGACAGATGATCTACCTCCTTTAATTATTGAACTTAATAAAATAATTCTGTCTTAGGCCACCACTTAAACAAACAGAATCTTGCCAGTTATGCAGGTCCAATTTTGCAGCCAGTAGACGATAGGGGTTTAGCTTATCGATATGATTTTATACTTAATAAGCTAACAACGTTCCCTCTCACTGTAAGGTTATCAGGTTAAATCACACAAAACTTATAAACTTGCAGAGTCCCCGTTTACACCCCTGGATGAAGGTAATATTGTAAAATATTTTATTGTTACTTCTTATTGCTGCCTGAAAGTTCCATGTATCCCATGACTGTATAATACGTCGCCCTGTCAAAGAAATAAATGAGTCTTTCCCCGAGTTCAAACATGCGGTATATGTCAACGGCTTTCTCCCACACGCCGAAGGAATAAATAAACATCCAGATATGTTTTTTAAGAAGGCTGAGAGAGCTTATCAGGTCTTTAAGAACGACGTTGTCTTCTTTCCGTTTTTTGGCAAGGTTATAATAAAAATCTTTCATCTCTTCTTCTGTTTTCGCGCCTTTCAGCCATAACTCGAATCTGTCTATAATGAACGCGGCCCTTTCAAAAAGGTCATTTCTGTCAAGGTTGCGATAGGATGTTGTTGATGGATTGGTCGTTATGTCGTCGATCCATAAATTTATGATTTTTTTTGAATTTTCGCTTGCGATAGTTAACAGGTCGTCCGAGAGAAGGTTTTTGTTCCAGGGCGTTTCCCCTTTTATGGCGGATTTAACAAATGTATCTACTGAATCGTGTATGTTCCAGAGGTCTTTTTTCAGTTCAACATATTTCTGCACGGCCTTTTCCTGCGAGTCGAATGCGAGCTTGGGGAGATTCATGATCGGGAAATACCTGCAGTCCGACGCGTCATCTCCGGCCTTTTCCGTGCCGCTCAGTTTCTCCGCTTCAAAAGTGACTATCAGAAGCTCGCCGTAAAGCGGATTCGTATGCGAGCATACATCTACAAGCTGGACGATCTTTCCTGTTATCCCCGTTTCTTCTTTAAGCTCCCTCAAGGCTGCCTCTTCTATGCTTTCGCCAGTTTCCGCGAAGCCGACTGGCAGGCACCACATTCCTTTAAAAGGCTCATTCGCTCTTTTTACGAGCAGGGTTTCTCTTTCTTTGTTGGGAAGAATCACCGAAGCCACGGGGAGCGGATTTTCGTAAATAATCTCCCTGCAATTTTTGCATACCTGTCTTTCTTTCTCGTCAAGAAATTCCGATACGAGTTCTTTCCCGCAAAAATTACAGTATTTCTTTTTTTTCATTTCTTTACCAAAAATATTTTATCATTTTTATTGAGAGATAATATCCCGTTTTTATTAAGTTCATTAACCATTGTCTCCCGCACAAGATCCGGGTCCGCATCTTTCCTGATAAACTCATATTTGAAATTAATATATTCCGCAAGGTCTTTATCCTCGCCTTTATGGAAAATAAGGGAATTGGGATAATCGATTGATCGTAATCGACTGAAATACTGGCCTAGTATCGATTCCCCGTTCTCGGCGGAAAAATTTTCTATGACAGTCCGTAAATTATTAAAGTCAAAAAAGCGTTTTCCTTCTTCGAGCATCCTCTCGCTGTGAGTTATAACCAGAAAAATACCGTCTTTGCGAAGAATCCGTTTTACCTCCCGGATAATGTCCGGGAAAAAATAGAGCGAGTAAGAGCAGACTGCCAGGTCAAAATAATCTGACGGGAAATCCAGGGTGGCAGGGAGGGTGACTTTTTTAAATACCGCCTCCCTGGAGATTTTTTTTGCACATTGCAGGAACGGATCGGAATTTTCGCTCAGATAATCGATGCCTGCAATAAGGTCGAGATTTTTTTTTATTGAATCTTTCAGCGCCTCTTCAAACCAGCCGTAACCGCAGCCAAGATCTATCAGGCGATGTACGCTTTCCCAGTCGATCATTTCGTTCGCGATAATGCGTATGTCCGTTTTGTTCTCGGAATGCTCCCTTATCAGGCTGCTTATCCTGGAGTGAATAATTTGATTGGAATAGCTTTTTGCGATGTCCACAGCCCTAATGGTACTCCAATTAAAAAGTCAATTGAAATCCCCATCCCCTTTAGCCGCGTCTTCTTTCTTATATACATGCGACAATTATATCGCCTTCCATCATCAAGTCAATGTACCTGGTCGTAAGAAAATAGGGGACATAGATAAAATGGAAAAAAATGTTTGATTTACCTTTTTACCAACATTATATAATAAAAATACAAAAGGTTATAGCCCCCCGAATAACATAGATAAAATTT
>CAZXUA010000101.1:3661-17100 GCA_964643755.1 uncultured Desulfatiglans sp. | reverse complement strand
TCTTAGATCATGTTCATGTAGAACCTGCAATACCTCTCTATTTCTTAAAATCTGTTGGGAAAAAACAATAATAATAATCCGGTGAATCACTGTTGGAATATAAATATATAGAAAATAAAAGACAAGTATTTTTTAAAGGATTTAGAGAGTGGTTCGGATGGTGTTTATATATGGCCGGCTTATGACAGGAAGGATTCGGGCGCTAAAAAAGACTGGATATGGCAATATGTTTTTCCGGCCGCAAACATGAGCGTTGATCCAAGGAGCAACAGTATCAGAAGACATCATATTGACCAGAGCCCCTTACGCAAGGCAGTAAAGGATGCGGCACGACTTGCAGGTTTAAGTAAAAAGGTCTCTTCTCATACCCTGAGACATTCCTTTGCCACACATCTTCTTGAAAAAGGGTATGACATTCGTACAATACAGGAGCTGTTAGGGCATTCTGATGTCTCTACTACAATGATTTATACCCATGCATTAAATAAACCGGGGCTGCCGGTTTTGAGTCCGGCGGATTTTTAAAGGGTGGGGAAAAAGCGCATAGCGCAAAGGGCAGGGCGCATAGAGAAAAGGCAAAAAGAATGAACTTCCAACATCTGTCCCGCCATAGTTTCTCCGACCACCATAGCTTTAGCGAAGGTGGTTAACGACGGCGGATCGAACATTGAACGTTGAACGTCGAATGAAAAGCAAAAAAAGCAGGAAGAAGGGCACAGGCGCTGTGCCCCTACAGGATGAAATTGATTATAGTGCAGGGTGCAGGGTAAAATCGGGCGGGCAGCCCCCTTCGCCAGGGCTATGGCAGGCCAGACGCCAGGCCTGCCCCTACAAAAATAAAAATCAATTTTTGATGATATAACAAGAGGCTTTTCTCTGTGCTCTTCGTGTTCTCAGTGGTTAAAATGGATTCCCGATCCCGCCTTTGTTAAAACTTCTGCACGGCAGGCAGGTCGGGAATGACGGGTTGGAATATGGCTTTACTTATCATCCTGAGCGGTTTGTATAATCACATCATCTGATATGACAATACTCTTTTTTATGTGTGCGCCATTTTTGATAACTGCATTATTCAGGATAATGGAACTATCTATAACAGCATCCTTTCCGATAGTTACGTTGTTTCCAATTACTGCCCAGTTTTTCAGTGTTGCCGATGGATCAATACTGGCATTATCGCCCAGAACAAACCTTTTATTTTCAAATCCCAGAAGATCAATGTTTGCCTTTAAGTAACTTTCTATGTTGCCAATGTCATACCAGAAATGGCCGGTTGCGATAAAGGCATTTATTGATTTACCTGATTTTATCAGGGGTGTGTAGCATTCAGAGATTATATCTGCGTAAACATTTAACGGAAGCCAGTCAAAAACCTCAGGTGAAAGCACATGAATCCCTGTAAATGCAAATCTGCCAGGGGCAGTATCCTTATATATAGCAGTTACCCTGTTATCTTTTACCTCTACCTGATTGAATCGCGGATAGTCATGCAGCACCATGGTTACAATCGCCCCTGATTCATTATGGCTTTCTACAGCCTTATGAAGGTCAATATTCGTAAGGATATCGCTGTTAATAAGCATGAAGGTGTCATCTTTAAGAAATGCTCTACAGTTTGAAAGCCCTCCTCCTGTGCCAAGTATCTCACCAGGTTCCATGCTTATTGAAAGATTCACGCCAGGGATTTTGCATTCTTTTATGTAGCTCTCTATCTGCTCCATATGATAGTGGGCGTTTATAATGATATCCTTTATCCCGTATCCGGCAAGATATTCTATATTTCTTTCAAGTATGGGCTTGTTAAGCACAGGTACAAGGGCCTTTGGTATTTTGTCAGTAATGGGTTTCAGCCTTGTACCGAAACCAGCCGCCATTATCATTGATTTCATTGGTTATACCCTTTTAAAAAGCCCTGGATCCCCCGTTCAAGCCGGGGAATGACGAGGGGGTGTTTGATTCCCCGGTCCAGCCTGTGCCAATGTTATAGCCCGGTAATTAAGCCGGGGAATGACATTTAAAAATATATCTGTTGCATTTGCCGGTATCTGATTATAAGTAATTATGTGTGATGTCAAAGGATAAATACTAATGAGGCTGTTACATGAACACCATAATGGATAATTCAGAGATTGACTCCTGTATCGGTCAGTTGTTTATGATCGGGATGCCCGGTTTATATCTTGATGAAGAGACAGAGTCCCTGATACGGGAACACAATATTGGCGGAATTGTCCTTTTTAAAAGGAATATTGATAACCCGGTACAGGTAACAGAGCTGTGCAGAGCCATACAGGAAGCATCTATCAAATATCATGGTAATCCCATGTTTATCGCTGTTGATCAGGAGGGGGGGATGGTTGCAAGGCTTAAAGAGCCCTTTACCACATTCCCAGGTAATGAGGCGATCGGGCTCTCGCCAGAACCTGTGAAAATGGCAAAGGAGTTTGCAAGGATAACTGCAAAAGAAATGCGGATGGTAGGGCTAAACATGGACCTTGCCCCTGTTATGGATGTGAAAAGGGGCACCCCGGACAGGCATCTTGGAACCCGTATTTTCAGTGATGACCCTGATAAGGTTGGCCTTCTGGGCGGGATTGTGATAGAAACACTCCAGAAAAAGGGTGTGATGGCGGTGGCTAAACACTTCCCCGGGCTGGGGCTCGCAAATTTTGATCCTCATCAGGGGAATGTGACTATAAAATATGAATCATTAGAGATACAAAAAGGGCAGATAAGGCCATTTAAAAAGGCAGTTAAAAAAGGCGTGGCAGGGATAATGACATCCCATGCCATCTACCCCGATATTGACCCAGACAATCCTGCAACACTGTCTCACAGGATAGTGACCGGGATATTGAGGGAAAAATTTGGATACAAAGGGGTGATACTGACAGATGACCTTGAAATGGGGGCCATACAAAAAGGCATTGGTGTGGCGCAGGGCGCTGTTGCTGCATTCATGGCAGGGGCAGATCTGCTGCTTATTTGTGAACACCAGGGTTATGTTGTTGAGGCTATAGAACTTGTCAGGAAGATGCTTTTTGAGAATGAGTTGACTATGGAGAGGATCATGGCCTCTGTCACGAGGATAAGGGATGTGAGGAGGAGGTACCCCGGGCCTAAAAAAAGGGCATCCATTGCCGTCATAAGAAAATATTTTGGCATAAATGGTGAGGCTCTGCCCGGGTTTAATTAATAACAGGCCGGCCATAGTTGCCAGATTAAAAGATACCAATATGTAAGCAGAACCGGTCTTTATCTACAATATTGTAATTAATAAGTTAATGAGAAATAGAGCCTTAAATGTTAATATGTTGATATAACAGGAATAATATCATAGCGCCGTTAGTGGCACAGCAATTGCTTTTATAAAATGACATGATTCTTATATGTGGTTTGATAAAACATATTTTTAGCATATAAACTTTATATTTTTTTATCTTCAGGAGGATAGCATGGCAGAAATAAAAACACCAAAGGATGTACTCAAACTAATAAAGGATGAAAAGGTTGAGATGGTTGACCTCAGGTTTATGGACTTTCCGGGTATGTGGCAGCACTGTTCATACCCTGTGAGCGAGGTTGATGAAGCCACTTTCACAGATGGTATGGGTTTTGACGGATCAAGCATCAGGGGGTGGCAGGCTATTAATGAGTCTGACATGCTGATTAAACCTGTAGCAGAGTCTGCCTTTATTGACCCCTTTTTCAAGACAAAGACACTTGTGATGGTATCCAATATCTGCGACCCTGTTACAGGTGAGGATTACACAAGAGACCCGCGCAATATAGCGAGAAAGGCTGAAAACTATCTTAAAACCATTGGACTTGCTGATACCGCCTATTTCGGACCTGAAGCGGAATTTTTTGTATTTGATGATGCCCGTTTTGATCAGAATCAGCATGAGGGTTATTATCATCTTGATTCTGTTGAAGGCGCCTGGAACATAGGAAGGGCGGAAAACCCGAACCTGGCCTACAAGGTGCGTTACAAAGAGGGATATTTTCCCGTGCCTCCGACAGACAGTATGCAGGATATGAGGAGTGACATGGTGCTTACCATGCAGAAGATTGGGCTAACCATTGAGGCGCAGCATCATGAGGTTGCAACCGGCGGTCAGTGTGAGATTGATATGAGGTTTGCCCCGCTTGTACAGATGGCTGACAACCTTTTGAAATTCAAATATGTAATTAAAAATACAGCCAAGATGTATAACAAGACAGCGACCTTTATGCCCAAACCGCTTTTTGGAGATAATGGTTCAGGCATGCATGTACACGTATCGCTCTGGAAAAACAATCAGAATCTCTTTTTCGGCGACGGCTATGCAGGCCTTTCCGAGATGGCCATGTATGCAATTGGGGGGCTTATAAAGCATGCGCCAAGCCTCTGCGCCATCACAAACCCGACAACAAACAGTTACAAGAGGCTTGTTCCCGGTTATGAGGCGCCGGTTAACCTCGCTTACTCAAGAAGGAACAGGAGCGCATCCATCAGGATACCTCTCTATTCTCCCTCACCAAAGGCAAAGAGGCTGGAGTTCCGCTGCCCTGACCCGAGCGCAAACCCCTACTTGGCATTCTCTGCAATACTTATGGCTGCAATAGATGGTATTCAGAACAAGATTGATCCGGGCCAGCCACTTGACAGGGATATATATGACATGGAGCCTGAAGAGCTTGCAAAGGTGCCAAAGACCCCTGGCTCACTGAGGGAAGCATTAAATAATCTTGCCAAGGATCATGAATACCTCCTTAAGGGCGATGTGTTTACACCAGATGTTATAGAGACATGGATCAACTACAAAATGGTAAAAGAGGTTGAGGCCACAGACTTAAGGCCCCATCCATGGGAATATGTAATGTATTATGATATCTAGTATCATGACTGGCATATTGTTATACCAGATGTTATGCTGATGTGTGTTATGTAGGGGCACGCAGCAGCGCGCCCAAAAAGGTCACGGCGCGCCGTGACCCTACAGTCTTTTAAAACCCCCAAAGATTTTTCTCTGGGGGTTTTTTATTTTCTTTTCGTAGAATAAAAGAACTGTGGTATAAGGGACAGGAATAAAATCATTTATGTTTTGGGTTAAAATAACTGAAATAATAAGACTGAGGAATCGGAGGTTTTGAGGATTCATGGGTTCTGGTGGAGCTCCATTATGAATAATAGAAAATTTTCATATCGATTTACCCTCTTGTAGAGGCACGAGGCATCATGCCCATGCCCACACGGGCACGGCGCGCCCTGCCCCTACAGGATACATGATACACCATTTATATAATTGACCCCTTGGAACCTTGACCCTTGACCCCTGTTTTGAAGACTATGAAACCGGATATCGATTACATAATAAAAGAGCTTCCTTTTATAGATGAAAGGATAGTTAAGGATCACCTTGATCGTCTTGGTGATGATTATTATAAGAAATTTTCTGCATCCGATGTTATTTCCCATATCAGGCTTATTTCAAGGCTTGAGAGGTCAAATCCTGTTCAGACCAGCATTATAAAAACTCGGGATGAGGGTATTGAATGCACTGTAACCGCATTTGACTACCCTTCAGAATTTTCATTGATAGCCGGTCTTTTATCCGGCACCGGCTTTAATATCGTATCAGGCGACGTGTACACCTACGAAAGAAAGGAACAGGAGATAAGAAAAAGGAGGTCTCACAGAGAAAGGTCATTTATCATACCTGATCAACCTGGAAGGAGGATGATTGTAGATTTTTTTTCGGGCTACCTTACCAGGTCTGTTTCCTTTGAGGCGTGGGTACAGGAGTTTAATAGCAAGCTTTTTTCTATAATATCTATGCTTGAAAACGGGGCAGAAGATTCAATTATGACCGCCAAAAACAGGGTCAATGAGATGGTTGTACGTCATCTTGCGCGCATAGATAAAGGGGCAGAGCCTGTGCTTTACCCTGTAGAGCTGGCAGTTGATAATGACTCCGGCCCCTTCACATGCCTTAAGGTGGTTTCCCAGGATACACCTGCCTTTATGTATGCGCTCAGTAATGCACTTGCACTTAACAATATTCAGATTGAGCATGTAAGGATACGCACATTTCACGGGAGGGTTGAAGACAGCCTTGACCTTACAGATGCAGGCGGAGGTAAGATTGAAGACAGGGATGCAATCGAGAGGATCAAGTTTTCTGTGCTGCTTACCAAGCAGTTTACCTATTTTCTGGCAAAGGCCCCTGACCCCTATGCTGCCCTATCACGGTTTGAATTTATCATAAAGGATATTGTCAAGCAGCCATTCAGAGAGGAATGGTTCAGGCACCTTACTGACGGGAGGAACCTTAAAGATCTTGCAAGGCTCCTTGGCGCAAGTGATTTTTTGTGGGAGGATTTTATCAGGCTACAGTATGAATCACTTCTCACTGTATTTGACAGCGCCGAAAAAAAGACAATGATCAGCAAGTCCACAGAAAATATGGCTGACAGGCTTGATAACGCCCTTGAAGAGGCTACTGATTTTGAGAGCCGTAAAAAGGCATTGAACCGGTTCAAGGATCAGGAGATTTTTCTGATTGACCTTGATCATATTCTTAATCCTGAGCTTGATTTCAGATTCCTTTCACGAAAACTTACAGCTCTTGCAGAGCTTGTTATAAACAGGGCCGCTGATATAGTGTATGATGATCTTGTGAGACAATACGGGATACCAAGTACCGATTCAGGCCTGGAGGTGAGATATGCCATCATGGGCCTTGGCAAGCTGGGCGGAGAGGCTATAGGCTATGCCTCAGACCTCGAACTTCTTTTTATATACAGCGACAGGGGCAGGACCGATGGTAAAAAAAACCTTACAAATGCCGAGTTTTTTGAACTCATGGTCAGGGGTATTTATCAATTTATAGAGGCAAAGCGCGAAGGCATATTTCAGATTGATCTAAGGCTCAGGCCCCATGGAAAATCAGGCCCTCTTGCGGTCAGCATGGAGAGCTACTGCCAGTATTATGGCACAGGAGGTCAGGCCCATTCATTCGAGATGCTTTCACTTGTCAGGATGCGGTGCATAGGCGGCGACAGGGAGTTTGGAGGCCGCATAGAGCGCATACGCGATGAGGTGGTCTATTTTTCAAACAGGATAAATTTTGAAGAGATAAGGGACCTAAGGGAGAGGCAGATAAAGGAAAAGAGCGCCCCCGGCAGGCTCAATGCAAAGTTCAGCCCGGGCGGGCTTGTTGATCTTGAATACGGGGTTCAGACCTTACAAGTAATGTATGGAAAAAACTCAAAGGATATCCGCACATGCAGCATTCATGCGGCCCTTAATGCCCTCAAGGATAACGGGTTCATGAACTATGAGGTGCATGACAGGCTAACAGATGCTTACAGATTTCTGCGTGAACTTATTAACGGCCTGAGGATGCTGAGGGGTTCTGCGCTTGACCTTTTCCTGCCCGATACAGGTACACCAGAATTTGAACATCTTGCAAGGAGAATGGGCTATCGTTATGGCGGAGCAATAACCCCCGCACAGCAGCTTTATATAGACCTTGAAACCCATATGGCAGCAGTAAGGGTATTTGCTGAAAAATATTTCGGGCTTGATTCGCTTCCAAGGCATGATACCGGAACAATAGCGGATGTTATTCTATCTGACACCATGTCTCCTGAGGTCAGGGGTCGTATATTATCTGAAAGCGGGATAAAGGAGCCTGCCCGCGCCTATGTAAACCTCCAGGGGCTGGCGGGTGAGGGGGGAAGCCGCAGGGAGATATTCGGAAGGCTCGCCATACTTGCATGGGACATAATCAAAAGGACGCCTGACCCTGATATGGCCCTTAATAACTGGGAGCGCTATATACGCTCTCTAGCAAGCCCGGAGTTCCATTACAATGTGCTGTTATCTCAGCCAATGCACCTTGAGATGCTGCTTACCATTTTTTCCAACAGTCAGTTTCTATCTGACACCCTTATAAGGTACCCTGGCTTTTTTGACTGGCTCATGAACCCTGAACTGCTCAATTCCGTGAGGAAAAGAGAAGACCTTGAAAACGAGCTCAGGATGGCTTCTGAAAGCTGCCGGGAAGAGAGGGACTGGCTCAATAAGCTCAGGAGATTCAGGAGGCGGGAGATACTGAGGATAGGAACAAGAGACATTTACATGGGCATATCGAGCAGGGTAATAATGCATGAACTCTCTATTCTTGCAGAGGCATGTACACAGGTTGTTTTTGAGCATTCTGTCAAATGCAGAATCAGTGATGATGATCAGGGCAGCGCCTCTCCGTTTGACTATTTTTCCGTAATTGCCTTTGGAAAACTTGGAGGTGATGAGCTCAATTACAGCTCTGACATTGATCTTATAGGCGTTTTTAAACCTGATGACAGGGGTGCAAACGGACGCAGGGAGATTGCTGGTAAGATACTTGAGAATATCAGGTCTGCCCTTTCCTCACATACTGAGGAGGGTTATGCATACAGGGTTGACTTAAGACTCAGACCATTTGGCAGTTCAGGGGAGATTGTCCAGTCAATACCATCCATCATAGATTATTACCGCAGCTCCGCATCATTATGGGAAAAACAGGCAGCTCTTAAGATGCGTCCGGTCGCGGGGAATATTACACTGGGATATGAGTTTCTCAATAGCCTTAAGCCCTTTATTATGAAGCCATGGAAGAGGGGAATGATCATAAATGAGATAGAGAGGTTGAGGAAGAAGGCAGTAAAAAACAGCTCTCATGGGCTAACTGCCGGGATAGACGTGAAATCCGGTAGCGGAGGCATCAGGGATGTGGAGTTTATGGTTCAGGGGCTACAGCTTATATATGGTTTTGAAAAGGGGCTCACCATAGAGGGGAATACCCTTCTTGCCATTGAGTCTCTGACTGAAGAGGGCATCTTAGATGATGAGAACGCAAATATAATCAAGGATGACTACATTTTTTTAAGAAGGATAGAACACTACCTTCAGATACTGGAGGACAGGCAGACCCATACCATCCCTGTTGAAAAGAGCGAGATAAATACCCTTGCAAAAAAGATGCTTGGCACAGATGCAACCGGAGAGGGGCTGCTTCAGAGGCTTGATGAATGCATAAAGAGGGTAAGGGCCGCGTATGAGAAGTATTTGCTGGGAGAGGCGCAGGGCGCAGGGTACAAGGCGCAGGGAATTAGGACAACCGAATAAGAAGAAATACCATCCCTCTTCATAATGAAAAATGACGGTAATCTGTCATAAAAAGAGATTATTGGCAAGATGTCAAAATTATACGATACTTTGTTTGACATGCATTTTTATTTACTCTATACTCCCGTGATCAAATTGAACGATATCTCTTATATCGTATCCAAAAACTACAAAATCAGGTGACATATGACCAATTCTGAAGAGAGAACCATGAACGTCAGTAATTCCTCAAATGGTGAATCATCCAGAAGATTACCCGCAAAAGAAAAGATAGGGTATGGCCTTGGCGATGCGGCCTCCAATCTCTATTTCCAGATGTTTATGCTCTACATCTCCTATTTTTATACAGATGTATTCGGCATATCCCCCAATGCAGTATTCTGGATGTTTCTTATCACAAGGATCTGGGATGCAATTAATGATCCAATAATGGGTATGATTGCAGACAGGACTGAATCGAGATGGGGAAAATTTAGGCCTTATATTATTCTTCTTGCCCCTGCCCTTGCTATATGCGGGGTGGTGACATTCTTTACTCCTGATCTGGGTAATCTGGGTAAAATAGTTTATGCCTATATAACCTATACCTTCCTGATGATGCTCTATACAGCCGTAAATGTCCCCTATTCCGCACTTATGGGGGTTATGACTCCCAACTCTCAGGAGCGCACAAGCGCATCACAATACAGATTTGTTATCGCATTTATAGGGCAGCTTATAGTATCAAAATTTACCTTAACCCTTGTTGGCCATTTCGGGAAGGGTAACGAACAGGTCGGCTGGACCTGGACAATGGTGGTGTTTGGAGCGCTTGCACTCATCCTTTTTGTGTTCACCTTTTTTTCCACAAAGGAGAGGGTACAGCCACCCAAATCCCAGCAGAAAAATTCGATCAAGGATCTGGAGTACCTCTTTAAAAACAGGCCCTGGGTATTAATAGCCATTGCAACTGTTTTTCAGCTCCTGTATGCGGTAATGCGCGGGACATCTACCCCTTACTATTTTAAGTATTATGTGCTTGAACAGGAGATATTCAATATAAACCTTTCAATCAGCTCTTTTACCGAATGGTTTGCCTCTGTTGGCAGCGCCTCAACCCTTGTGGGTGCGCTTATGGCGCAGTCCTTTGCAAAGACACTGGATAAAAAGAATGCATATACCGGCGCCCTCATCGGCAGCGCGCTGATCTCATGCGCCTTTTATTATGTACAGCCCCATAATGTACTAATTATTTTCGGGCTTAATGTTGTGGTTTCATTCCTGATGGGGGTAGTCTCTGTGCTTCAGTGGGCGATCTACACAGACACTGCCGATTATGGCGAATGGAAATTCGGAAGAAGATCAACCGGGCTTATAATGGCAGCATCATTATTTGCCCTGAAACTGGGGCTGGCCTTTGGCGGAAGCTTTGTTAATGCAATACTGGGTTATTATGGATTTGTGGCAAATGTTGCTCAGTCAGCCGAATCAATATTTGGCATTAAAATGGTAATGAGCTTTTACCCTGCCATATTTGGGGTTATAGGCGGACTGGTTATGTTCTTCTATCCATTAAAGAGCAGTGTTATGCTCAAGATAGAGGAAGACCTTTTAAAACGAAGGGGTGAGGTTTAGAAATCAGGGGTTAGAACTATAACATTTATCAGGAGGAGAGAAAATGAACATACCAATGCACCGTTTCAAGTACACAAAGTTGACAAAGGATGAAATAGGTAAAAAACTCAAGGCTGCTGAAACCGGCCCCCAGTGCGCATCTCAATTTTCAGACCTTCTTTCAGGCAAGTCCATAAAGATCATTACAAAGGATGGCCCTGTTCTTGAGTACAGCTTCAAGGATAAAAAGGAGCTTACCATCTCTGAAAACGGCGGGAAAAAGGTGAAGGCCGGATATGGCGCTCTCACGCTCAAGAAGATGGTTTTATTCTCTCATATGATCCCTAATGAGCAGAGGGGTTATAATGTATTTTACGATCTTGATACCAGCCTTGTTACGGTATTTGATGTCTCTTTTTCAAGCGGTATTAAGGAAAGGGGCATGGGCGGCGAAGTAGCAATAGATGACAGGGAGGCAGTGCGCCAGATCTTTTACGGCTATGTAGAAACGGCTGGCAAGGCCGCACCGGAAAAGCTGCATCGCCTTACAAACAGGATACAGGGTAAGGGCATGTACTGGAAACAGGATACTGGCATTGAAACCCTTGAATTCTATGCCTCTGTATGTACAACGAACTTTGTTGAGCTGACAAGGCATGTGGATGATTTGAGCTATTGCGCAACATCAGACTATATACTTGTTAATGACAATATGTTTATCTATGACAGGACCGAGTGTGAATTCTCAGGAATAATTACCATGTATGCGGTTGACCTCTTCACAGAAACCCAGGTAGGCATGAGGCTTGGATTCAATGAAACGGATGAGCTTGAATATTATATGTTCAGAGGCAAAGGCAAGGTTGTGGGCCAGCTTACAGCCCTTCAACCATTTGATGAACATGGTGAAAAGATAAATATGGGTTTTGGGGCTCGTAAACCAGGCGCTGCTGATCAGCCTGCGCCAAAACCAGCTAAAGGCGGCGATAGAATTGTTTACCGCCCGGCCAGAAATCTTAAATATATCTCACAGGATGAGATAAACAGGATCGCTGAAACCAAGACCGTAACATTTACAGATAACCCTGATACCCCACAGGCCCAGGCCGGCATGATGGGAGGAAACACACTCCCATACAGCGACCTTCTCAAAGGAAAAGAGTTTACTCTCAAATTTGATCGTGGCCCGGTATTTAATTACAGGGTGTCAGATGCCTATAATCTTGAATGGAAAAAGGAGGGGGATTCAAAATGGCAGAAGGAGACCTACAGGGCATTTGAGGCTGATGAAAAACTGCTCTTCTTTGCCCATATGCTTACAGGTGTTAAGCCACCCACAAGCGTAAAGATCGCCCTCGACCTCACGAACGGGC
Organism: uncultured Desulfatiglans sp.; assembly: GCA_964643755.1. GTDB lineage: Bacteria > Desulfobacterota > DSM-4660 > Desulfatiglandales > HGW-15 > JAAZBV01. The sequence continues at coordinate 4,977 of CAZXUA010000101.1, read as the reverse complement.
TCACTACCTGCATATATTCAAAGGTCGGCTCGGAATATTATGGTGATGAAGTCGTATATGAGGCATTCTTTGGTATTGCAGAGATGGAGGGGGTGCAGTCTGCAAAATACATGCGCCATGAATTTACAGATGAACTGGTAGGTTGTGGTTTTACCAGGACATATTCTGACAATATGACCTCAATGCATCTTTATACCACCCCCCATTCCTCCGCATGGACAATCTACATGCAGGACCAGACTCTTGGTATTCAATGGTGTGCGCCTGCTATTTATGTGAAGCTCAGGGACGGGGTATATATATTTGACCTTGTTGAAGAGGCATGTAATGGCGCTGAGACATGTATTATTGAAAATAACAAGACCATGCACGCAGATGGGTTTGGTTTTCATGGCGGCAGAGACGGGATCAACCTCGGGGTAATCGGCGCTATTGCGCGTGACCTCGGGCAATACAAGGTTAAAGAATTTTTTGGCCCCAATGCAAAAAGGAAAGGAGCATAATATGGATGCTGTATTAAATCCCAGTCGCAGGTCTTTTATCCGGAAGGCGGGGGCTGCCGTGTCAGCGCTCCTTGCTACTGCTGCTCCGGCTGTTGCCATGCCGGTCTTTAAAAAAGATAAGGACATGGGATCGGAGATGGAGCGTTTAAATAACAGGGTCAGGACACTTGAAGATGAAAAATCAGTCCATGCCCTTTATCACAACTATGAATCTTTACTGGACAGGGGGGCATATGAAAACCTTGTAGAACTCTTTTCAGATGATGGCGAGGTAATCTTTAACAGTGGTGTGTATAAAGGCAAAGAGACCGGTATAAGACGTCTTTTTTGCGGCCTCTTCAGGTCAGGTATGACAGGAAAAAGGATATCTCCTGCACCGGGGTTTGAGAATGGCTGTGGGCCAGAGCAGGATCATGTGCAAATATCAGGCGACTGTGGTTCAGCAAGGGCACAATTTTCATATTCCATGCAGATCGGCGCCCCTCTGGCTTCTGATTCCGTACTGGTAAATATGGCGCGTCTTCAGGGCGGAGGGATCATGAGGTGGTGGGAAGGCGGGACATGCCATATCTCATGTGTAAAAGAGGCATTAAACGGCGCCTGGAAAATAAAGAGGCTGGAATATCGGACACATGCAAAGACAGATTACAGACCGGGAAAGAGATACTCCATGCCTGTATCATCTGTTCCCTTTTCAAAGGTTTACCCTGAGGAGCCGAATGGCCCGGATAAGATTCTGGCTCCTGTGCAGGCTTAATTTTTGTTCATCCAGAAAGAGACAAATTCTGGATGGAGCTTTCAGCAGTCAGCGAT
>CAZXUA010000101.1:0-3651 GCA_964643755.1 uncultured Desulfatiglans sp. | reverse complement strand
GCTTTCAGCTAACTCTTTCTTTTGAATGGCTTTTGCTGAAAGTTGAATGCTGATTGCTTGCCCATCCTCTGCAGTAGCTCTGCTACGGAGGGTGGAAATCCAAAAACGACAGTTTTTGGATAAAAACTGATTAATTCACTGTCCCTGGATATTTTTTATGGATGATAGGCAGTTATCACAATAAATATAAAAGGCAGGTTTTAAAGGATGACCAGATTCATGATTAAATTAGGATGTATCAAAGGTCTTAAACATATAATCCTGTACATTAGCCCGCTTTTACTTTTTCTCTTTTTATCCTTTAATCCGAAACCCATCGAGGGCAGGGATATAGAGAAAGGGCTGAAGGACTATTATTCTAAAAACTTTTTAATCGGCGCTGCGATCTTTCCCGCGCTCTTTGACAATCCGGTTTCCGCAGAGCTGATAAAAACTCATTTCAATTCTATTACCCCTGAAAATGAGATGAAGTGGGGCTCCATTCACCCTACCCCTGGTCAATACAGGTTTGAAAGGGCAGATAAGATTGCAGAATTTGCACAGGCAAACAATATTAAATTGATAGGCCATACACTGGTCTGGCATAGCCAGCTCGGACAGGGGGTATTCACAAAAGAGGATTCAACCGATCTTAGGGCACTGGTTGATAAGGATACCCTCTATAAAAGGATAAAAGAGCATATCTTTACTGTTGCAGGGAGATATAAGGGGAAGGTTCACGGATGGGATGTTGTTAATGAGGCATTAAATGAAGACGGCACCATGCGTGAATCTGGTTTTTACAAAATAGCAGGGGATGAATTTATTGAAAAGGCATTTGAGTATGCCCACATAGCCGACCCGGATGCAGAGCTCTATTATAATGACTATAACCTGGTTATCCCTGAAAAGCGTGCCGGGGCAGTCAGTATAGTTAAAAGACTAAAGGAAAAGGGTTTAAGGATTGATGCAGTTGGCGTACAGGGCCACTGGGATCTGAAATTCCCGGAACTGATCGAGATTGAAAACACTATAAGGGATTTTTCAGAACTGGGTGTTAAGGTTATGTTCACAGAGCTGGATGTATCTGTGCTGCCAAGCCCCTGGAGAAACAGCCCCTCAGCCGATATCAGTATAAGGCATGAAAATAGTCAGGAGATGAATCCATATAAGGATGGTCTGCCTGAATCAGTCGCTGATGAACTGGCAAAGAGATATGGTGATATCTTCACAATCTTTAACAAACATAAAGGCAAGATAAGCAGGGTTACCTTCTGGGGGCTGCATGACGGCATATCCTGGAAGAATAACTTCCCTGTGCCAGGCAGGACAGACTATCCTTTGCTTTTTGATCGTGAGATGAAACCTAAAAAGGCATATTTAAGTGTGATAGACCTTATGAATAAATGAATCTGGGTAAAGTATGAAAAAGATAATTACATTTTTTAACATTTTTCAAAAGGAGAGAAGAAAATGAACACTCCGATGCATCGATTCAAGTATACAAAACTCACAAAGGATCAGATAGGCAAGGCTCTCAAGGCAACCGGGGCAGGGCCAAAATGTAAATCCGAGTTATCGGATGTGCTAAAGGGTAAATCTATCAAGATCATCACCCAGAATGGCCCTGCGCTTGAATACAAATTCAAGGATAAAAACAATCTGACCCTTTCTGAAAATGGCGGAAAAGTCATAAATGTTGGATATGGCGCTCTTACTTTAAGACAAATGGTTTTTTTCTCACATATGATTCCTGAAGATCAGAGGGGGTATAATGTTTACATTGATCAGGAGACGAACCTTGTCACTGTTATTGAAGTCGGATTCTCAACAGGCAGGCAGGAGCCAACCCTTGGCGGAGACCCGATAGTCGTAGATGACAGGGAGGTCCAGCGTCAGATATATTTCGGTTATATTGAAGTCGCAGGAAAGGAGGCTCCAAAAGAGCTGCACCATCTTACAAACAGGCTTGAAGGCAAGGGACTCTACTGGAAACAGGATACAGGTCATGAAGTGCTTGAGTTTTACGCCTCTGTGGCCAATACTAACTTTGTTGATCTTACCCGCCAGGCAGATGACCTTAGCTATGTTGCTCCTTCGGACTATGTGCGTGTGAACCACCACATATTTATTCATGACAAGACAGAGTGCGAATTTTCCGGTATGTTCACATCCTTTGTATGTGATCTGTTTGCATGTACACAGGCAGGTGTTCGCCTTGGATTTAATGAAAAGGATGAGCTGGAATACTACATGTTCAGGGGTGAAGGCAAGGTTGTAGGGCAGATCGCCTTCCTGGAACCCTTTAATGAGCATGGCAAGAAGGGCATGGTTTATCAGGCCCCTGGTGACCCCACAATCCCCGGTAAATGGCAGAGAATGACATACAGGCCTGCAAGAACATTCAAATATATGACTGACGAAGAGGTGCATGAAGCAGCCCTCAAAAACACAATAAAATTTGGGGGAACAGAAGGGGCCGCTCCACAGATGATGGCTATAAACAATATGCCATTTTCCGATATCCTGGTTGGAAAAAAGTTTATACTTCGTTATGACAATGGCGGGCCTGTGCGCCATTATGAGTTCCCTGAAAAATTTAAACTCAGGTATATGGAAGAGGGTGAAAACAAATGGCATGAGGAGCCTTACCGCGCATATGAAGGGGATGATAATCTTGCATGGTTTGCTCATATACTCACAGACAGCAAACCCCGTGCCTCTGTCAAGGTGGCTGTTGATCTTACAAATGGTCTCACTACATGCATACATTCACATATGGGCACAAAATATTACGGGAATGAAACAACATACAAAGCCATTTTTGGTATATGCGAGATGGACGGGCTTGAGCCGCCTCAGTATGTTCGCCATGAATTTACAGATGAACTTGTGGGTCATGCATTTTCATGGTCATACTCAGACCAGATGACCTCAATGCATCTTTATACCTCTCCCCATTCAATGTCATGGACAATCTTTACTGAAAACCAGACAATGGGCGCCCAATGGTGTTCCCCATGTATCTATGTAAAACTTCGCGAGGGTGTCTATCTGTTCTGTCAGAATGAGGAGGCCTGTAATGGCGCCCAGATGATTGAACTGATTAACACCAAGGTGAGCCACGACTGCGGGTTTGGCTTCTCAGGAGGTGCGACCGGTGTTAACCTTGGTGTAGTAGGCGCGCTCGGACGTCATATCGGTTCCTTTAATATCAGGGATTTCTACGGCCCAAAGAAAAAGAAAGGAGTATAAGATGAGTAACGTCAAATCAAATACAGATAATGTTCAGAAACAGACTGACACGGGGCGACGTTCTTTTATGTGGAAGGTCGGGGCTGGTATGTCTGCTGTTCTGGCTGCTGCTGTGCCGGGTTATGCAAAGACAGTGTTCAGAAATAACAAAAAAAACAATATGGACGACCTTGTAAAAAAGGTAGCTATGCTTGAAAATGAAAAAACTATCACTGCGCTTCATAAACAGTATGAAGAGCTACTGGATAAGGGAAGATATAGTGATATACCATGCATGTTCACTGACAATGCAGAGGTTGTTTTTAATGGAGGGCTCTTTAGAGGAAATTCCGGTATAAAACGTCTCTTCTGCAACTGTTTTGCCTCCGGTATGACAGGGAAGAGAATGGAGATCGGAAGAGCGTCGTGTAGGGAAAG
>CAZXUA010000100.1:0-17106 GCA_964643755.1 uncultured Desulfatiglans sp. | reverse complement strand
CACCCTATCCTACACTCTTTCCCTACACGACGCTCTTCCGATCTTATCTCAAGGCAGATCTTGAGGCAGGCCGCATAACAATGGATCAGGCACAGGAATACCTTGATGCCTTTTTCCTCAAGGCAAACTGCTTTTATGGCGGGGGTTTTGGAAAGCTTGTTACCATAGTTGGTGTAGGGAATACATACCAGCACACCACGATCGGCGGCATTGACCCCAAAACCGGGAAGGATGCATCAAACCCCATCACATACATGGTGCTTGACTCCATAGCGAGGCTCAAGGTTCATGACCCCACAATATCGTTAAGGATTCATAAAGGCACACCACAGGAGCTGTGGGACCTTGCATTAAGGACATCAATGGTATGCGGCGGTCTGCCACTCTTCCAGAATGATGATGTAATAATCCCGGGGCTTGTCAGGGAACTGGGTTTCACACAGGAAGATGCGCGTGATTATGTGATAATCGGCTGTCAGGAGATAGTTGGCTCTGGCAATGACTACCCTGCATGCAACGGCACTTCGCCGCCCTATGCGAGCATTCATCACGGCGTTGTGCTTGACATGGCGATCAATAACGGTATCAACCCCTTTAACAATGAACAGGCCAGCGTTAAAACAGGATACCTCTATGAGATGAACTCCATAGAGGATGTTAAGAATGCCTACAGAAAGGTGCTTGAGCATGTGATGAAACTCCAGGTAACCATAGATAATTATGTGGAGTATATCATCCAGTACAATGCCCCTGAGGCAGGGCTCTCCATATCCATGGAGGGATGCATGGAAAAAGGGCTGGACGCCACATGGGGCGGTTGCAAATACAACTCCTTTGGCGGCACTGCAACAGGGCTTGCCACCATTGCTGATTCACTCTCAGCCATAAAGTACATGGTCTTTGACAAAAAGATCTGCACCGGTAAAGAGATGCTGGATGCAGTGCTAAAAAACTGGGAGGGGTATGAGGATTTAAGGCAGCGCATCATCAATGAGGCGCCCCATTTCGGTAATGCAGACTCACACGCTGATGAGATGATGAAATGGGTGATAGATACATATTATGATGTATGCCAGCAGTGCTCCAGTGAGCGGGCAAAGGTATATAAGTCAGGGCTCTACAGCGCTGCTGACCATGTGGGCCAGGGGTATACAACATGGGCAACACCTGACGGCAGAAAGGCAGGGGAACCAATAGCAGATGCTGCATCACCTGTACAGGGCCGTGATAAAAAAGGGCCGACCGCAGTATGCCTGAGCGAGCTCTGTTATGACCACAGCAAGTTTATGGATGGGGTATGCGTGAATCTCAAGATACACCCGACTGCTGTAAGCAATGAAGAGGGGCTCGCCAAGCTCCGCATGATGTCACAGACATACTTTAATATGGGGGGCGCAGAGATACAGTACAATATAGTAGGTAGCGATACCATGCGCGAGGCACAGGCTGACCCGCAGAAATACCGTGACCTTGTTGTGCGTATTGCAGGCTACTCAGCCTATTTTGTGGAACTGGGGCTGGATAACCAGAATGACCTCATAAGCAGGACAGAGAATATGCTTTAATTTTATGACCTGAGATAATCCTTAATTATCTCGATCACCTTTTTGCCATATTTTTCAGCAAAGTAAGGCCCAACGCCTGACACCATGAGCAGCTCATCCTCTGTTGTGGGGAGGTCAGCGCAGAGATTGCTGAGTACATTATTGGAGAATATCCTGAATGCGGGTATGCCCCTTTTTTTGGCAAGGGTGTTTCGCCATGCCTTTAGCCTGTTATTAAGGTCGCTTTTTTCACCCCCTGCAATGGATATTGTCTTTGATTCTTTACCTGGTTTACGCAACCTGAACTGTGCAGACCTCTTTTTATCTTGAGTGATCTTTATCTGAACCTCTATTCCTGCAATATCATCCCTGTTAAACCTGTAACCCTCCTGGGTAAGGCTCGCCCTTTTGTAATGTATGGTCTCCCCATCCTTGTCAAAGCTCTCATCGCTTAGTGTTATAAGCCCCTCTCTTGAGAGCGCCCTTAACAGCCCTTCAAAGCTGTCCCTTGGATAGTTCTCACCCGGGCACACAGCGCTATAGAGCCTCCCTGTGCTTAGGCTCCCTGCTGACTTTAACTGGCTCATGACATCTGCCATATATGCCTGTTCCAGCCTGTCAGGTACGCGGGTTAAAGAAGAGGCCATCTTTACAGGGGCACAGTAATCGCATATGCCGCAGGGGCCTTTATGATCTTCCCTGTCTCCAAAGTGGTTTATAAGATAGAGCATGCGGCATGAAAAGGCGCCGGCAAACCTTGTCATCTCATCGATCTGCCTGAGCCTGTGCTCCTTCTGCCTCAGGTATGAGACATTCCACCCTGCCTTGCCCTTTTCTATAATGTCACCGGAGGTTACCCTTGCGCCTCCGTGTACCCAGAGCTTTTCCACTGCGCTGTCAAACTCCTCCTCTTCCATATTGAGCTCCCTGCGTAGCTTTTCAATGGAAACCTTATCATTTGTAAGTTTCATAAAGACCCTGTTCAGCACTCCCTCTGCCGGGTAACCCTTTTCATGGAAAAACAGGTGTATATGCCTGTCAGCATATGACTGTAATAGTATGGCCCTTGAAGGTTTATTGTCCCTCCCTGCCCTGCCTATCTCCTGGTAGTATCCTTCAAGGGTGCCCGGCATGGCCGTATGTATTACAGTGCGGATATCGGGCTTGTCTATGCCCATGCCAAAGGCAATGGTGGCAACAATTACATCCAGCTCCCCTGAAAGGAAGCCTGTCTGCACCCTGTCCCTTTTTTCAGCGGCCATACCCGCATGATATGACTCCACCCTGACCATATCCTTCAGCTCCTCAGCAAGCTCTTCCGCCTTCTGGCGTGTGGGCGCATAGACTATTGCGGGCAGGGCAGTTTTATCATGGAGGATATTCCTGACCTTTCCGGGTCTTTCAGAAGGGGAGATCTCAATCACCTCTATGGCAATATTTGTCCTTCTGAAGCCGTGTATGTGCATCTCAGCATCAGGGATATTAAGCTGTCTTACAATATCCTCCTGCACCCTTGGCGTGGCGGTAGCTGTCATGGCAATAACAGGGGCAGGCATAAGAAGAGGGAGCCTTTCACCAAGGAGCCTGTAATCGGGCCTGAAGTCATGACCCCACTGTGAAATGCAGTGTGCCTCATCAACAGCGATAAGCACCGGCTTTCTTTTTGCAAGCATCTCAGGAAACCCTGGCACAGAGAGCCTTTCAGGAGCAATGAACAGGAAGTCAAGGGCGCCTGCAAGATATTTACGGCAGACCTCGCGTGACTCATGCCGCGCCCTGCCTGAGTGTATACGTTCCGCCCTGATGCCCCTTTCCCTTAAGCTTAACGTCTGATCCTCCATGAGCGCTATTAAAGGACTTACCACAAGGGTTGTCCCGCCCCTTGCAATGCCAGGGAGCTGGTAGCAGAGTGACTTACCTGATCCTGTTGGCATTACCAGCAATAGATTTTTTCCGCTTATTACCGCTTCACACACCTTTTTCTGATAAGGCCGGAATGAATCAAAATGAAAAATATTTTTGAGTATATCTTCAGGGTTTGCGGGGTTGGAATCTAAACTCTCTCCTCTTTCTTTCTTTACTTGGTTTGCCGGTTTTCCGGACGTTTCTCTCGGGTTATCATATAACTCCCATGCAGGTATGGGGTTATATGAATCCGCATCAAATAAAGGAGGCTGTTCTTCTGGAGATGGTTGATTTTTATTGGTCATAGTTACTAACTGATATTTCAAGTACAAAATGGAATATTGACATTATTGCCTAATTTTTGGTGGCATATAAAACGCCACCCTATGAAAACGGGTATCGGTCAACGTAGGGTGGGGTTTTATACCCCACCTTTTGCTTTAACAAAGGGTTCAATCCTTAAATGCATTCAATGCAGAGCCTGCCCTGAACCATCCTATCTGTTCCTCTGTAAGGGAATGCCTAAGCATCAGTTCAATTTTTGATCCATCTGACCTTGTGAGGTATGCCTTTACAGGCTTACCCGGTTTAAGGTGAGAGAGCTCAACAAGGCTTATCCTGTCAGACTCCTCTATCCTTTCATAATCTGCTGGCGAACTGAAGGTGAGGGGTAAAATCCCCTGTTTCTTCAGGTTGGCCTCATGTATGCGGGCAAATGACCTTGTTATTACCGCCTTTGCACCCATAAACCTGGGGCTCATGGCCGCATGTTCACGGCTTGAACCCTCACCATAGTTTTCATCACCCACAATAACAAACCCGCCTGTATTCTCCCTGTAAAAGAGTGCAAGTTTATAGAATGGGACGCCCTTTTCTCCTGTAACAATATTTGTCCCATGCCCTGTCTCTCCTGTAAAGGCGTTTACTGCGCCCATGAGCATGTTTTTTGAGATATTGGAAATGTGCCCCCTGTATTTGAGCCATTCACCCCCGGGTGAGATATGGTCGGTTGTGGTCTTTCCCTTTGTCTTTACCAGCACAGGGAGATCTGTAAAATCCCTTCCATCCCATTTTTCAAAGGGTTTTAAAAATTCAAGTCTGTCAGAAGCCGGATCTATCTTTATATCAATGTCACCTTTTGAAACATCAGGGGCAATAAAATGTTCCTTTGATTCGACAAGCCCCTTTTCAGGCAGGGGCGGAGGGGTTGGCGGCTCAAGCAAAAATTCTTTTCCATCTTCAGCCACAAGCTTATCTGTTTCAGGGTTAAAGGCTGTCTTGCCTGAGATGGCGATAGCAGCGGCAAGCAGAGGCGATGTGAGGAATGCGACGGTCTCAGGGTTGCCGTCATTCCTTGCCCTGAAGTTCCTGTTAAAGGTGGTAAATATGGTGTTTTGCACCCCATTCTTAATATCCCTTCTGTTCCACTGGCCAATGCATGGCCCGCATGCAGCGGCCTCGATTATTGCTCCGGCACGGATAAGGGTATCAAGTATGCCGTCTCGTCTAATGGTTTCATAGATCCTTAATGAGCCGGGGCTTAATAGAAAAGGCACCTTTACCTTCAGCCCCTTTTCATCTGCCTGGCGCAGCATCTCAGCAACAGCATAAAGATCAGAATATGATGAATTGGTGCATGAGCCAATAAGAACAGCCGAGACCTCTTCAGGCCATTTTTCAGCAGATACCACCCCTTTGAAATCGGAGACCGCTGTGATCCGGTCAGGGGTATATGGACCGGAATGGGCGGGCCTAATCCTGTCAAGATCAATATCTATAACCTTATGGAACACCTTTTCAGGGGATTTAATACATATCTCATCCTGCCTGAGTATATCCATGAGCCCTTTTGCCTCTTCTGCATCCGGGGCGCGTCCCACATTCTGCAAATAGCCATTCATTGAATCATCATACACAAACAGAGATGAGGTGGCCCCAAGCTCTGCGCCCATATTGGTGATGGTAGCCTTCTGTGTAACTGAAAGGGACTGGGCCCCCTCTCCAAAATACTCAAATATGCAGCCTGTCCCTCCCTTTACGGTGAGCCTCTTTAGCATCTCCAGTATTACATCCTTTGCAGTGGCCCACCCTTTAAGCCGGCCCGTAAGCCTCACGCCGATGATATATGGGAATGTGGTCTCCCACGGAAGCCCTGCCATAACCTCTGCGGCATCTGCCCCCCCAACGCCAATGGCAAGGGCGCCGAGCCCCCCTGCATTCGGGGTGTGAGAGTCTGTGCCGATCATAAGAAGCCCCGGCCTTGCGTAATTCTCAAGCAATACCTGGTGTATGATGCCTGAGCCCGGCCCCCAGAACCCTATGCCGTACCTGAGGGCAGCGGTAGCGAGAAAATCATATACCTCCCTGTTTGTATCTTTTGCCTTCTCAATGTCAGTGTTATTTCCATTTTCTGCGGTTATCAGGTGGTCACAGTGTATGGTGGCCTCCACATGGCTCTTCTTTCGCTGCGCCTGGATGAACTGGAGCATAGCCATCTGTGCTGTTGCATCCTGCATTGCAACACGGTCAGGGAATAATTTTATTATGTCCCTGCCAGCCACATGGGTCTTATCGATTTCATCATCTGCCTCATGCAGAAAAAGGAGCTTTTCCGCATAGGAGAGGCCTCTTCCAACTATTTTTCGTTTTATACCGAGTATCTTTTCTGCCCTTTCCCGGGTCAAGTTTTTATTCATGTTGCACCTTTCATATTAATATCTGTGTGACAGAAATAAACCGTATACAAATTTCTGTCAAGGACTCATAAGAAGGGTATAATGCCTTCCCCTGATTAATAATAACTTTTCACTTGGAGGATATGGGTGCAGATGTTAAAATGGCCTTAAAAAATCATCAGACAGTAAATATTGAATCACACAAAACAAGGGTCATGGCCTTTTTACAGTCATATTCCAATAAGAGGGAACCCCTGTATAAAAAAGGAGGGTGATAATGCCTGAGCTTGTGATCTGGAAAAAGAGGCAAATAGGCAGGCTTAAAAAGGATATGGACAGTATGATGGAAAGGATGCTTGTTGAGTTTCGGCATCTCTCATCCGTTTGTGTCAGGCTTAAAAGGCCGGATTACGAACTTGTTGAATCGGATAACGAGCTTATCTTAAGGGTCGATATGCCCGGGGTTGCGCCTCAAGATATAGAAATAACCATAACAGGCAATGTCATATCCATAGATGGCAGGGTGAGTGAGGAGAGAGTGCAAGATGATGAATCGCATCACCTGGTTGAAAAAAGGTCAGCAACCTTTTCAAGGTCAATCCCTATCCACAGGCGGATATGCCTTTCAAAGGTAAGGGCCACATATGAAAATGATGTTTTAGAGATTATTATGCCCATGTATTCGGGAGAGGAAAAAAGGGGAGTCAGGGTAAGGCTCAGATAAACGGTTAATAAATTCATGCAGGGTAAAATGGAGGGTATATGCCCGTAAAAAACAGCAGCAGCGAAGTCAAAGCGGAAGCGCTGAGATGGTCACTTGATCTAAAGAAACTTCAATTTGAAACAACAGACGACCTTGAACCATTAACTGAAATCATCGGTCAGAAGAGGGGGGTTGATGCATTCAGGTTCGGGGCAGGCATGAACCATGCGGGATACAACATTTTTGTGACCGGCCCTGCCGGTACAGGCAGACTCGCCACAGTAAAAAAACTCCTTCATGAGATATCGGACAAAAGCGGCAGGGTACCGGATGATCTATGTTATGTTAACAATTTTAAAACCCCTGATGAGCCTGTTCTGATAAGGCTGAAGGCAGGTCAGGGGAAAAGGTTCAAAAAGGATATACATAACCTTATAGAGACCCTTAAAAGGGAGGTACCCCGCCTTTTTGAAGGGCAGGATTATATAAACCGGAAAAAGGAGATCATGGAGGAGTATGAAAAAAAGGGCAAAGGCTTTTTCAAGGAGCTGGATAAAAAGGTGAGGGATGAGGGGTTCACCCTTGTTGATGTCCAGATGGGTCAGATAAAGAGACCGGAGGTGGCCCCCCTTGTTGATGGCCAGCCCACACATATTGACCAGGTAGAGCAGATGATGGAGAAGGGCCGTTTCCCAAAAGAAGAGTTTGAGGAGATGAAAAAGAAATATACTGTTCTGCGCAATGAGATAGAGCAGATATTCATTGAACTCAGGGAGCTTCAAAAGGAGATACAGCAGAATACAGAGGAGATGGACAGGGTGCTCTTTCTCAGCATGGCCAATGAACTGGTTGCCCCTGTTAAAGGACGATACAGGTTAAAAAAGGTGGAGACCTTTTTAAACGGCTTAGTCGAGGATATGAGTGAAAACCTCCAAATATTCATGAGCGGTCAGCAGGAGATGTACCCGGGCGGAATGGCTCTTATGGTGCCAAAGGGGAACCCCTTTGACCTTTATCATGTGAATCTGCTTGTTGATAACTCAGATCGCAAGGGGCCGCCTGTTATTGTGGAGAATAACCCCTCATACCAGAACCTGTTCGGAAGCATAGAGAGGATCGTTGACAGGAGCGGGATATGGCGCACAGACTTTTCCAGAATCAGGGCAGGCTCTTTAATAAAGGCAAACGGCGGCTTTCTTGTCCTTAATCTCATGGATGCCGCCAGGGAGCCTGGCGTATGGCCCGCATTGAAAAGGTCACTTAAAAACAAGTCCATGCAGATAGAGACATATGACCCATTCTATCTCTTTACAACCACAGGGATAAGGCCTGAGCCTATAGATATGGATGTAAAGGTGGTGCTTATCTCTGACAGTTACATCTATAGCCTTTTAATGACCCTGGACGAGGATATCCCAAAGATATTCAAGGTAAGGGCAGAGTTTGATTCTGTCATGGATAAAGACGACCGTGCCATACTCAAGTTTGCCCAATTCATCAGGATGAAGACAAAGGAAGAAAAGCTGAAACCCTTTGACAGGGGGGCTGTTGCTGCCCTTGTGGAGTATGCGGTGAGGGAGGCTGGCAGACAGGAAAAGATATCCACCGGTTTCCCTGTGATAGCAGACATTATAAGGGAGGCAGATTACTGGGCAGCCATTGATAAAAAGAAGAGAGTTGCAGCCGCACATGTTGAAGAGGCTATAAACGCTCGTATAAAGCGGACAAACATGATTGAGGAGAAGCTCCAGGAGCAGATAGACCGGGGCACCCTGCTGATTGATATTGATGGCGCAAAGGTGGGTCAGGTAAACGGCCTTGCCGTATACAGCCTTGGTGACTATATGTTCGGGAAGCCATCAAGGATAACCGCCTCCACCTCTATGGGCAGGGCAGGCATAATCAATATAGAGAGGGAGTCTGATATGTCAGGAAGCACCCATAACAAGGGGGTGCTAATCCTTGGCGGCTATCTCAGGGAAAAATATGCGCAGGACAAGCCCCTTACCATAAGCGCCAGCATTGCATTTGAGCAGTCATACGGGGGTGTTGATGGTGACAGCGCATCCTCATCAGAGGTTTACGCCATCCTTTCAAGCCTGGCAGGAGTGCCCGTCAGGCAAGATATTGCAGTAACAGGATCAATAAATCAGAAGGGAGAGATCCAGCCCATAGGGGGTGTTAACCAGAAGATAGAGGGGTTCTTTGACTGCTGCAACAGAAAGGGGCTCACCGGTACACAGGGGGTAATTATCCCTGAGACCAATTTAAAAGACCTCATGCTCAGAAAGGATGTAATAGAGGCGGTAAAAAAAGGCAAGTTCCATGTATATGCTGTAAAGACCATAGATGAAGGGATAGAGATACTTACCGGCAAACCAGCAGGCACATTAAGGCCGGACAGGTCGTATCCTGAAGGTACAATAAATTACCTTGTTAATGCAAAACTTAAAAACCTTGCAGAGGGGCTTAATAATTTCAGCAAGGATGAAGATAACAACAGGAAAAAGGCCGCAAAGAAGAAGGCCGCGGCAAAATGATAAAACTGACAATCAGCGGAGGCAATAATATGAGCGAGTACTTGATCATAGGAAACGGGGTGGCAGGAACAACGGCTGCGGAAAACATCCGCAAAATTGACAAGGCCGGCAGGATCACCATTGTTACAGAAGAGGGGCTCTCCTTTTATTACAGGATCAGGCTGAATGAATATATAAGCGGTGATGTGGGTCAGGATGGTCTTATGGCAAAAAAGGGCTCATGGTACAGCGAAAACAATATAGGGCTCATACTCAATACAAGGATAACATCTATTGACCCTGACAAAAGGCAGGTTGTTACTGAGAAGGGAGATACAATCCATTATGACAAACTCCTGATTGCTGCAGGGAGCTCTTCATTTATACCGCCCATAAACGGGTCACAGATAAAGGGGGTCTTTGCCATACGTTCAATCAGGGATGCAGAAATGATCATGCAATACAGCCGTAATGTGAAAGATGCGGTTGTTATAGGCGGAGGGCTCCTTGGCCTTGAGGCGGCCAATGCCTTAAGAAAGATGGGTAAAAATGTGGCTGTTGTGGAGTTCGCACCAAGGCTTCTACCCAGGCAGCTTGATAACGAGGGGGCAAAGAGGCTCCAGACCCTGATGGAGAGAATGGGCCTTTTATTCAGGCTTGATGCAAAGACCGAGGCGATTACAGGTGACGAGGCGGTAACAGCTGTGCGCCTTTCAGGAGGAGAAACCCTGCCTGCGCAGATGGTTATCATATCTGCCGGCGTAAGGCCAAACATGGAGCTTGCAAAGGCCATTGGCCTTGACTCTGACAGGGGCATAAAGATAAACGGCCATCTGAGTACAAACAGGCTTGATATCTTTGCGGCTGGTGACTGTGCGGAATTTAAGGGAATCACATACGGCATCTGGCCTGCTGCTATGGAGCAGGGCAAGGTGGCGGGCTCAAACATGGCGGGTGAGGATATTGTTTATACAGGCACAACCATGACAAACACCCTCAAGGTTGCTGGCATTGACCTTGCCTCAAGCGGCAATATAGATGCGGATAACAAATATGAATCAAGGATAAAGATGGATGAAAACTCCTATAAAAAGGTTGTATTGGAGGATGGCAGGATAATCGGTTGCATCATGCTTGGCGATACAAAAGTTTTTCCAAAAATAACAAGGCTGATATCATCAAAGACAGATGTATCAAGATTCAAGAATAAGATACTTGATGAGGGGTTTGATTTCGGAAACCTGTGAAATGGAGGTGATCATGCATACACACAGCAATACACCATCAGAGTTCCTGGTTGAAAATATCCTTCTCCTCCCCAGGGGAAAGGCGCTTGATATTGCAATGGGAGGGGGAAAAAACTCCCTGTTTCTAGCACAGATGGGTTTTGATGTTGAGGGGGTTGATAATTCTTCAGAGGCCATAAGTATGGCCAATGCCCTGGCAAAAGAAAGAGGGGTAAGAATAAACACGCGCCTGATTGACCTGGAAAAGGAGCCTTTTATCAAGGCCAGAGCCTATGACTGCATCATCTGTTTCAATTACCTCCAGAGAAACCTCTTTCCCTTTATAAGAAATGGCCTTCGCAAAAACGGTGTTATAGTCTATGAGACCTACATTGTTGATCAGGCACAGTTCGGCAGACCCAAAAACCCTGACCACCTCTTAAAGCATAATGAACTCCTTGAGCTCTTCAGTGGGTTCAGGGTGCTGAGGTACCATGAGGGGATCATGGGAGAAGAAAAAGCGGTTGCCGGGATAATTGCTCAAAAGATCAATCTGTAAATGATTTATATTCCGATATACAGGTTTGAATGAAAATTTATTGCCACGTAGTACACGGAGAGCACGGAGAAAAATTTTTATTATTTTATTAATAATAATGGTTTTCTTAGCGCTCTTTGCGTCTTTGCGGTTCAATTTTAGACTGTCACTTTAACCATACAATTACACGGAGTTCAAAGGGTTTTAATTAAAACCTCTTCGTGTACTCCGTGGGGAAGGTATTTTATTATTACTGGCGAGAACCTCCGGATAACACTTTTAAGAAACAAGTTTCCCCTTACCCGTAAGCTGCAACCTTAACAACTATCTTGTGGAGCTCTCCATCACCAATTAGGGGCATGTGGGCATCAGAAGGGAAAAAGATCACAAAATAACCCGGATGCACAGGGATAAAGAGTTCAGGATCATCATTGAAAAAACCTGTATCCTCATCTTTATCAAAACCTGAAACAGGTTTTAGGCACCTTTTCAGGGGCTTCCAACCCATATTATCTGTTCCTGATAAAACTATCTGTATATCTGTATATCGCCTGTGTATTTCAAGCTGGCTATCCTCTTTTTTGAGACCCGCCTCTTTGGAAATCATTGCATATATGCGCTCTCCATCAATCTCGTATCTCCCGATATTAAGTGACTTCAGGTCAGTGGTTTTAATAAAGTTGATAGCCTTTTTAAAATCCATGTTCATCGACTCATAGCTGGCTATATTATCCAGAAGATCAAAAATCATTTATTTCTCCTTTATTAATCAATTGTGGACAATTGATATCATAATATTATATTCTACCCGCGTTTTTCTTGATTTGAAGTTTTATGGCGGTTTAGTAAATTAATCAACAATATTCAAATATTAACTAAACACGGAGGATATAATGGCTGATCAGAGCAAGGCTTTTGAAAAGGCATTGGAGATAGGCAGGCCCCCAAACATAAAAAAATTGTTCCCAAACTCACGTGCCCTTATTGTAAGCGGCAAGGTGATAGACAGGGCATTAATGGCTAAAGGCAAGGCAATGACCATAGCGGCAAACGGGAGGAGCCTTCCTGTCATAGTGGGCACACTTATGGCAGCACAAAAGGCAAACGCTGCTGTCATACTTGAGATTGCAAAGTCTGAAGGAGGCTCAAGCTCATACTGCGCCGTGACCTTCTGGAACCTGGCCAGGTTTGTGGATGATATATGTAATGAGCTTAATATCACCATACCGGTAGCCATCCATGCTGACCATTACGGGATAAAATCCGCCAAGGATATCGAGATCGCAAAGACAGAGATACCAAGCATGTTTGATGCCGGCATGACATCCATAGCCATTGATGCATCCCATATGCCTGATGATGAAAACCTGCTTGCAAATATTACCCTTAATCCATATATCCCCCCGTGGGCAGGCTATGAGACAGAGGTGGGTGAGATAAAGGGCAAGGAGGGGCTCTCCACGGTGTCAGAGGCAAAGTTTCTTATCCAGGGGCTGAATGCGCACGGCATTTCACCTGACTGGATCGCACTCAATAACGGCACAACACACGGCATAGAGGCTAGCGATGCGGGCATACAGGTGGGTTTAACAGCCGATATCCACAAGGCCCTTGCCCCCTATAAAATCTCCGGGGCACAGCACGGCACATCAGGCAATAACTCAGAGAGGCTCAGAAAGATAGCGGCAGAAACCGCCACCACAAAGGCAAACGTGGCAACCGCCCTTCAGATGATCTCATGGGGCGTAAAGGTTAATGAATACGGGAATGCCTTTCTGGATGAAAACAAGGAGTTTGTAAAGATCTCAAAGGATGGGGTGTCTGATGCACTCTGGAATGAAATGGTCGAGTATGCCAAATCAAAATCCTTAAAGGCCGGGGACTATAAAAAATTGAATCTCCCCTTTGAAAACAAGATACTGGGGCAAGCAAAGGATTACAGGGAGAGGATGGCGAAAGGGGTTGAGGCATTTGTATATGACCTACTTGTAAATGTCTTTAATGCAAAGGATACAGCCCCCCTTGCAATTGATGCCATAATCAAGGCAGGGTCATACAACCTCGGGCCAAAGGCAAAACCCATAGAAAAACCTGAGGAATGGACACCTGAAAAGATCAGGAAGCGTGCAGCAGATATCTCCTCTGCCAAAGGCCCTGAGGGTAATTTTGATGACTAATGAGGAAAAGCAGGTGACCCCTTTTGGAGATCATCTCTGGGTTCAGGATATTAAAGAGGATACCCCGGTCAACGATATCTACATGGTCAGGGTCAAAAAGGCGGGTCAGACCAGAACAGGCGCAACCTTTTTAAGCCTGACCCTCTCTGACAAGACAGGTGATATAGAGGCAAGGGTATGGGATAATGCAGAGGGGCTTGGATCCCTTTTTAAAGAGGGGGACATTATTGCTGTTACAGGCAAGGCGGTTTCATACAGGAACCAGGTGCAGCTCTCATTAACAGGACTATCTCCTGCTAAAAGTGATGACCCTTCCATATTTCTTGAGGCCACACCCAATGACCCAATGGGAATGATCAAGGAGCTTAAGGGGGTTGTGCGGGGCATAAAAAATCCTGACATGAGAGACCTGATAAACCTATTTTTATCGGATCACAGTTTTATCACAAGATTCAGGGAGGCCCCTGCCGCAAAGAACTTCCATCACAGTTATATAGGTGGGCTCCTTGAACATACCCTCTCTGTATGCCGCATGGCAAAACAGGTGTGCATGCAGTATCCTGAACTGGACTCAGACCTGCTTTTAACAGGGGCATTTCTCCATGACATAGGCAAAATCAGGGAGTTCACATGTGAAAAGGCGGTGGATTACTCTGATGAGGGGAGGCTCCTTGGTCACCTGGTTATGGGGGTATTAATGGTTGAAGAAAAGCTAGCTGTTTTAAAAAAATTCCCGGCTGAAACCGCCCTTTACCTCAAACATATGATATTGAGCCACCACGGTGAATATGAGTTTGGCTCACCTAAAAAGCCCAAATTTATAGAGGCCTTTGTCCTTCATTTTGTGGATGACCTTGACGCCAAAATTAACGGCATAGCAAGGATCATTGCAAAGGACAAAACCGAGGGGTCATGGACAGAGTTTAACAGGATGTTTGAGCGGTATCTCCTGAAGGAGAGGATAAAGCCGCTACCAGATGAATCAGGGCCTCAGCCTCTGCATGATGGCCGGCAGGGGACATTGTTTTAATAGTATAAGAACAGGTTTTATAGATTTTATGAACAGAATTATGATGGTTGACAGCAACAACCGAAAAATAAACTACCTCAGACTTTCCATTACAGACCGCTGCAATCTCAGGTGTATGTACTGCATGCCCGAAGAGGGGATTGAATTTTTGCCCCATGAAAATATCCTCTCATATGAAGAGATATTAAGGATTGTTAGGCTTGCAACCTACAGGGGCATCCGCAAGGTAAGGCTTACAGGCGGCGAGCCCCTTGTCCGCAAGGGCTTTACTGATTTTTTAAAGAGCATGAGCAAGATAGAGGGGCTTGAAGAGATCTCTATTACCACAAACGGCGTGCTTCTTAAACAGTATGCAGCAGAGATAAAGGCATGTGGTGTAAACCGCCTCAATATCAGCCTTGATTCGCTCAAGCCTGAAAAGTTTAAAAGGATAACAGGCCGTGATTATTTTCACCAGGTATGGGAAGGTATCCAGGAGGCTGAAAGACTCGGCTTTTCACCTATAAAGCTGAATGTTGTTGCCATAAAGGGTGTTAATGATGATGAGATAGAAGACCTTGGCAGGCTTACCCTTGAAAAGCCATATCACATTAGGTTTATAGAGCATATGCCCATAGGGGGGAACAACTGGGACTCTGAAAAATTCCTTTCAATACTTGAGATATATAATCGCCTCCAGAATGTCGGCACTCTTGTCTCCATAGAAAGAAGGAACAGCCTGGACGGCCCTGCGCAGCGTTATAAAATAGAGAACGCAAAGGGTGAGATAGGGCTTATAGGGGCATTAAGCAACCACTTCTGTGCAGTATGCAACCGCCTGAGGCTCACTGCCGACGGCCACCTCAGAAGCTGCCTCTTTTCAGAGACAGAGATAGATGCAATGCCGCTCTTACGTGAAGGGAAGAGTGATGAGGAGATAATTGCCCTTATTGAAAAGGCCATCCATGAAAAACCTGAAAGGCATAATTTAAAGAATCAGGGGCAGAGGAGCTGCACAAGGCAGATGTCAAGCATCGGAGGGTAATGAGGTTAATTCAAGGTTAATTGAAATAAAGATGCCAAAAGCTATTTTTTGTTATTCAGAAAAATCTGTTTCAAGTTGTGATGCCAGCCTCTCAGCAAGTGGCAGTAGTTCATCCGCCTTTTCAAGTCCTTTTATAAAACGAGCAGGTATATTGCTCAAACCTACCTGTGCGCCTGTGAGTGTGCCGGTAAGAATAGCCCTTGCCTGATTCTGGCCCCCGCCATTTATAGCATGCAGGACTGCTGACTCAAAATCATTATAAAACCGGGCAGCAAGATAATAGGCAGCAGGAAGCTGATGATAAATAGCGCATGGCATACCATAGACTATAGATACCTTCCAGGCAGGTTCAATATTGATATCAGGGTCAGCGGCAGCTGCTGCCATATGGGATGGGGTAATCAGGGCATCAGGCGAGGCAAATCGTCCTGCCCGTGGTGGATCAGGGTCTCCCTGTTGCGGCGGCTTCATATTATCGCGGACAACAGAATGAAAGGGTAACTCTCCACTTCTTACCAGTTTCATAAGTTTTCCGGATATATCAGGGTCAAGCCTGTTCCCCTGTACAAGGAGGCCTAGCACAGCGCCAAATGCAACAGTCATGGATACAACTGTGTCATCAATCTGTGTAAGGATAGTGTTGCTCGTGATTGCAGTGGCAAGTTTAGTGGGGTTGGGGGCATACCGGACTGCTATGGCAAGGGTTCTTTCTATGGCCTCTGTAGTATCCGCGTGCCCTCCTGTCTTACCCCATGGAAGCTTCTCCTGAACACGCCTGCGCCATGCCTCACGAATACTCTGACTTGTATATCGGCCCGGCCCGCTTACAGGCGTACCATCAAGTAAAGGGAAAAACTCCTCATCCATACGGAGGCAGAAATCCTGTTCATTGTATTCACCATTATCAACCAGGGAGCAGAGCATAAGATGGAGAATAAACCCTGTCTGAGAAAGCTGGCCCGCCTTAAGACCGTCATGATACCTGCCGGGTTTGGGATCGGTGTATCCATCTATCCAATCTCCAAAGTCTCTGTGCAGTTCATTAAGATCATAATACCAGTGAGGGCCAACACCCAGCGCATCACCAATAAATGCGCCCATTAAAGCGCCGATGGCTCTGTCTTTTAAATTTGAAGGTTTAAGCATATACGCCCCCTTATCTCTATCGCTCCATAGCCTTTTTCTTAAGCTTGTCAGGCATCTTTTCTATTGCGTATCTTAATGCTGTCCTGGGCATCGTAGCCTTTCGGTCAACTACAAACTGAAATACTTCATCCATCTGTTTATCAGCAGCAACCTTTAACATCCACCCGTATCCTTTCTGTACCATATCATCCGTATCAGGCAGGAGGATATCAGCTACTTCAAAGGCATTTTCAAGCTTTTTACCCTTTTTAAGGGATGGGATGAGTATAACAGCAGAGGCGCGCCTGAGCCACCTGCTTTTTGATCTTGCCCATTCCAAAGTTTTTGTTACCAGATCAGGGTACATAAGTATGAGTTCACCAAAAAAGCCTACACAGAATGTGTCACATCTGCCCCAGTTATCCACATACTTTTTAAGCCACTCTTCAAACCGGGTAAAATCTGACTCTGTAAATTTTTTGCTTATCTTTAAAACCCAGATAGAGGCTACACCTGATTCTCCCGGCTGATACAGCTTGTATAACATCTCACAGGTGTCAAGCAGATCATCTTTAGGGACATCTTTAACCTGCTAGATCGGAAGAGCACACGTCTGAACTCCAGTCACCGCTCATTATCT
>CAZXUA010000099.1:0-17130 GCA_964643755.1 uncultured Desulfatiglans sp. | reverse complement strand
TAACATGCTGTTTTTATTGCAGCTTCTTATTTTTCTTGTCGAACTTGGGTTAAGGGTAAGATAAAAATAGAAGATGATTTTGATGAACTGCCCGCTAATATCGCCAAAGCCTTTAACTAATCATGAAAATAAAAAAGGCTGATTTTTTATCAGCCTTTTAGGATTTTTTTAAGATGCCGAGACACAGAGTTGAACTGTGGACACGCGGATTTTCAGTCCGCTGCTCTACCGACTGAGCTATCTCGGCATGTTGTGAAGAGCCTTATAACCTTTCCTTTTATTGTGGTCAAGTTGAAAATCAAAAAAAGATTCTCATATTTGACCTTAAAAACCCTGCCCTTTTTTAATCTTCTTGCAGGCCCCTTATCCAAGAGCTACTACTTTTTATCATCTGAATCAAGGTCAAGATCAAGGTCAAGATTCTCAAGGTCTATTGTCAGATCAGTCATGGAATCATTAAGATTGTTGCCTTCAAGACTGCCCAGGTCAAATGACTGAGAATCATCTATGGTCTCGGATTTTCCTATGTCCTGAGAGTCGCCTTCAGAGCCCTGTAAGTCTGCGCTGTCAAGCTCAAGCTCGCCTGTCTCCTGATTATCCAAATCCATTGCCACGGAAAACTGGTTACTGCCTGTGCCTTTAAGGTCTTCCTCATCAAATGAGAGGTCTGACAAATCAATCCCATCATCTTTTTCCGGGGTGGCTCCACCCTCTTCGGAAATCTCAAGGTCATCCAGATCAAAGCTGCCTGTCCCGTTGTCACTAAGGGCTGAGATATTCAATGTCTCTGCCGTGGAGGCGCTGGCGCTCTCTGATTCATCTGTCTCTTCAAATATGAGGCTATCCAGGTCAAGACCTTCATCATCTTTATCTTTTATTATGTCACTATCATCAAGGGCCAGATCCCCAAGATCAAGGGAGCCCTCTTTGTCTGTTTCCACATGGGTTTTCATTTTTACAGCGTCATCGCTCTCTTCTGTGTCGAGGCCTGGTGAAGTATCATCATCAAAGGTCAAATCTGAGAGATTAAGGTGAGATGTCCTGTTAACGCCTAATATCTGGCTGTTACTATTATTTGCAGCCAATTTATTAAGCTCATCGGAAATGGCGTCAATCTCCAGTTCTCCGGTGTCATTTATCTTGAGGTCTTTCACATTAAGTTCAACGGTAGAAAACCCCTTTTCACCCTTCATTGAAATGTCACCGAGGTCAAGGGAGAGTTCATCACCTGTATCTGCAACTGCCGGATCGGCTGCCTCAGGCGCTGCCACCTCTTCATCTGGTTCAAGTGACAGGGCTTCATCATCGCCCAGATCAAGGTTATCCATTTCAGAGGGTTGATCATCCAAGCTGATCTCAGGCAGTTCAAGTTCAGTGTCATCAGAAAGGCTGATTTCCAGTTCCTGATCATCGCCAAAATCCATATCATGTTCCATAATGGCTGGCGCTTTCTCAATAGCAGCAGCGCCTGCTCTCTGAAGGGCAGCGGCGCTATCCATAGTGAACCCTGAACTTGATTCATCTCCTGCCCCTACCAGCATGCCCAGTAATGAAGGAGTGTTATGCTTGTAGGTATGCAGGTTTAACTTTGTCTGCTCCTCGGAAATATCTTTATTACATTTTGGGCAGAATTTATTATAATCAAAACTAATATAGCCGCACTTTGGACATCTCATATTAATACCCCTTAGTATAAAGTGTTTTAAAAAGGGTTTTTATAAATGAAACAAAAATTACATATTTTTCAATTTTCGTCAAGTATTTAATATTAATTAGCTTTTTCATTATGTTTCATTTATCCGCCCTGTGTCTATCCCTCTTTTGTTAATGATTGCCTCTCTTGCAAGTTTATCGCACCTTTCATTTTCCTGATGCCCCTCATGCCCCTTTACCCACACCCACTCTATATTATGGGCTTTGATCAGCGCATGCATTGTCTCCCAGAGATCCCTGTTTAAAACAGGCTTTTTCTGAGAGTTAAACCAGTTATTTTTAACCCATCCCTTTATCCATACTGTTGCCCCCTTAATGACATATGACGAATCAGAGCAAATCCTTATCCTGCTTGGTCTTTTTATTGCTTTAAGCGCCTCAATAACAGCGGTCATTTCCATACGGTTATTGGTTGTTGCCGGGTCATAGCCGGATATCATACGTTCATGTGCCCCGTATCTGAGTATAATTCCATATCCCCCTGGCCCGGGGTTTCCGCTGCATGCCCCGTCAGTATATATTTCTACAGGGGTCTTTTTATCTGTACCCATTATATTCCAAATCCAGAGAGAGAGCCATCTGATATTTTTTTATTCAATTAATCCAAATCACTCACAGTAAGATGTTATCAGTTGAAGCGTGAGCGAACGCCGATCTTGATCCGCGGCTTTTCCACATAATTGGTTCTAAGTCTCAGTTCACCATTAAGATTACCCTGTATGGCCGGGTTATTTTTAAAAACCACCCTGTACAGTTTTCCTGCCTCCACTGTCTCAAGTTTATAGCTTATCTTCCCTTCATCAAGGGTAAACCCTTCCGGCTCAAGATTAAGAGGTTTGTCAATACCTGTTGATATTAATACCTCAACACTCTTCATTTCCCCTCTTTTGCCTGTCAGTGTGACTATACTTGCAGGGGTTATATTGAAGAGCGGTTTTATGGATGCCTCAAGCGTTAGGGTTTCATTTCTCTTATCCGGGTCACTGCTGAGCACATTTATAGTCTTTATTGATTTGCCCAATCTTCCCATAGTGTTGAATTTTACCTTGATCTGGCCCTCTCCTCCCGGAGGAACAGCCCTGTCAAATTCCGCAACAGTGCATCCGCAGCTTGTTTTTACATTGTTTATCCTGAGCACACCATTTCCCCGGTTATATACCCTGTAGGTGTGCTCAACAATGGTGCCTTCAAGTACCTCCCCGGCAGCAAAGCTCTTTTCCTTAAAAAAGATTTTTGGTGCCAGGGGCTCCTCTCCATAAACTGTGAAGCAGGAAACCACCATAATAATTATTGATAAAGACAATGCTCTTATTTTCATAATAAAAACCTCTCCTTAACATTCATCCATGAACAGGTTATACATATCAAAACTGCATGATATGTATAATATTTGTATACAAAAAGGAATATATATACAACTTTTCTTATTTGATATACACATTGATCTAAATCTTGAAAACATTATAAAACGATAATATAAAGCATGTTTAATATAACACAGTTTTTTTGCGACATATAAAAATAGTATTTTTCATTTTAACTGAAGATAGATGCTTATTATTATATCCCAGTATTTAAAAAATATTCTGCAAAAAACAGGCCATTATCCGGGAGGATTTAAAATTTATGTCCAGCCATGATGAGAAAACCCTTTCCGGTAATGACATCTCTTCAGAAAAGCCTGATCTTTCAGAGGATAATTTAAGAAAGAGCATAACCTACGTCGCTGATATCTTTGATGAAAGGTACAAGATATTTCTTGAACAGGTGAGCGACGGGGTCTTTGAAACAGACATATATGGAAGTTTTATCTATTTCAACAATGCATTTTGTAATACACTGGGCCATTCAAGGCTTGAGATCCAGGGCCGTGACTTCAGCCGATTCATGAACAGTGAAAATGCCAGCAAGGCATATGAGACCTTTACAAAGATCTGGATTACCCAGAATGAGGCATCAGACCTTCAATGGGAGGTTATAGACAGCGAAGGAAAAACCAGACAGATCGAGCTCTCTGTGTTTCTTATCAAGGATAAAAACAATAAGAAAAAGGGGTTCAGGGGCATAGCGAGGGACATCACCCAGAAGATGCAGACAATTACTGCCTTAAAGACATCCGAATTCCTCTATAAAAAGGAGTCAAAGGCCAGCAGGAAGGCTGAGCAGATGGCAAGGAACCTCCTTGATTTTGTCCCCTATCCGATGATCGTATCAGACCTGAATGCAAATATTACCTATCTTAACCCTGCCTTTACACGCACATTCGGGTGGAGATTGGATGAGATCAAGGGAGGAAAAATACCATTTATACCTGCCCATCTTGCAGAAGAGGCGGCTATTGCACGCGAGACCCTGTTAAGGGAAAAGCAGATGAGGCTTGAGACCAAGAGGCTTACAAAGGATGGAAGGGTGCTTGATGTCATTGTCAGAGGCGCCCTTTTCACAGATGAAGAAAATGATGATGAGGGTGGCAAGCTTTTCATATTCAGGGATGTTACACAGGAAAGAAAGCTTGAGCTGACAAATGCCACGCTCCTCCGCATCAGCACTGCGCTTCCCGAATACCCTGTGCTTGAAGAGCTGCTTGACTATATCAGCGGTGAAACAAAGAGGCTCCTGAATTCGGAAAGCGCCTCTGTTGCGATACTCGACCCGGCGCGAAATGAGATATTTTTCTTAGGGGCGGCCTATGATGATTCTGAGGTGAAAAACCGTGTGAAAAAGGTACGTTACTCCGTTGAAAACACCATTACAGGAAGGGTAATAAAAACCGGCAAACCTCTTATTATTCATGACACTTCAAAGGAGATGGATTATTGCCCGGGCGTTGACCTGCAGGCAAAAGTACATACCAAAAACCTGCTTTTTGTCCCCTTGAAAAGCCGTGATAAGACAATCGGTGTACTTGCTGCAGTAAACAAAAAGGAGGGCTCTTTTGATGATACAGATCTTGAGCTGATGAACATGATATCAGGTACAGTTGCCCTCTCTATAGAAAATGCGAGATTTTCTGAAGAACTCAGGGCTGCCTATCATGAAGTGTCAATGCTGAACAAGGCAAAAGACAAGGTGATAAATCACCTTTCACATGAAATAAAGACCCCCGTTGCAGTGCTTCTTGCAACCCTCAATATCCTTGCCAAAAGGCTTTCTCCCCTTCCCAGGGAGACGTGGGAAACAACCCTTGAAAGGGCAAAGCGAAATCTTGAACGGATACTTGATATACAGTATGAGGTGACAGATATCATGCAAAACAGCGATTTCAGGGGATATCATCTGCTGTCAAATCTCCTGGATGAATGCGCTGATGAGCTTGAGGCAGTTGCAGCAGAGGAGCTTGGTGAGGGGAAGCTCGTTGAAAGGCTCAGGCGCAGGATAGACGCCATCTTTGGCCCCAGGATTATTGAAGCGAGGGATATTGATCTCATATCCTTTACTGATAAACTGTTACAGCGGATAAGGCCGAATCATGCCCACAGGGTGCTTGATATTAAAAGGTCATTTGATCCATCTCCCCCGGTTCACATACCTGAGGATGTTCTGGATAAGATCATTACAGGCCTTGTAAAGAATGCCATTGAAAACACCCCTGACATGGGAAGGATAGAGATTGTTATCAGGCCTGAACTTGCAGGCACAGAGTTGATTGTCAGGGATTATGGTGTGGGCATAACCGAAGAGTATCAGAGGCGTATTTTTGAGGGGTTTTTTCCAACCCAGGAGAACATTAACTATTCTTCAAAGAGGCCCTATGATTTCAATGCCGGAGGGAAAGGGGCGGATCTGCTGAGGACAAAGATCTTTTCAGAAAAATATCATTTCAATATTGAGATGCATTCGGATAGATGCAGGTTCATACCAGGCGAGACCGATATCTGTTATGGAAATATCACAAGATGCCAGTTCTGCGCTGATAAAGAGGATTGTTATAGCTCAGGCGGCACTCTTTTCAGGCTGTTTTTCCCGGCAGGGTAATTTTTATTGTAATATTGACAATTTAATGAAAATTCGTTATCTCAAAACATAAATCAATAGACCATAAATATTTGATCCATTTATAAATTACCCGTGCAGGCAATATGGCTGACAGTATCTGGTATATCGGGGGCAATGAATGATTATTAACTGTGAAAAATGCGCATCCAAATTCAACCTTGACGATAGCCTTATCAAGGAGAGCGGTTCAAAGGTCAGGTGTTCAGTATGCAGGAGTGTTTTTACTGTATACCCCCGGAAGGCTGAAGAGGTTGATTCTGATACTGAACATGAGGAGACTGTAGACCTGGATTCATCGCTGGGTTTTGAGGAAGAGAACCTGCCCAATGAGCCTGCCCCCGGCAATGCTGATGATTTTGACAGGGTCTTTGAGGATGCACTTAATGAAGAGGAGGAGATAACAGAGGAGGAAAAACCTGTTACAGAGCCGGAGCCTGCATCTGTAAAAAGAAAAACAGTCAGACCGGGGGTTATACTTATTATACTTGTTATTATCTTTGTTGCAGCGCTGGGCGCCTTTTCAGTAATGTTCTTTGCCCCTTCACTTCTGCCTGAGGGGGTTGATAATACAAAAAAGTCCGCTTCTGAAATAGAGGGTGTTGATAAAGGAAACAGGAGGCTTGAATTTGTTGACCTGAAATGGGAAACATTTGCCGGAAAAGCATCAGGTGATCTGTTTATTATTAAGGGAAAGATCCTCAACAATTATCCCCAGCCCAGGAGCTATATACTGGTAAAAGCCACCATTATCGATGATAAAAATAACCCTGTGGCAGAAAAGCTTGCTTACGCTGGAAACACCTTTACAGAGAACGAACTCAGGGAGATCACCATGGAAGAGATTGATCGGAAGCTGAACAACAGGGAAGGGGAAAACAGGGCAAATGAAAATGTGGAGCCAATGGAGGCAGTCCCCTTTATGATCATCTTTAATAATCTTCCTGAGTCCATGACCGAGTATACTTTGGAGACTATGAGCTCTTCCCCAGGTGAATAGTATATCTCAATGATGGCTTAATCAGGGGCATTTACACGGGGCCTTTCGGCTAAGGCCAGCGTGTTAAAAACGATACTGAACCCCTGCTGAAAACATTACAACCTCCTTTTTAAGGCCTATCAAAACTAAAGACCCGGATGATGTGTCAATATATGAATCACCTTTATAGTCAACAATTGCTGCGCCCAAATCGATCTTAAGGGTTTCATTAATCCTGTAGACAATGCCACAGCCAAACGAATCCGCATCCAGTTCCGGGGCCTCTTTAAGTGCATGCTGCGCATCCATGCCTGTCTTTGTGTGCAGATAACCAATGCTTCCTTTAAGATTTTCATTAAACCAGTATTCAAGCGAGATACTTGTCTCCCACCCATCATCTATATACTGCTCGGCGCCGCCCCAGTCTGCATCCTCCTGAAAATAATAGATCAGGCCGGTATCTATCTTTATTTTGGGGCTGACCTTATATGCAAGACCAATGGAAAAGAGGGCAGGCAGGTTTCTTTCATGTTCAGCCCCATTAATAATGCCCGCTGCCTGACCAAGGCCAGAGGGTAATCCGGTTATCGTGTCCTGTTTAACCGCATATTTAAAATCAAGCTCTGTCTCTGTCTCATATTTTATGCCTATGTAAAGGGGATCAAGATCAATTGCTAACCCAAATATAGCGCCCCAACCATCTGCATTCTCTTCATGATCTAGCACAGCATATCTTGCTGGTTGCCCTGCCATTATACCCAGAGGGGTGGGCAAAAGCTCAAATAAGGCCCTGCATTTCTTGTTTGCGTCGATATAACGCCCTGCAATGGAAAAAGAGATTGCCTTATTGATCTGATATGCTCCGCCTCCTGTCAGGCCGTAATAAAAGCCCTCGGCATTTAGTTTTTCATTCGCAGTATCGCCATATATTGCTGCGCTTGCGAGCTGGTTAAGCCTGTTTCTGAGGCTGTATGCGCTGAGACGTGTGGTGGCATTGCCATTTTCATAATCGATCTCACCACCCCCTGCTGGCATTGTAAATGAAAAGAAACCTGCCCACCTATCATCCTTATATAGCCCGAACAGGGCAGGCACAAATGATGGTGTATCCTGCTTGAAGGCAATGCCGTCTACCGTGTTTGTGTACTCCTTTAATACATAGTGGATTGAGAGATTACCGTAGATACCGTCTGTCATCTTCATTACGCCGGCAGGGTTATATGCTATGGCATCAAGGGAGTCTGTTGCCGCATTTCTTGTAAAGGTGCGCACATATTCGCCGCTGTAATTGCTCCTGTTGTCAATGCCACCGGCAAGGATATATGGGCCTAATATAAGAAAAAGACAGGTAATACACAAAACAAGGTAGACTTTTTTCATGTCTGACTCTCTCCTCTAATAAAAGAACCGGTAAAAATATAATGCAAGTTGATATATGAATAGGCTGTCCCCTCAGGACAGGGGCAGAGTTTACGGATAAATCTATTTCAGGTCAAGGAAAAAGACCTGCCTTTCAGGCCATTATGTGGCGCTGTGCCGGTGTTGTCGTTAACTTTATTTTTAATCAACTTTTTTCTTTAAATCATGGTGATATTAGGATAACCTGCGCCCATTATGATAGAGACACATGTTAAGATATTATCAAATACCTGCGTAACGCCAGGTATATTTCTTCTAAGGTTTGGCTCACCTGATCTGGCAGCAGAGGCAGTACCAGGCCAGTTCATAATGGTTAGGGTAAATGAGGGGGTTGACCCCTGCCTGCGGAGGCCTTTCAGCATCAGCGGCACAGAAGAGGGAGGTATTGTCAGGATATTGTACAAGGTGGTTGGAAAGGGCACTATAATCCTCTCAAACAAAAGGGATGGGGAGATGCTTTCTGTTCTGGGCCCGCTTGGAAAGGGTTTTGATATAGCCCGCAGGGCTGAACATCTCTTTATTGTTGCAGGGGGCATAGGAATAGCACCCATGTTTTTTCTATCACAGGCGGTTGATAAAAAGGCGGTTACCTTTTTGGCAGGGTTCAGGCAATCAGATGAGATAATTGATCCTGCCTCAGTCGGCATAAAACAGGATATCTCCATTGCCACAGATGATGGGTCAAAGGGTTATCATGGCAGGGTCACTGACCTTCTTGAACAGGAGATTATTAAACAGAGTCATAATTCCACTGGCGTTTATGCATGCGGCCCCATTCCTATGCTGAAGGCGCTGAGCAGCATATCAAAAAAATATAAAATACCATGCCGGGTCTCCATGGAGACCTTTATGGCATGCGGTCTTGGGGCCTGTCAGGGCTGTGTAGTAAGGTCAGCATCTGCTATGGATCAGATATCATATCACCATGTATGCAAGGATGGCCCTGTCTTTGATATCAATGAAATCGACTGGGCAAATGCATGAACTTAAATCCTGATATATCTGTCAGCTTAAACGGCCTAAAGCTCAAGAACCCTGTTATGACAGCATCAGGCACATTCGGTTATGGAAAGGAATTTGATGCCCTTATTGATCTGAATCAGTTGGGTGCCATTGTTGTGAAGGGGATATCTATTAAGCCCATGAAGGGTAATCCCCCTCCAAGGATAGTGGAAACAGCCGCTGGCATGCTTAATGCCATAGGGCTTGCCAATATAGGCATAGAGGGTTTTCTTGAGGATAAACTCCCGTGGCTAAACACCCTGAACACAGAGGTAATAGTAAATATCTACGGCCACAGCATCAGTGAATATGGTGAACTTGCAAGTGCGTTCAGAGGCGTTAAGGGGGTCTCTGCCCTTGAGGTGAATATCTCATGCCCCAATGTGGATAAGGGGGGGCTTGTGTTCGGGAAAGACCCTGAGATGTCAGCCAGGGTAACAGAGGCAGTAGTGAAAAATACAGATAAACCTGTCATTGTAAAGCTTACCCCGAATGTCTCAGACATAACACTGCTTGCAAGGGCGGTGGAGGCGGCGGGCGCACATGCGCTATCTGTAATCAATACCCTTACAGGTATGGCAGTTGATGTCAATACCAGACGTCCAAGGCTCGGGAATATCTCAGGAGGTTTATCAGGACCTGCCATAAAACCGGTTGCCCTGTACATGGTATATCAGACCGCGCGTGCTGTAAATATCCCTGTAATAGGGATTGGCGGCATAGTTAACGCCCAGGATGCCCTTGAGTTCATGATTGCAGGGGCCTCTGCCGTACAGGTTGGGACAGCAAACTTCATTAACCCAAAGGCCACTATCGAGATTATAGAGGGTATAAAAGATTACTGCCTTAAAAACAATATTGAACAGGTCAGCGATATTACAGGAAGCCTGATTACTGCAAGATAAGTACCTTCATGATAGATGAATTGGACAAAAAAATAATCGGGTTTCTTCAAAAGGATATACCTCTTGAGCCCATGCCCTATAAAATACTTGCTGATCAGCTGGGTGTTCCAGAGGATGAAGTCCTGAACCGGATCAGGGTGATGGTCAGTTCAGGGGTAATCAGGCGTCTGGGTGCAACCCTATATCATCAGGAGGCAGGATTCAAGGCCAACGCAATGGTGGCATGGGTAATTCCTGAACAGGAGATTGATGAAACCGGGCATATCATGGCCGGGTTTAAAGAGGTGACACACTGTTATCACAGGAGGCCTCAAAGGGATTGGAGGTACAACCTCTTTACAATGATACACGGGGATACAAGAGAAGAGTGTTACAGCATAGCAGAAAGGATGTCAGAACAGACAGGGGTGAAGGATTATTCCATCCTCTTCAGTGAGAAGGAATTCAAGAAGACAAGTATGGAATACTATTAAAACGAGGTTTGAGGTCTACGGTTTTAGGTATACGGGTCCTCCTTATGAATCATTTTCTCTTACCGAAAACCGCAGACCTCAAACCGAAGACCGCTTCCCTATCAGGTGGAATATTTGGGTTATAAATCGGAGTAACCATATGGAATTAAGATCAAAAGAGTTATTTGAGCAGGCAAAAAAATATATCCCGGGTGGTGTGAACAGCCCTGTACGGGCCGGTAAATCAGTCGGTATGGAGCCTCTTTTTATTAACAGGGCAGAAGGGTGTTATCTGTGGGATGAAGAGGATAGGAAGTATATCGACTATGTCTGTTCATGGGGCCCCATGATCCTTGGCCACTCGCACCCTGAAGTATTGAAGGCCATCTCTGATAAACTGGCTATGGGCACAAGCTTTGGTGCGCCAACCGCCATAGAGGTAGAGATAGCTGAGCAAATCATTCAAATGGTCCCATCCATTGAGATGGTAAGGATGGTAAACTCCGGCACAGAGGCGGCCATGAGCGCTGTCCGCCTTGCCAGGGGATATACAGGTAGAAACATCATTATCAAGTTTGAAGGGTGCTATCATGGCCATGCAGACAGCCTTCTCGTGGAGGCAGGAAGCGGCGTTGCAACATTAGGCATACCGGGGAGCCCTGGTATACCGGATAAGATCGCTGGGCTTACCATCTCCCTTCCCTATAATAATCTTGATGATGTAAAAGATGCATTTATAAGATACGGGAATGATATAGCTGCTGTTATTGTTGAACCTGTCGCCGCAAACATGGGTGTAATCCTCCCTGATGCAGGGTTTCTTAAAGGGCTCAGAGGGATCACAGAGGAAAACAGCTCCCTGCTTATTTTTGATGAGGTGATAACCGGGTTCAGGCTTGGCCAGGGCGGGGCACAGGGGTATTACAATATCATGCCTGACATCACATGCCTGGGAAAAATCATCGGCGGCGGGCTTCCTGTAGGCGCCTATGGGGGCAGAAGAGAGATAATGCAGAATATTGCGCCCGAAGGTAATATCTATCAGGCAGGCACACTCTCCGGGAACCCCATTGCAATGGCGGCAGGGCTTGCAACACTTAGGCTGCTCAGGGATAGCAGCATATATAAAGGGCTTGAGGCTGGAGGGAACCGGCTGTTCAGCGGTTTAAAGGATGCAGCCCATAAGGCAGGTATTGATATAGTCATAAATCATATCGGCTCATTAGGCTCTTTCTTTTTTACAAAGGGGCCTGTAATTGATTTCAGGTCTGCCAAAAAGAGTGATACCGCCCTGTTC
The DNA here is from genome assembly GCA_964643755.1 of uncultured Desulfatiglans sp. GTDB lineage: Bacteria > Desulfobacterota > DSM-4660 > Desulfatiglandales > HGW-15 > JAAZBV01. The sequence goes on along the minus strand of CAZXUA010000099.1, from coordinate 5,370 downwards.
AGGGCCTTTTACAGGCGGATGCGTGAAAAAGGTATTTATCTGGCCCCGAGCCCGTTTGAGGCAATGTTTTTATCCATTGCCCATGATAATGAGGTAATCGACAGGACAATTGATACTGCATATCACTGCTTTAGTGTATTAAAAAAATAAGATTAAACCAGGGAGAGCCCTGCCCCTTATATCCAGGGCTAAAGGATATTGACTTTGTGAAAAAAAATGTGATAGAAACCTGGTGAAAGAGATTAAAATAGAGTAAATCCAGCTTGATATGGATAATGAAACAAAAAAGATGTTCCGTGCCAGAGGGGTACTGAGTACAGCTGGATTGACAATGGCCCTCTCAATAGGTATCGGGGCCGTGGCCGGGCATTATATTGATAAAAGATATAACACTGAGCCCTGGTTTTTTTTGGTTTTTCTGTTTTTCGGAATTGTCGCAGCCTTTAGAAACCTCTATCTGATGTACAAAAAGGCAAAGGATTTGGGCGGCGAATAAATGGAATGGGAAGTATTCTATGAAGATCTGAAGAAAAAATACTGGGTAATCTTCCTGTTAATATCTTCATTCAGCTTCTTTACATTAAGCCCTTCTCATACCTTAGGTGTTATTGCTGGCGGCATGGTGAGTATAGCAAATTTCATGTTTCTTCAGCACACCTTTAAGAAGGCCTTTGGCACAGACTTTAAACGAAAAAGCAGGAAAATCTCTATTTTTTTATATTACTATTTTCGTCTTTCGGTGCTGGGTGTAGTCATTTTTATCCTGTTGAAACATAAGCTGGTACACCCTGTTGGCCTCATAATAGGATTGTCAACCGTTGTTATCGCTATAACTGTTGTCGGGGTAATAATGGCCATTAAGACCGGGGGCAGGGGGCATAAATAATTTGGAGCGTCATTTTTATTATATTACAGAGATTTTAAGTTTTTTTGGATTTGAGCATTTTGCCCATAAGTGGCAGCATGTTACCCACTCATGGTTTGTTATGGTAATAATGGTTTCCTGCGGTATTTTTCTGGCGAAGGGTATTAAGACTCTGCCTGGCAAAAAACAGTCATTCGTTGAATATATAATAACCAGCATAGAAGATTTTATTATCAGTATCACAGGCCCCGAGGGAAAAATGTTTTTTCCCTTTATCGCCACGGTTTTTCTTTATATCCTGATATGTAATCTTCTTGGGCTTATACCGGGGTTTTTTTCACCGACAGCAGATACCAATACAACCCTTGCCCTTGCCCTTGCCACCTTTTTTTATACCCATTATATAGGTATCAAATATCATGGCATCAAATATATAAAGCATTTTTTAGGCCCTGTGCCTGCCATTGCCCCGATAATGCTGCCCATAGAGATAATCGGCCATCTGGCAAGGGTTATGTCTCTTACTATACGGCTTTTCGGTAACATCTTCGGTAAAGAAAAGATCTTAGGCATCCTTTTTGCGATCGCCGGGGCATATCTTGCCCCTTTACCGGTAATGGTTCTTGGGTTATTAGTAAGTTTTGTGCAGGCGCTTGTGTTTATGCTGCTTGCAACAGTATATTTCGCAGGGGCAATGGAAGAGGCTCATTAACAGATTGTATCAATATGATTTTAAGATAAATATCAAAAGGGGGATTTTTTATGTCAAATAAAAATATTATCACAGTTATGGCATTTATAGCGGCTTCAGGTTTATCATCAATGGTGTATGCAGGTGAAAGCGCGTCTGCAGCAGGGTTGTGGGCTGTTGCCCTGATGGCAGTCGCCTGCGCCTTTGCTATCGGCATTGCGGCTGTAGGCACAGGCATTGCCATGGGTTATGCTATAAACGGGGCCATGCAGGGGGTCTCAAGAAATCCGGAGGCGGGAGGCAGGATATTCACCATGCTTATACTTGGCCTTGCACTCATTGAATCACTCTGTATCTATGCGCTGCTTATAAGCCTTTTAATGGTCTTCAAGATACCTGCGCTGGATGCCACCCTTGAAGCAATAATAAAGTCTATAGGGGCATAAACATGTTTTTTTATAAAAAGAAAGTCAAGGAAGGGAGATAAATGGAAAAGAGATATAGTAGTTTAACGAATGAAGGTCCGATAACGGTGACGGTAAAGGACGGGAAGGTAGTTAGGGTACAGCCCCTTATAATGGATGAGAAGGATATAAAGCCATGGGTGATAGAGGCAGGGGGGAAGAAGTATTCCCCGCCTTTAAAGGCGAATCTTGCCCCCTTTGTACACGCAGAGAGGACGAGATTATACTCACCAGACAGGATCAAGTACCCGATGAAGAGGGTGGACTTTGACCCGAACGGAAAGAGAAACCCTGAGAACAGAGGCAAATCCGGGTACGAGAGGATAAGCTGGGAAGAGGCGCTTAATATAGTATCAGGCGAGATAAAAAGGATAAGAAAGGACTACGGCGGTGCAGCTATAACGGGATTGACTTCGTCTCACCATAACTGGGGTATAGTAGGATATAAGATGGGGCCATTTCCCAGGTTTATGGACATGCTTGAGTACACACCTGTATTTGATAACCCTGACAGCTGGGAAGGGTGGCACTGGGGGGCAACCCACGCATGGGGCTATTTCTGGCGTTTAGGTATGCCGGAACAGTATGACCTGTTGGAAGATTCCATGAAGAATGCAGAGATGATAGTCTTCTGGTCAAATGACCCTGACACAACAAGGGCCATATACTGTGGCCAGGACTCAGTAATATGGAGACAGTGGCTCAAGGAGAAGGGCGTAAAGATGGTGTTCATTGACCCGTACTTCAACTATACAGCAGCCCACATGGACGGCACATGGTTTCCTCTTAATCCTGACTCAAACGCAGCGCTGGCGCTCGCTATTGCATACACCTGGATAGAGGACGATACCTATGACAAGGATTATGTTGAAAAGAGGACAGTAGGGTTTGACGAGTTCAAGAAGTATGTGATGGGAAAAGAGGATGGCATAGCAAAGACACCCGAATGGGCAGCAGCCGAATCAGGCATACCTGCGAGAAGAATAAGGTCACTTGCAAGGGAGTGGGCAGCAAAGAAGACAGTGCTGGCAGCAGGCACAAGGGGGGGGGAAGGCGGCGCATGCAGAACAGCCTACGGCACAGAATGGGCCAGACTTATGGTGCTTTTACAGGCCATGCAGGGGCTGGGCAAGGCAGGGAGGACCATATGGGGTACAGCAATGGGATGCCCGGCAGATACCTCTTATTATGTACCCGGCTACGCGGACCTTGATACCAGGATGGCCATAACCAGGGCAGCAAGGACAAAGGTGATAAACCCCACAAAACAGAGGCTATACAGACTGGCGCTTCCGGATGCCATACTGAACCCGCCCTTCAGCTGGAGCGGAACAGGCTTCTGCGGGCAGTCTCTGGAACAGCAGTTCCAGAAGTTCACCTACCCCATGGAAGGATACCCTGAGGTAAGGATGTTCTACAGGTATGGCGGAAGCTTTATAGGCACCATGAGCGATACAAACAAATGGGTAAAGATGTACCAGAGCCCGAAGCTTGAGTTTGTAGTTAACCAGGACTGCTGGTACTGCAGTGAAACCAATTTTGCTGATATTATTTTACCAGCCTGCACAAGCCTTGAAAGGGATGACTGGGGCGAATGGGGCGCAGCAGGGGGATACAGCAACCACGGGAATAACGGCTGTAACTTCAGGATTATTGTAAGACAGCAGAAGGCCATAGAGCCTTTGTGGGAATCAAAACCTGACTATGAGATATTTACACTGCTTGCAGATAAACTGGGCATGAAGGAGCTGTATACAGATGGCGGCAGAACAGATTTAGACTGGTGCAAGGCATACTATGCCATATCAGACCTGCCCAAGATCATGAGCTGGGAGGAATTTGACAAGAAGGGATACATAGTAATAAGCCCAAGTGACGATTACAAACCCACACCGGCCTTAAGGTGGTTTGCTGAAGGCCGTCCGTGCGACACAGCAGACTCCATGAACCCGAAGAGGGGCAAGGAGAACGCCCATGAGCTTTCTACATACAGCGGCAAGATAGAGTTCCAGTCACAGAGCCTGTTAAAGAACACCCCTGATGATATGGAAAGGCCGGCAGTTCCCCACTACATAGAATCATGGGAAGGGCACAAGAGCAAGATAAGGGAGAAATACCCCCTTATGATAATAAGCCCCCATCCGAGGTTTACCTTCCACACCCAGTATGACAAACATACTGACTGGATAAATGAGATACCTACCCACCGTATAGTAAAGGATGGGTATGCATGGTGGCCTGTAAGGATTAACCCTGTTGATGCAGCAAAGAGGGGAATAAACAATAATGATGTGGTAAAGCTCTATAATGACCGCGGCACAGTATTGTGTATAGCGGTTATATCCGAGAGGGTACCGCCCGGAGTTGTCCACAGCTACGGGTCAGCTGCAAACTATGACCCGATTGAGCCTGGCAAGGCAGGGTCAGTGGACAGGGGAGGATGTGTGAACATCCTTACATCATCGACAATGATGTCGAAAAACGCACCGGGCATGACACCCAACTCATGTCTGATAGAAATAGGAAAGTGGGAGGGTTAATATATGTCCAGATATGGAATGATAATAGATATAAACAAGTGTAACGGTTGCTATAACTGTTTTCTTGCATGCAAGGATGAGTATACAGGGAATGATTATTTACCTTACTCTGTAGGGATCAGTAATGAAGCTAGGTCATTTATGAAGGTGACAGAGAAGGAGATGGGGAAGTGCCCTAAGATAAAGGTGGACTATGTGGCGCAGCCCTGCTTCCAGTGCAAGGATGCCACCTGCGTGAAGATGGCAATTGATGGAGAGGTATACCGCAGGGCTGACGGGATAGTGATAATAGACCCTGTAAAGGCTAAAGGTAAGAGGGAGATAGTTAACTCATGTCCTCACAGGGTAATCCAATGGAACGAGGAGAAGGATGTTGCCCAGAAGTGCACCTTCTGTATCCATCTGTTGGAGAAGGGCGCCAAGGAGCCGAGGTGTGTTGAGGCGTGTCCTACCGGTGCTTTGATGTTTGGAGACCTTGATAACGTAAACAGCGAGATTGCAAAGAACCTCAAGTCCGCCCCCACAGAGGAGCTTAACCCCAGTTATAATCTTAAACCGAATGTGGTTTACAGGAACCTTCCGGGCAGGTTAGTAGCCGGTGAGGTGATCTATGCTGATAAGCAGGAGGTAGGAGCAAAGGGTGTAAAGGTGACCTTAAAGGGAGACTCTATTAATAAAACCACAGAGACAGACTTCTTTGGTGACTTTGAGTTCAAGAATCTGCCCTCTGATAAAAACTTCACCATAACCTTAGAGGCAAAGGGCTATAAATCCCAGACTATCAATATCAAAACAGATAAGGATTATAAC
>CAZXUA010000098.1:14956-17161 GCA_964643755.1 uncultured Desulfatiglans sp. | reverse complement strand
GATAATGAGCGGTGACTGGAGTTCAGACGTGTGCTCTTCCGATCTTTCAAACATCATCATTACATCGTCGATATGCTCCGAGGAGATGATTTCATCAGGCAGATCATCATTCAACTCTTCATATGTGATATATCCCTTATCCTTGCCCATATCTATCAGTCTCTTCAGGTTCTGCATATCAGATTTATTTACCATACTATTCCTCCCGATAATTACTTATCTCTGTGTTATCTAAAAATCTCTTTAATAATAATCATTAAAGGGACTTTTCAAATAGCCTTTCTTAATTTAACCAATTCATTCAACTTTTCAATATTCCCGCTGCTTTTTGCCTCATTTATTGAGTTTGTGAGCTTGATATCATATATCCTGTTTTCAAACTCTAAAACAGCCTGTTCAATAGCGGGGCCTTTATAAATAGGCTCTGAGAGCATCACCTCATTGAAAATCTCTCTTTCCGGACCTTCCTGCATATTTTCAAGTATCTGTTCAAAATCAATACTTTTTTTCAGCTTATACTCTTCGGCAAGTATATTAAAAATCTTTACAACTTCACCTGTTGAAATCAGCATCTTAAAGTCATCAATCAGCACCCTTCCTGCAATTCCGGGTGAATGAATAATAAGGTTAAGAAGATGATACTCCTTAAGGCTTTTTACCCCTGATCCGTTCTGGACTGATTCCAGATTCTCTATAAAGCCCTTTCCTGATACTGCACCTCTCAGCCTGTTAAGCTCAGCAAGGACAACTGCCTCTGAAACATCACACTTTTCACAGAGATGCTTAATATAAACTGATCTCTGTATATCGCTTGTAATCTCTGAAAGTACAGGGATTACCTCCTTGAGAATCTCTAACCGCCCGGTAAGGCCAGATTCAACGCCCGCCAGTTTTGATTCAATATAAAAATCATACAGGGGCATTGCCCGGTCAAGATGACTTAAAAAGGCATCAAGCCCCCTGCTGTTCATAAATGTATCAGGGTCATCCCCTTCAGGCAATATCATTACTTTGGCTGAAAGCCCCTCATTGAGAAACAGCGGGAGGCTTCTAACCGCAGCACTTTTCCCTGCTGAATCGGCATCAAATACAACAATAATCTCCCTGCTAAAGCCCTTAAGTTTCCTTAAATGATTCTGAGTCAGGGCTGTTCCGAGAGTTGCAACAACCGCATTAAACCCATGTTTGTTCAGCGCCAGAACGTCTGTATAACCCTCAACAATAACAACACGACCTGTCTCACGTATATGGGGAAATGCAGTATTAAGCCCGTATAATAATTCACCCTTGTGAAAGATTGATGTCTCAGGGGTATTCAGATATTTGGGCAACGAATTATCAAGCACCCTTCCCCCAAAACCAGCAACCTTTCCTTCCATGGTAAATATGGGGAATATCACCCTCCCCCTGAAACGGTCATAATACCCGCCATTCTTTTTGGTAATAAGAAGCCCTGCCTTTTCCGCCTTTTCAAGATTTACATTCCTGCTCGATAAAAATCTGGTTAGCCCGTCCCAATCCTCGGAGGCATAACCCAATTTAAACCTGTCTATAATTTCCGGGCTGATTGATCTTTTATCAAAATACCCAATACCCTTCTTACCTAAGGCTGTCTTTACAAGAATATAGTTATAGTAGGCTGCTGCAGCGCCGTTAATACGGTATATCTCCTCCTTTAAATCTAACTCACGCCTTTTTTCAGGTGTAACCCTTTTTTCAGGCAATACTACATGGTATCTTTCAGCTAGCTCTTTTATTGCCTGAGAATATGAAACCTTATGGTATTCCATCCAGAAGGTAAAAATATCTCCACCTTTTTTACATCCAAAACAGTGAAATATCTGTTTTGTCTGACTGACGGAAAAAGATGGATCCTTATCGCCATGAAACGGGCAAAGCCCTACATGGTTTAAACCAGACTTTTTAAGCTGAACATACTGTCCTATCAGCTCGACAATGTCTGCCGACCTTTTTATCTCTTCCTTGGCTGCCTGATAAAAATCCATCATAAACCCAAGATTTTACCTACTTTATCGACATGGCTTTTATATTCTCCAAGGCGCCCATACGGCTAATTGGTTAAAACCAAGTTTTTTGATAAATATTTCATTATATTAACGATTTATTTATTGTCAATGATGAAAGTTTGGACTTTCCGAATTAAAAAGCCTTTTTGATCAGTTTAAAATGAACTAAAATAATGAC
>CAZXUA010000098.1:0-14946 GCA_964643755.1 uncultured Desulfatiglans sp. | reverse complement strand
TTTTATTATCGGCATATCATCAACAAGCTCTTTTAACCCGGCCAAAGCAAGGCTTTCCACATCCGCCCATTTCCCTTTGAATTTCAGAAACGACTTAAAATCAAGTAGGTTTTCACTCAGTGATTTCTGTGTCTTATCATAACTGCCGCTCCAGGATACAGTACCTTTTTTGATATCTATAAAATATATATCAAATGCTACCGAGGCAGGACGAACCGCTGAATATTCTCCTCCTTCACGCTCCTGCATCCTGTAGACATATCCGGTTATGACAATATCAGCTGAAATCTCCTTTACAATGACCTTGATGGCATTTATGTCCAGGGGTTTGGCGCTGCCATATTCATAGGTTTGATTCCCCTTCATGTTAACCATATAATAATCCCTTGATCCTTCAATAAGTGTATACAGCTTATCAGACAATCGATCAGAGATATCCTGTCTAACCGGTTCTGCGCTTATCATTGTATTTATAATCGGATTGGAAAACATCTCAGTGCCGTCCCCTTCGGGCATTGCAGATCTTAAACCTAAAAAGACAATTTTTGATGGGCCAATTTGCCTTTCTTGAAACTCAGAGTATACCTTTCTATTGGTTGCGCATCCGCTGAAAAGAAAGAGGAGGCAAAAAAGGGTAAAAAATATTTTACATCCAGTGATTTTTTTATCAGCCATGATATGCCCTTATATATGACCGCCCCGTTATTACAAGAGCCCTTTTGATGAAGGGGCCTTGCCACCCAGTCTCTCTTCAATGGCTGTCGCCATATCAAGGGCTTTACCGAATGCCTTGAAGACAGATTCCGCTATATGATGAGGATCCCTGCCTGATACCATATCAACATGCATGGTGATACCTGAATAGTTCACAAATGCCCTGAAAAAATCTTCAAGCAGGGCTATGTCAAAGCTCCCTGTCTTGCTGTTATTCACCTCAACACGATAGGCCAGAAAAGGCCTGTTGGATATATCAATAACAACACTCGACATGGCCTCATCCATTGGCACTGTAGCCTGTCCATATCTCCTTATGCCCTTCTTTTCACCAAGACATTTATTAACTGCCATGCCAAGGCATATACCGAGATCTTCAACCGTATGGTGATAATCAATCTCAATATCACCATTTGCCGATATCTCACAGTCAAAATAGCCGTGTACAACCATAAGCTTAAGCATATGATCAATAAATGGGATTCCTGTGCTAATATCGCTGTTTCCTTTACCATCCAGATCAAATTTCACACAGATATCAGTTTCATTGGTTTTGCGATCAATTTCTGCATATCTTTTCATTTATTATGCTCCAAAGGAATAAGAGATTTTTGTTTCAATAACGGTTGAAGTAATTATAAGGGAAAGCATTTGATTATAAGCTATTCTCACCGGCATCTGCCCGTATTGAAAAGGACCTATGGTGGAGATGATCGGGATCGAACCGACGGCCTGTACGTTGCGAACGTACCGCTCTCCCAACTGAGCTACATCCCCTCTTACTTTTTTTAACTTAAATCTAAATTATGTTAAGCCAACAGATATAAATGAAACTTATAAATTCTTTTACTGCTATAATCAAGATTTTTTTCAAATTTTAAAACTACTGCACAAAAAACTTGCATTTTAATTATTTTTTGGTACAAGACTAGTCCACGCCCCCGTAGCTCAGGCGGATAGAGCACCAGATTCCTAATCTGGGTGCCGCATGTTCAAGTCATGCCGGGGGCACTTAAAACAGGTAAACACTGAGTAAAAAGTCATATAATAAACAATTTGACATATGACTTTTTTTCTTTTATGTTTACATGTTACAATTTTGGAGGTTAATTATGTACGCTGTAATAAAGACAGGTGGAAAACAGTACCGGGTAGCACCAGGAGATATGCTGAAGATAGAAAAACTTGAAGGTAACATCGGGGACTCAGTTGCCTTTGATAAAGTCCTGTTTACTTCAGAGGGGGATAACATCAACCTTGGCAAGCCATACCTGGAAGGAACAAAGGTATATGGCAAGATTATGAGGCAGGCCAAGGATAAAAAGGTTATTATCTTCAAGTATAAAAGAAGAAAAAACTACCGAAAAAAACAGGGCCACAGGCAATGTTTTACCCAGATAAAGATCGAGAACATCGGTCAATAATTTTTATCTCAGGTATTTTTATTTTAAGAGTAAAACACAAAGACTTTTTAGTTCTAAGCGTATTATTTAATAAGGGATCATAATTATGGCACACAAAAAAGCAGGCGGCAGTTCAAGAAACGGTAGAGACAGCGCCGGCCAGAGATTTGGGGTAAAAAAGTATTCAGGTGAAAAGGTTCAGGCTGGTAACATCATTATCAGACAGAAGGGCACCCAGATCCATCCGGGTAAAAATGTAGGGCTTGGAAAGGATTACACCATATATTCCAAGATAGACGGCACAGTCGCCTTTGAAAGGTTTACAAAAAACCGAAAAAAGGTGAGTGTTTTAGCCGATTAATAAATCCCCTTTCTCCACCTCCTGAGGATAATATGGGATTTCTGGATGAAGCAGTAATACATGTTGTTTCAGGTAATGGTGGAAAAGGTTGTGTAAGCTTTTTCAGGGCCCGTTTTATCCCGAAAGGCGGTCCCGACGGAGGGGACGGCGGAAAGGGAGGAGATATAATAATAAGGGCCTCCAACAAACTTATTACCCTTGGCGATTTCAGCTCTCGAAGACATTTCAAGGCCAGAAATGGCAGCCCTGGCATGGGCAATAATCAAAAAGGCAAGAACGGCGAGGATACCATAATAGAGGTACCTCCCGGCACAATCATCTCTGATCATGAGACAGGTGAAATACTGGGTGACCTGACAGAAAATGAACAGGCAATAACAATTGTTTACGGTGGCTCAGGAGGAAAGGGAAACAGACATTTTGCCACTGCAATAAACAGAACTCCGAGATTTGCACAGAGCGGAATCCCCGGAGAATCAAAAAGGCTTAAACTCACACTCAAGCACCTGGCTGATATAGGACTGATAGGCCTGCCTAACGCAGGGAAATCGACCCTGTTATCATGTCTTACAATGGCCCGTCCCAAAATAGATAATTATCCATTTACAACACTTATTCCAAACCTTGGAATGATGGAGATTGACGGCGAAAGGCCTCTCACAATAGCGGATATTCCAGGTCTTATTGAAGGGGCAAGCGAGGGTAAAGGTCTTGGGCATCGTTTTCTGAAACACATAGAAAGAACAAGATTTCTTCTTCATATCATAGACATGTCTGAACTCCCGGCAGATGATCCGCTGAGGGATTACAATATTCTTGAGGATGAGCTCAAGAGGTATGACCCTTTGCTTCTGACCAAAAAAAGGACGATTGTTCTTAATAAAATTGACCTCAAGAGGCCTGATGGGTTAAAAGCAAAAGATATCATTCTTAAAATAAATGCTGCGGGGCAAAATGCAATAGCAGTATCAGCCCTGACAGGTGAAGGCATAGAGGGGCTAATAAGATTTCTTAAAGAAAATATAGCGAATTAATAGGAAGTGATTCGGTTTAAAAGCTTTTCTGGCACCTGTTTGACATAAAAATATTCTTTTCCCTGTAATAATAAAGGGGTTATGTAGTAACCGGTACAATAAAATAATGCACATATAGAAATGGAAAATAAATCAATAAATAACAGAAAAAACCTGCTTAAAAACGCACACAGGATAGTCATAAAGGCAGGAAGCGGTATACTGACAGGAGAAGACGGTTTTAACAATGCTGTTATTAACAGCCTTGCAAATGATATCTGTGACCTCAGGTCAAGGGGTTTTGAGATTATACTTGTCTCATCCGGCGCCATAGCCGCAGGCATGAAAAAGATGGGTTATGAAAAAAAACCTGACGGGATATCTGAAAAACAGGCAATGGCCGCCATAGGACAGAGCCGCCTTATGATGGCATATGAAAAGGCATTTGGCCGTCACGGGGCCACTGTGGCACAGATACTTATAACCAGGGATGACCTTAATAACAGGCGGCGCTATCTTAATGCAAGAAATACTATCTTCACCCTTTTATCATGGGGCATAATACCAATCATAAATGAAAACGATACTGTGGTAATTGATGAAATCAAGTTCGGTGACAATGATAATTTGAGCGCAATGGTTGCCAACATGACAGAATCTAACCTGCTTGCGATACTTACAGATATTGACGGGCTATATGATGACGACCCGAGAACAAATTATAATGCAAAGCTCATTCCGCTTGTAAATAAAATAGGCACCAGCCATTTTCAATCTGCGACCTCAGTCCCTGGAGCACTTGGCACAGGTGGGATGGCAAGCAAGGTTGCCGCTGCACGAAAGGCTACATTAAAAGGAATACCGGTTATTATCACAAACGGCCGCACCAGAAATATAATAAGAAAGATCATGAACGGTGAAGAGACAGGCACATTATTTCTGCCACAGACAAAGGCTGTTTGCGGCCGCAAACACTGGATCGCATTTACCAGGGCCATAAAAGGCAAAATCATCATTGATGATGGGGCAGTGAAGGCCCTTACAAGAAACGGCAAAAGCCTGCTGCCTTCAGGCGTTATCGGGATATCCGGAAGATTTAATAGAGGAGATTCAGTTCAGGTTGCTGACCGTTACGGCAATGAAATAGCTGTTGGGATGGTAGATTACAGCCATAGTGAACTGGAGAAGGTAAAGGGTTTAAATAGCAGCAAGATAGAAGAGGCGCTTGGATTCAAGCATAACGATGAGATTATACACAGGGATAACCTCCTTATTACCAATGGTCAGGATGGAGATGAAACATGTCAATAAAATCCATGATTCGTGAAATTGCATTGTCGGCAAAAGATGCATCAAGGCTCTTACGCACCATAAAAAGAAGGGATAAGGATGCGGCACTTGAATCGATTGCAAAAAAACTGATTGAACGCAAAGATGAAATAATGATCCAGAACAAAAAGGATCTGGTAGCCGCAAAAGAGAAGGGTTTGAGTCCTGCTATGCTTGACAGGCTTACACTTGATGCAAAAACCATAAACTCAATCGTTCAGGGGCTTAATGAAGTGATGCTACTGCCTGATCCTGTCGGCGAGGTTACCGGCATGTGGGAGAGGCCAAACAATCTTCAGGTTGGCAAGATCAGGATACCCCTTGGTGTAATCGGCTTTATCTATGAATCAAGACCAAATGTAACTGTGGATGCAGCAAGCCTGTGTCTTAAATCAGGCAATGCAGTTATCCTGAAGGGAGGCTCCGAGGCCATAAATTCAAATCTGATCCTGGCAGATATAATAAAAGAGGGGCTTGAGGCAAATAATCTACCCGGAAAGGCCGTGCAGGTTATACCCACAACAGACAGGCAGGCCACGACAGAGCTTTTGACCTGTGATGATCTGGTGGATGTAATAATACCGAGGGGTGGCGAAGGGCTGATCCGTTTTGTAACAGAAAATTCAAGAATACCTGTGCTTAAACATTATAAGGGTGTATGTCATGCCTATGTGGATAAATATGCTGACATAGATACTGCAATAAATATATGCATAAACTCAAAGGTACAGAGACCGGGTGTGTGCAATGCAATGGAGACAATGCTGGTACATAAGGATATTGCAGGGGAATTCCTGCCTGAGGTAGCAAAGGCATTTCGCAAAGCAAAGGTGGAATTGAGAGGCTGTGAAAAGACAAGAGTTCTTATACCTGATGCAATCCCTGCAACTGAGGAAGACTGGCCGGCAGAGTTTCTGGACCTGATACTGGCAGTAAAGATTGTTGACAGCATGGAAGAGGCATTTCTTCACATAGAAAAGTATGGTTCAAACCATACTGAAACTATAATCACAAAGGATTATGCAAGGGCGAGGAGATTTCTCACGCAGGTTGACTCATCTGTTGTGCTTGTTAATGCCTCGACCAGATTCAATGACGGCAACCAGCTTGGGCTCGGCGCTGAAATTGGTATAAACACTTCAAAGCTACATGCATTTGGTCCTATGGGGCTTACCGAGCTTACTACAACCAAATTTATTGTATATGGTGATGGCCAGGTCAGGGATTAGGAGGGTTATTATTTGAGGCTCGGCATACTTGGAGGAACATTTGATCCGATTCATTTCGGCCATCTCAGACTTGCTGAAGAGATGTATGAAGAATTTGCGCTGTCAAAGGTGCTCCTTGTCCCGTGCGCACAACCGCCTCATAAGGATGAAACTGTTATAACCCCTTTTTCTGAACGTCTTGAGATGGTAAATATTGCGGTTTCATATTCCAGCTATCTTGAGGCAAGCGATATTGAAGGCCGGAGAAAAGGGCCATCATATTCGATAGAAACCATCAATATAATTAAAAATCATTACAGAACTGATCTCAATCTCTACTTTATTTTAGGTATCGACACATTCAGGGATATAAAAAGCTGGAAGGATTATAAAGAGCTTTTTAAACTTACCAGCTTTGTAGTTATAGACAGACCCGGCATACAGAGGGATAAAATAAACAGTTTTATAGAGTCGCTTGGATTGGATTTTAAAATAGGCGACGCCGAAGGGGTATTCATGAACAGAAGTGGCTGTTCTATTTATTTTAAAAGGACAACATTAATGGATATCTCGTCAACAAAAATCAGACAGAATATCAGGTCCGGCAAATCGATCAATTATCTGGTGCCGGACAGGGTAAAGGAATACATCACAAGAAAGGGTTTATATAAATAAATGAAGTCTCTTGACAAAGCAATGCTTGCAGCAGATATTATTATGGAAAGAAAGGCGGTTGACCCGGTTCTCTTTAATATAGGCGGTATGACCTCCTTTGCAGACTATTTCCTTATTGCCGGTGGTAATTCCACCAGGCAGGTACAGTCAATAGGCCGTCACCTGATAGAAAAGATGAGGGAACATGGCTTTAAGGCTTACGGAACAGAAGGAGAAAACGAAGGACAATGGATTTTAATGGATTATGGTGACCTTGTTATCCACCTTTTTTATGAGCCTGTCAGAGCATTCTATGATCTGGAAGGTCTCTGGATGGAGGCTCCGAGGATAGAGATAAAAAACAATGGCCCCAAAAAGGAAAAAAAATAGATTTTATATTACATTACTTTTTGTACTTCTTACGCTTGCACAAATCAGTTATACAAATGCCATCACACTTGAAGAGGAAGAAAAGAAGGGGGAGGAATTTGCCCTTGCTATTAAACAGCAGCTTTCAGTGATAGATGACCCCTTTATAGATAACTACATAAATGATCTTGGCCATTACCTGCTTCAATCTGTTGAAACACGGCATTTCAAATACCGGTTCTATGCTGTAAAGAATGAAGAGCTTAATGCATTTGCAGGCTATGCCGGACATATCGTTGTTTTTACCGGGCTTATAAGGGCAATGGATGATATTGACGAACTAGCAGCGGTTATGTGCCATGAAATAGGACACGTTTCAAACCGACATATATCTCAACAGTATAGTCAAAATGCAAAGCTTAATGTTGCTTCCATGCTGGGGATGCTTGCAGGCATACTTGTTGGCGGTGGTGATGCCTCACAGGCTGTTATGGTAGGCAGCCTTGCAGCCGTACAACAGAAACAACTTAGCTACAGCAGGGATGCGGAACGCCAGGCAGACCAGTCAGGGTTCAAATATGCACTGGGGGCAGGTTTTGATCCGGGGGCAATTAAGAGCGCCCTTGCAAAGCTCCAGGCCGGACACTTTGGAACAAACGAAGTGCCTGCATACCTTCTTACCCATCCAATAGGGCCTGAAAGGATATCAAATATAGAATCCATACTTAAAACCCCCTATGTAGTGTTGTCAAAAGAAGAAAATCTGAAGTTCAGGGAATTATATCCTGTGTTCAGGACAGTAATAATGGCAAAGTATGAACAGAGGGAAGAGATGACCAGGTATTTTTCATCTGAGCTTGAAAAAAAACCTGATTCGCCACTTGCCAACCTCGGAATGGGGATAATCCTTAAAGAAAAAGGGGAGTATAAGGATTCAATAACCCGTCTTGAAAAGGCAGTGAATACACTTTCTGATCCATCCCCAGCCATAAGCTACCTGAGCGAGGCATACCAGTTAAGTGGCGATACAGAGAAGGCTGTTTCCATACTGAAGGAGGCCATAAATAAAAACGGGGATGACAAGATAAGCCTTCTGACACTTACAACCATATATGAAAACGCCGGTGATTTTGATAAGACAATTGAGATTTATGAAAGGCTTAAACTGCTTGAACCTGTTGAAGACTATATCTTTTACAGCCTCGGATATTCATATGGCAAGATAAATAAACTGGGGCTAGCACACTATAATTTCGGTCTGTTCCATGAACAGTCAAAAAATATCAGAGAGGCACATTTTCATTATATGGAGGCAAAAAGGGAGGCTGGCGACGACCCTGGCCTTATGAAAAAGATCGATGAATCTATAAGCAGGATATCTAATGACTTTAAAAAATTAGAGAAAAAGGATAATTCATTTTTCCGATCAGGCAACCAAAAGGAAGGAGACGATTATTGATTATCGGTTATTGATAGAATACTGTCAGCAATCCTGTCGGAACTGACCATATTGGGGACAATCCCATTTGTAAAAAAATGCACCCCCCTTGTTATTTCTCCAAGTGCATATAATCCTGTTATAGCATCTCCTGCTTTTGCTTTTACCCCTGATGTATTAAAATCCACATGAATTCCTCCATTTGGATGGGGGATAATTAATTTTTTATGAATGAGTCTTTTTATCAGGGCACTTTCAAATTTTGTTACATCTGTCTCCTGACCTGTCGCGTTTATTATATAGTCAGCCTTGATTACATAAGGTACTCCCAGTCTGGTGATTACATCTATCTCAAAACCTTCTTTATCACCGGCCTTCACATGGGTGCGTCCCTGCTGGATATCGAGTTGACCAGATTTAAGAGCTCTTAATATTTTTTTTGCATTGATTATGGGCATGGGATACCTGTAAACTGCCCACACTGTCTTATATTCCCTGTCAAACCGCATCCTGTCATCAATGGACATGCTGTTCCAGATATAACCTGTGAGAGGTCCTGATGTTGTCAGGGCTGCCTGATAGGGGATAATACCGGCCTCCGCCCTTGAGATATCCTTTTCAAGTATCTGGGCAGCAGATTCCTGAGGGTTAAAGACATCAAGCCAGTTGATCTTATTACCAGCAGCCACCTCCATTTCATCCATATAAAGCCTTTTTACCAGATCAAAGGGAAGCCTGTTTTCATCTGATTCGGAAAGTAATCTGTCTATATTTTCTCTGTTCACATATTTAAGCTCATAATCAAATGCCGGCCCCTGCACCTTCGGTAAAAGGCCGTTCCTTGATAAAAAGGTGATCTTCTCTCTGTGTCCGTTTTCAAGGAGGGTAATCAGGGTATCAATGGCGCTCAGGCCTGCTCCCATAATACATACTGGCTTATCCTTTGGTATAGTCTCTGTTATTACATATAAAGGCCAAGGGTAAGGAATATACCCCTTTGTCCCCTTAAGCTCATTTAGAAAAGCACCGGGGAAATTTCCCGGGGCTAAAACCACATTATCTGCCTTTATTTTACCCCCATCTGCCATTATCACACTGAAGCCATTCCTGTTCTGATCAACATCCACTGCTTCACCCGAAATCAGCTCTATTGAACAACTGGCAGCTCCTGCCTTTTTTACAGCAACGTCAAGCACTGTTTTGAGATATATTCCGTACGCATGCCGGGGAGGGTAGTTAACATCACCCTGTACCTGTTTAATACTTGCGATTATGTCATCCTGTTCATTAAGCCATTTCACAAAATGCAGCGGATCACCTTCTATTATCCCGAGTGTATCCGCCCTCATATTTAAGATATGAGCATATAAAGGGGTGCTATAAGCAAGACCGGGCCCGTGATTACCATCTTTTTCCATAAGGTATACTTTTACCCCTACATCAGGTATCTTTGATGCCTTTTCTATTATCTGATATGCCAGTATGGTTCCGCTTGCTCCTGCCCCTATTATGGCGACTGAGACATTCCTTTTACTCATAGTGTTGTATCCTCTGGGTTTAATCAGTTTTGTTTATTAACTATTGAAGATCAGCCTCCTCGGCCTTCTTCAAATCAATTTCCGCATCTTTAAAGCGCCCGAGAGCCCTGTATATAAATGCCCTGTTTCTAAAAAGATCGGGGTCTTTGTCGTTAATGGCGATCGCCTGGTTATAGTCCTTCAGTGCCTTTTCCACTTGCCCGGTCTGCAGATATGCATTCCCCCTGTTACATAAGGCATCAGACAAACCGGGGTCTGATTTTATTGCCTCAGTAAAATCAGAGATTGCCTCAGGGTATCTTTTTTCCTTCATGTATATCAGGCCCCTGTTATAATAGGCATCAGCATAATTCTTATCAAGCTCCAGTGCATGGGTATAATCGTTCTTAGCAAGATCATCCCTCCCCCTCTTAGAATATATCCAGCCGCGGTTATAATACATATCAGCATTTTCAAACCCCATCTTCATCAATATCTCTATCTTTTTTAATTCTGAATCCATATTGATTTCAGCTTCATCCTTTGCAGCAACTTCAGATTTGGCTAAACCCGCTTTCCCAGAACCTGTTGCAAATATGATCTGAAGGATGATCAGACAAAAAAATAGAGACACTATTGATATCAATAATATTTTTCTTCCTTTTTTGCCCAAATAAATACCAATTCCCTTTGCCATGATGCTCTCTGAATCTAGACACTTTTCCAATGAACTGTTTTTATTTTAGAAAATCAGCCATCATGCACATAAATATGTGCATGATGCACATTTGATTGTGCATAATCAGCGCTTTTTTCTAATCATTAAACACCTGTAACATAACTTAAGATGCACAATAAAAATATATTCATTTAGCATACCTTTAATATACTGAATTCTATAGCCAATTACATATCACTCTTTTTCTGATAAAGTATATCTTAAAAATTTTTTAATGGCACAGATATTGTAATAATCGGGTCTAAATGAACACATAATTTAATTTTCATTTAAAGACTTCTCGGGGCATAGAGCAGAGGGGCTTCTAAATTAACAAAATTGATGTGTTCACCCTCCCGAAACCCATCTGCCTGATTCTCAGGAAGATGGGTTTATTTTTTGTTTTAAAGGGTTCACCGGGTGAATAGGGGCACATCCCTGTTTTCATAGGCTCAAAAAATAAAAGGCGGGATTAAACATATCCGCCTTTTTAGAATAATATAGATATCAGCCCCTCTGTTACCGGGCCATCTTCTGTTTGCGCACCTTTTCCTTTATACGGTTGATATGGCCTCTGCCAAGCCCTTTGACCTCACAACCGAGCTCAAAATATCTCTCTATCTTTTCATCATTCAATATGCCAAAACAATCTATCACCGCTGCAGGGCCGCCAACCATCTTTACCAGATACTCAGGTTTAAGGTCGAGATATTCCTTATGCCTTACAGCAAGTATGATACAGTCTGCATTCTTCACTGCCTCTTCCATTGATTTTGACATCCTGAATTCGGTCATATGCTCCTGGTTCCTGAAAAATCTTGACCAGCTTGCGCCAACAGCCGGATAGGTGTCCTGGTTTTCTAGTTCCCACCAGTGATCAACATAGGGGTCATGGGCAAGCACCTCAGCACCCATTTCAGTAAGCTTTCTCACTATTATCTCTGAACCGCTGTATCTGGTATCCCCAACATCTTCCCGATATGATACACCCAATACAGCAATTTTTGATGCTGCAACAATCTTCCCCATGTTTCTCAAGGCATCACGCGCAAGCTGGGCAGCGCGCAGTGCCCTTGTGTCATTGATATTGATTGCCTCAGGTGTGATCTTGAAGATATCATTTTCAAAACCCATAAGATGCTTGTATGCCCACAGACCAAGCCCGCCATCCTTTGGAAGGCAGTAGCCTCCAATACCGGGGCCGGGGAAAATCATATTATTATGGGTAGGCCTGATCTTTATGGCATTGATCACCTTGATAAGATCAACACCGTTTGTCTCTGCAAACTGGCTCCACTCATCCATAAAGGCAAGTATAGTGGCCCTGTAGCTATTTTCCACAATCTTGCATGTCTCGCTTTCTATGGGCTTATCAAGGACTGTGAGGGGGAATTTTTCAACATTGAGAACATCTGACAGAAACTTGGTCACCCTTTCCCTGCTTTCCATGTTTATGCCGCTGCATACACGCCAGAAATCCCTCACAGAGCTCACATAATTCTTACCGGGCATAACCCTCTCATAGCTGTGGGAAAGAAGCGGTTCAGCATCAATACCCCTGTTCCTGAATGCCTTTTTTATATGGGGATAGGCAACATATTCGGTTGTCCCGGGTGGCACTGTTGTTTCAATAAGCACAAGACAATTCGGGTTTATCTTTTCACCGATTATCTTGAAACTCTCTTCAAGGGCTGTGATTTCAGCGTGCCCTGTTTTGAGATCACCCAGGCTCTGTTTCATATAGTCGCACTGCACATCAACCACAAGCACATCAGCAAGTTTCAGTGCATCATATGTATAGGTAGCGATCATGGTCTTTTTGTCATTTACGCAGCGGGCTATCATTGGCGCCACCTCAGGGTCTTCTGCCTTAACCGGTGACACGCCCCTGTTAAAAAGGGGGATCTTCCAGAAACTCCTCGGACTGGGTCTCTGCATTCCGATAACAAACTTTTTAGGTTCGCCTGTCTTCTTGTCAACAGAATCGGCAACAACACCCGCCATAACAGCGCCTACAAAACCTAGCCCCATGACAACAACTATTTCGCGCCCCTGTCTCTTCTGCTCTTCAGCTATCTTAACCAGTTTTTCATATTCCTTTTTGTAATCCTCATCTGAAGGTATTTTAAACTTTTCACCTTCAGGACTTATTGAATATTCCATATTGCCCTCTTTTTAATTAATAGGTTTGTATATTAATATGATGGAAAAATATCTTATTTATCATTATCGACTGGGATTTTAATCATCTTGAATATAATTTTTCAAGTCTATATTTAAAATCGGATCATACCATAGCAAGCTCTCTTCCAAACTCCTTTGCCTTTTTAATCGCATCAGGATTTCGGGTAAGGAAGCCCTCTTCAGGTAAAACATCAGGGAAAAGGGCTGATAAAAATTTACACCCCATCATATCAGCCGGATTGCGCCACTGCGCCTCCAGAAGAGCGAGGTTATTCTCAAGCTCACCTCCTCCTGTGGCAATCAGGGCCATTGTTTTTCCACTTAAGGCAGATATGTGATCTTCCCCTTGCAGCTTTACGAGTGAAAATATGCGGTCAATAAAGATCTTTAACTGAGCAGGATAACTCCACCAGTATATAGGCGCAGAAAGCACAATCACATCGTAAGAAGGAAGTGTAGCCACCTTTGCAGCAACCTCGTCATCGATCATGCATTTATACTGATCTGACTCCTGGCACTTGAAACATGCAATACACCCTGGCGCCTTGAATGTTAGATTAATGGCATCTATCTCATCGACTTTTGCGCCATGTTCCCTTGCAGAATCAACGGCTATCTTTGTTATAGCCCTTGTGTTGCCCTTTTTCCTCGGACCGCCATGAACAACAACTATTTTATTTCCCATAATTTCTGCCCCTTTCTGTTATATTGAAAAACAGGCCCTATACATAGCAGATAACAGAAAATAAAAAAAGCCCCGTTCATTGAACGGGGCTTTAATTTTTTATTTAATAAAAGCTTTTATTTTATATTTCAGTTAGAGATACTAGCTCTGAAGACTTGCCATCCTGGCTTTTGTATTTTCAACCTTATCTGTTGCCTTCATCGCCTCATAGCATTTCTGTAGTTTTTCCAGCACCTCTTTAAGCTTTGGGTCATTCTTCCCAACCAGACCTTCTCTTACTCCAAATGACTGCTCATATAACTCAGCAGCTTTATCATTTTTACCATCTGCAACATACAGAAGTGCAAGGTTTTCAAGTGATGCTGAATAGAAGGCATGATTCTTTCCAAATGTCTCTTCTGCAACCTTTACAACTTCCTGAGCGGTAGCAATAGCTTCCATGATCTTTCCGCTTTTATACAGTATTCCCATCCTTTTATTCAGGCTGTTATAGAGTTCGTGCTGTCCAAATGCAGTTGCTGAAAAGAAAGCCAGTACTATAGTTGCAAGAATAATTTTTGTTAATGATTTCATGTTGATACCCCTTTTAAAAAAAATTTTAATTCTATTATGATTACCGCGGTTTTTCCGCATTACCCTTTACAAAACCCTGACTAATTAGATCGGTAATATTTAAATAAAAACACCGTAAAAAAAATCAGGTAATAAATTATTAAATGCAGCTCATGACTGATGACAACGCACTCATCATAAGCATTTTACACAGCTTCAGCCGTGATTCACTTTTTTTATCGGTATGCCCTTTAATAAACTTTAAGAAAAAAATGGATCAGGATGCATTTTTTTTAAATTATGAATTAATTCCATTGGTTCAGGTATGGGAAAGGGGTAAAAAGGGAGGGTGAGCAGTCATACCCCGGATGGTTTAAATTAATATTTTTACAATTATTTCAATAAATTAACAGGAAAATACCCCACAGCCATTTTATTAAACCAATAAAAAGAGCCCATATTACAAATCACACCAAAACGGGCAGATTTTACAGGCTGAAAAGGCTTTAACCCATCATAAAAAAGGAGTGATCATATTGAAATAACGGTATTTAATTTGAAGTTGATAATAATTTGTTTGGCATGAAAGGCTAAGGCGGTTTTTACACTTATTCAAACAAATTTAATGAATATGATTTTCTGATATGCCCGGACTTATTTATAATCACATCACAGAGAAAAGGTAAAGACACCTATGCCTTCATAAAACGTAGAGAAAAGGTAAAGACACCTATGCCTTCATAAAACGTAGATACTATGTGGATCACTTGGAAGCTAATTGGTATGATTTTACTTTTTAAC
>CAZXUA010000097.1:4990-17393 GCA_964643755.1 uncultured Desulfatiglans sp. | reverse complement strand
GATAATGAGCGGTGACTGGAGTTCAGACGTGTGCTCTTCCGATCTCTGATTGTTTGTCTATTTAAAGTAATAAGGGTGTAAAAAAAATCTGCCTATATTATGAAAAATATTACTTTTTTGCCGGTGTAACTATCTGTAAATATAAGCCAATTTATTGTATTAAAATAGCCAGCAGCTAACCTTCTGAATTTATGATAAAAAATAATTTATTTAATTGGATAAAAAAGATAAAAATTGGCATAAAAATTGAATGAAAAAAGTTGCGGTGCCGATAATAGATTTATCAGGCAAAATTCATTTAAGGAGTAAAGAGAATGTTTCGATTAAGAAGGGGAGAAGTGAAAAGGAATGTCAGGCGGGAAATCAGTATGCTCAAGGAGAAACTGAGGAGTGTTGAACTGACACCATGCTATGGTGATGCTGACCTTAAGAGGAAGGACAATGAGCTGTCCATGCTCTGGACAGAGATTTATAACCTTCAAAAAGAGATAGATGATTTTACATCCCCTTTTTTGCAGGCAGTTAAGTAGCATACCCTGGTTTATAAAATCCATCCTGATTCCAAAGGCTTTTAATCTACAGAGAGATTTAAGGGTTGTGAACTGCTCACAGAATAACCCTGCATAAGATCTGCCCTGCCTTGACATTCATTTCGCTGATGCTTAGTAATAGACCATAGTTATTTGGTAATTCCTGTAGTTTGCAGTTTAATATACTCCTGTTTAGTAATCTCTTTTAAATCTGAACAGGTTCATCATAGAGCGGAGGGTAAAATAATGAGTGATTCTAATACGATAATTACGGATGAAAGATCTGAGCTGCTGAATGATTTACCGGAAGAGCTCCCTATTCTTCCATTAAGAAATATGATAGTTTTTCCCCATACAATAATACATCTACCTATAGGTGTGCCGAGGTCAGAGCGCCTTATCAAGGATGCTATAAAGGGTAACAGGCTGATAGGTCTTATTACATCAAAAATGCCTGACATTGAGGAGCCTCACCCCGGGCAGCTTTATGATGTAGGTACCATAGCTTCAATCACCAGGGTTTTCCAGTCGCCGGATAATTCAATCAATATAATTGTTCAGGGGCTGGAAAGATTCAGGGTAGAGAGCTGGTCAAGCTCATACCCGTATCTCACTGCTAAGATAATTGAAGCGCCTGATCATTATGAAGAGGGGGTTGAATTTGAGGCAATGGTGCACAGCCTGAGGGACCTGGCCAAAGAGGTAGTCAGGATGTCGCCAAGCTTTCCTGAAAATGCGGCAAGCTTTATTGATCAGATAGAAGACCCCAGGTATCTCACCTATATGACTGCTGCAAATCATGGTTTGGGTATTGATGAGGCACAGGCGCTTTTGGAGTCTGATGACCTGAAGGATAAGATCAGGATGCTGATAGCCCACCTGACCCATCAGAAAGAGATCCTTATGCTTGACAACAAGATCAAGAATGAGGCCAAAGAGACAC
Source organism: uncultured Desulfatiglans sp. (assembly GCA_964643755.1). Taxonomy (GTDB): domain Bacteria; phylum Desulfobacterota; class DSM-4660; order Desulfatiglandales; family HGW-15; genus JAAZBV01. The sequence continues at coordinate 15,920 of CAZXUA010000097.1, read as the reverse complement.
TGGACAAGGCCCATAAGGAGTATTTCTTAAGACAGCAGATGAAGGCCATACAGAAGGAACTGGGTGAATCTGATGAAAACCAGTCAGGAACGGATATTGAGGAGTATGAACGCAAGTTCAAGGAGGCAAATCTGCCTGAAGAGGCGGAAAAGGAGGCAAGGCGTGAACTGAAACGGTTGGCCGGCATGTCTCCTCACTCGGCAGAGCACCCGGTTATCAAGACATATCTTGACTGGATAGTAGACCTTCCATGGAATAAGCTTTCGGAAGACCAGCTTGATATTGAACATGCAAGGGCGACCCTTGATGAGGATCATTATGATCTTCAGGATGTAAAAGATAGATTAATAGAATATCTGGCAGTACGTAAACTTGTGCATGACAGGGGTATCCAGACTGATTCCTCTTCAGATGGCAAGGAGGGCGAGGCTCAGGGTGCAATCTTATGTTTTGCAGGGCCTCCAGGTGTGGGCAAGACAAGTTTAGGTAAAAGCATTGCAAGGGCACTTGGACGCAAGTTTACCAGGATGAGCCTTGGCGGTATGAGGGATGAGGCAGAGATACGAGGCCATCGAAGGACATATATAGGGGCAATGCCGGGCAGGATCATACAGGCCATAAAGAGGGCAGGCACAAGGAACCCTATCTTTATGCTTGATGAGATCGACAAGATCGGCTCTGACTGGAGAGGTGATCCAAGCAGCGCCCTTTTAGAGGTGCTTGACCCTGCTCAGAACCATGCTTTCAGGGATCATTACCTGGATGTGGATTTTGACCTGAGTGATGTTATCTTTATCACAACAGCTAACCAGCTTGATACCATACCTCCGCCCTTGAGGGACAGGATGGAGATCATACAGCTTGAAGGCTATACCGAGCATGAGAAGGTTAAGATAGCGCAGGGCTATCTTGTGCCGAGGCAGATAAGGGTAAATGGCGTGCGCAGTGATGAGGTCACATTCAGGGAAGATGCCCTTAAAAAGATTATAGAGGACTATACCCGTGAGGCAGGGGTGCGCAGCCTTGAAAGGCAGATCGGTACTATATGCAGGAAGATTGCAGTAAAGATTGCGGCCAATACGCTTAAGAGTGTTGAGGTAACCCCTGAGGTTGTGAGGGAGTACCTTAAAAAGGAAAAATTTGAATCAGAGACCTCTGAGTCTATCGAGATACCCGGCATAGCCACAGGGCTTGCTGTAACTGCAACAGGTGGCGATATCCTCTTTATCGAGGCAACCAGGATGAAGGGGAGCGGTCACCTGCGCCTTACAGGTCAACTGGGCGATGTGATGAAGGAGAGCGCAGAGATAGCATTCAGCTATGTAAAGGCAAAGACAGAGGAGTGGGATCTCCCAAAGGATATTGCCAAGAAGGAGGATTTTCATATCCATGTGCCCGCAGGCGCCATACCAAAGGATGGGCCATCAGCAGGCATAGCAATGGTAATGGCAATGACAAGCCTCTTTACAGGAAGGCCGGTTAAAAGCAAGATCGGTATGACGGGCGAGGTGACCTTAAGAGGACGCGTGCTGCCTGTGGGCGGCATTAAGATGAAGGTGCTTGCTGCCCATCGCGCAGGGCTTAAAACCGTAATTCTGCCAAAGAAGAACGAGGCAGACCTGGATGAACTGCCGGATGAGGTAAGAAATAATATCAAGTTTATCCTTGTGGAAAGGATAGAGGAGGCGCTTAATGCGGCAATAAAGCCCTCTGAAAAGACCGACAAGGGTAAACCCCGGATGGAATGGTTTTATGACAGACATACCCCTCCGCCCGTAACCACAGCAGAAAAGGTATAATGAATAAAACGCCCTGGCCATTCAGGGCGTTTTTGTTTATGATTATTCAGTCTCTATCTCTGCTCCGCAATCCTCACACCTGTATGCACTGGCACCACTCATTTTTTCTTCAACCTTTTCAAAATCCCTTCTTTTGACTCCTTCAGTCTCCCAGCATTCAGGGCAGTAGTCTGTTTCCAGCTCTTCTTTGTTTATGGTCACGTGGCAGTGGGAGCAACGAACCTTGTTTTTATTTTCTATTACAAGCACAAGATTCTGGTGTCTGCATGAGTCTATCATTTTAATAATTAACCTTTTTCAAATTGGCATCCATCCTCTGTAGCAATACTACTGCGGAGGACAGGTAAGCGGACAGCCATTAGCGTTTAGCTTCCTGTCCCGCCAGAGCCATGTGCGACGGCGGATCAGCAAAAGGATTTTAAACCAAAGATTTAGCTGACAGCTGATAGCTGAATGCTGAAAGCTAACTATAAATACTGCGGAGCATAATCACGCACATGGTGGCCGTCCAGCACATGAAACATCCTTATCTTTTTAATTGTTGCTGGCGGTATGGTGCCTATCGGGATATAGATGATATTTTTACCATACCTTTCAGCAATGCTCCTGCACCAGCCGGATGGCGGCTCAGGCGCCACATATACCACATGCTTTTCAAGGCAGTAATCAATGGCCGCCATTAAAAGCCTTTCAGGCTTGTTCCTTGCCCCGCTGAAAAAGCTATCTTTCCAGATATCATAGACCCGCATCGGGGGGTAGGAGAGCATAAAGCCGCCATACTGGCACCTTGCTATACCCGGCCCGTCCATGACCTCTCCTGCCGGGGTGCTGTAAAATGCCATGTCTGACTCCTGGTTATGTTCCCCAAGCCATGTGACCTTCCAGGGGAACTCCTCTGCGCCATCTTTTTTAGTATCAGGGTCAAATATCACTACCACCGAACCAACCTTGCCCCTTAATGGGCGGTTTTCTTTAACATAAATCTTTCCTTCATTCATATTTCTTATGGTTTCGCGAAGATCAAACCCATCCAGCATAGAACACTCAAAGGGCACAACGCGTGAGTTTTCCTCTGATTTGATCTCTATTGCCCTTTTTTGCAGATGATGCCCGTAACCCTCTATTACAATATCCTCCGGCGGATATGAACATATGTAATCACCCTTAAAGGTCTCCTTCCATTCACCCTTTTTATTTTCCCTTTTTCTTCTCTTTACAGGGACAGAGATAAGCCTTTTACGGGTGCCTTTTATCCTCCGGTGAAGTTTTATTCGGCGGTGGTTCAAAAACAGGTCATCGCCTGAGAGCTCAATTACAGGTATACCGGGGTCATTATCCTGCCAGGGGTATTCACTGCCGAGGTTCCATACCTCCCATGCAAAGTTGTCATCGGCCACGCCCCTTGCCGCAACAATGAGCTGATAAAAATCGGCCACCAGGTTCCCGGTGGTTATGGCATAGTTCCTGGCAAATTTGTTGAGTATATCCATCTGCACAGGGGAAAGCTCCTCTTTATCATTTTTCCAGAGCTCTCTTTTTGCCTCTTCAATAAGCTGTTGATTGATCTTCATCCTGTCAGGTGGTGTGCCAATCTTCCCTGACCTGTAGTTTTCATATGCTGCATCAAGAAAGGGCATCTCAGAGAGTATCTCCCTGCTTGAATCCGAATGTATGTGTGATAACCCGACACCGCCTCTTTTCCTTATTCCTATTACCTCTGTCTGGGGCATATGGATCATTTTCAGTAATCTGGGGATGTGAAATATGCCACCTACAAAGAGGGTCCTCATGCCGTTACTATTCAGCCTCTGAAGGTTATAGGCCATTGTCTTTTCGCGCAGGATATCCTCCCTGCTGCCCTCATTTTCTTCATGTTCACGGATATACTCAATACAGTAGCGGTAATGGCCTATGCGTGTAATGGCATAGGCATCAGGCAGGGGTGTGTAATCAACTGGGTAATCTTCAGTGTCACGGTCAATAAAGTGTACAGGTATGCCTGATTCAAGCGATAGCCTCACCGCCTCAACAAGCGCATCAGCAGGTTCAATAAGCAGGTATGTGAATACCCCGTCCGACTCCTCATAATGAACAGCCGATAAAAGGGGGAGCCTTTTTATCCCCTGTATGATCTTCTCTGTAAGGGTAGAGGGGTATTCAACCGCTATCTGCTCAGGCTGATATTCCTTGAACTGCCTGCGCACCTCAAGGGCAAACTCCATCTTTCCGTGAACAATGGGGACAAAGCGGATATTGTTCCATTGAAGAGTATTATTCTTCATCTTCAATTTCCATCATCTCATTAAAATACTCTGAGGCAGCAGGGTCAAGGATCATACTGGCTGATTCACGAAGGTAATCCAAGAATTGCAAGTCAGCCTTTCCCTTTTTAAGTTTGCTATCCGCAGATATCCTTTTCAGGGCATACCTGGCAATGTTGATCCCGTCCCTCACGCTGTAACGGTCATTTGCCGCATGGGCAGCCTGGAGAAACTCCACCACATATTCAAGGATTTCATCATCGGCAAAGGGCAGGTTTTTTTTAAGGATCAAAAGCTCATCATCACGATCCGGGAAGTCCAGCACTATCCCCGGCTGAAGCCTTGAGTATATGTAATCGGGCAGATCAAAGGTGCTTGCATCATCATTCATTGTGACACACAGGCGAAAATCAGGATGAGCCTTGATCTTTATGCCTGCCACAATAGATTCCACATATCTGCGGTTATCCATAAGTGGGGCGAGCGATGCCCAGCTCTTTTCACTCATCCTGTTTCCTTCATCTATAACAGCTACACCACCCTCAATCATGGCAGTGACTATTGAACTTGCCACATACTGGATTTTACCCTTTTCAGATATTACAGGGGTGATTATAAGGTCTTCAGGCCGCGTATCCATGGTGGCCTGAAAAAGATAAACCGGTTTATTCATGAGCCTTCCTGCATGATATGCAAGTGTGGTTTTTCCTACGCCGGGTTTGCCTAAAAGCCTCGGGTTAAGAGGCAGATCATCCTCCCCAAGCACAAGCCATGCTGCAAGCAGTTGTGTTACAAGCTCTTCCTGCCCCACCCAACTGAACTGCATCTCTACAGGCCGGGAAAGGGCAAGCTCTATATCATCAATAACAACCTTATCCATTAATATTTACTCCTTTTTTATTAAACATATGGCAATTGACGCCAGGAAAGCGGTATTATATATCTCATTACCTGGAATATAAAGGAGAATAAACAGTGTCCGCATTTCATGAACATAATGAGGCTGCCCATCACCACAAAGGGCATGACCACAGCCATGACCTGAAAGATACTATCTACTCAAGGCTCTGGTGGGCCTTTATTATAAATCTTGTCTTTCTGGTAGTTGAGGTTATTGGCGGCCTTATGGTCAATTCCCTTGCCCTTCTGGCAGATGCAGGGCACATGCTTACTGATGTCGGAGCGCTTGCCCTTGCCATCTTTGTGGCTCATCTGGCAAAAAGGGCTGCAACGCCCAGTAGAACATTTGGCTTTTTAAGGGCGGAGGTGCTGGGCGCCTTTGTCAATGGCGCAACACTTGTGCTTATTGTAGGTTTTATCTTCTATGAGGCATGGGAGAGGACAGGAAAGGTACGGGAGATAAACGGGCCTGTAATGATGATCATTGCGCTGTTTGGCCTTATTGCCAATATTGTGAGCGCCATGATTCTTGCAAAGGGCAAAGATGTAAATGTAAATATCAGAGGCGCATTTCTTCATATGGTTGCTGATGCCCTTGGGTCAGTGGGTGCAATAATGGCGGGCATTATTATTATAACCACAGGCTGGCAGCCTGCTGACACCATTGCAAGTATTGTAATCGGTCTCTTAATCCTGTGGAGCAGCTTCGGGTTTCTGAAACAGACCATAAATATCCTGCTTGAGGCCACACCTGAAAATATTGATTACCTGGAGGTAAAAAAGGCACTTGAAGAGATGGAGTATATTGAGGCGGTTCATGATCTTCACATCTGGACAATAAACTCCGGCATGCCAGTCTTATCCGCCCATATAAGGCTTGCATCATGCTGTACAAACACAAACCACTGGCATAAGTGTATTAGTGATGCCAACAGGCTTTTAAAGGAGAGGTTTGGCATTGATCATTCCACACTGCAGGTTGAACCTTATGAGGGCGCATGCAGCCAGGAATGCCAGACAAGTGACAGATAGCCCTCTATTTTTTAGAGTGCCTCTTTTTTTCAACAAGGGAATATCTGCAATATCCACCTGAATGGCCATCATTAGTAATTTCACCATATTTCTTCATGGCAGAAACATAGTAGAGAATAAGATCACTCTTAAGGCCTGTTTCATTAGCCAGCTCAGGGATGGTCATGCTGCCATCTTTAAGCGCCTTTTTAATCAGAGCTGTATCGCTGTTCTGTTTTTTTAAGAGCTCCCTGTTTCGCTCCAAGATAGTGGCGCGCTCTTCCCTGAGCGCCCTAAGTTTATCTTTACTGTCATCCGATGACTTTTCTGTCTTTTCATCACTCATTTACAATCTCTTTTGTTTCACGGGTTAAATAGAGAGGCCCCAGCCCTTTTATTAATACATGGAACTTATCTGCATATCTTGCAAAGAGGGGCCCGTCAGATGCGCTCAGGTTATACATTGCGACCCTTTCAGGCTCCACACCTATGGATACAAGCGCCTTTTTTGTATAATTGATGACCTTGCGCGCCTTTATATTTCCATCAATATAGTGGCAGTCTCCCTCCATGCAGCCAACGCCGCACACCCCGTCTGCCCCATCTTCGAGAGCCTTTAAAAGGATCTGGGGCGTAATTCTTCCTGTGCAGGGGAGCTTTACCACCCTCACACTTGAAGGATAATTTATACGTAATGAACCTGCCAGGTCCGCGGCTGTATAGCCTCAGTACTGGCAGCAGTAGACTATTATTCTGGGCTCAAATTCTGACAAGATTATCTCCTGATTTTATATTTTATTATTAAGAGCAATTATCCCAGGGTCAACGGCGCCTTTGACCTGTGAACAGATCTCCACATTGTCATACTGTGCAAGGGATATTGCGCTGCCCGGGCATACTGATACACATACGCCGCACCCATAGCAGGCAGCAGGGTTGATATACGCCCCGTCATCCTCCATTATGGGCACATCAAAGGGGCATGCCCTTAAACAGGTGAGACACCTTGCACAGGCATCCTTGTCCACCTTTGATACAAAAGGCTCCAGGTTTACCTTCCCTTTAGAGAGCAGGATCGATGCCTTTGATGCGGCAGCAGAGGCAGCCGCAGTTGCCTCTGTGACATCCATAGGCGCCTGGCAGGCCCCTGCAAGGTAGATCCCCGCTGTAAAGACCTCAACAGGCCTTAATTTGGGGTGCACCTCTAGCAGAAACCCGTCTGCGCCGCAATGGATCTTTAAAAGGTCAATGAGTGGTTCTATCTTGCCGGGGTGCATGCCTGTGGCAAGCACAACCAGGTCAGCAGGTATCTCAAGCTCCTCGTTCTGAAGCAGATTATCCTTTACAAATACAGAGAGCGCATAACCTTCATGATTCTTCTTGACTACCGGCTGATTCTCAACATTAAAGCGGACAAACCTTACCCCTTTTGCCGATGCCTCTTGATAGAGTTCCTCATGTGACCTCCCGTATGTCCTGATATCACGATAGATATTAAAGATTGTGGTATCTTTATGCCTGCTGATGATCTCAAGGGCAGAGTGCAATAGCCCTGTGCAGCAGGTTCGTGAACAGTTGGGGTTAAGAAAACCATTTTGGTCCGGTGTGTGTATCCCCTCTACCTGCCTTGAACCGACACAGTGTATCATCGCGATGTTTTTGATTGTTCTGCCGTTGATCTTAAGGAGATCGCCTGTTTCATTATCTTCAGAGAGTTCCCTGATAAGCTCCCTTAAGGTGATTACCTCAGGGAACTCCCTGTATCCATATTCGCCCTGATATGGGATATAGCTGTGAAAACCTGTTGCTATAACAATAGCGCCTGTTTCAATAGTGAACTCCTTTTGCGCCTCAGGAGGGGAATTATGATAGAAGCCGATAAATGGCTCATATCCATCTGTTTTTATTGAGCCGGTTGCAATCTTATCCATATTTATCAGTTCTGTTTCTTCAGAAGGCGGCCTCTTTAGAATGACAAGTTTAAAGTTGCCTATATAACCCTCCTGTTTTACAACCTCTGAGCATGTGTGTATTTCTATATTCGGGTGTGATATTGCCTCTTTTGCCAGGGCTGTAATGATATCAGGCGCCTTGTCTCCGTAAGGAAAAAGTTTATCAAGAAGGGCAGTCTGGCCTCCAAGGAAGGGGCTCTTTTCAATTATAGAAACCTTCAGCCCCCTTTTTGCCATATCTATGGCGGATTTCAGCCCTGCAACACCGGCCCCGATCACGGTTGCATGGCCTTTTACATCAACGCTGGTAACCTCCAGGGGTTTGACCTCCTTTACCTTTCCGACTGCCGCAGCTACAATGGCAATGGCCTTATTGGTTGCCTCATCCCCGTCATGGACAAAGCTTACCTGCTCCCTGATATTTGCGTGGACATAAAGATAGGGGTTGAGCCCGGTGCGGAGGATAGCGCTCCTGAAGGTTAGCTCGTGCAGGCTGGGCGCACAGGCCGCAACAACCACGCGGTTTATCTCTCCTTTTTTGATATCATTAATTATAAGATCCTGCCCCGGGTCAGAACACATGAACATGTTACGCCTGGCTATTGTAACTCCATGCATCCTTAAGGCTGCATCCACCACCCTTTCAACATCAACCGTATTTGATATGTTTCCGCCGCAGTGACAGACATAAACCCCAACCCTTGGTTCTGTGGCATTATCCTTTTCTTTTTTATCTGTATCCATTTTAAAACATTGTCCTGATCATCATTTAATATATATGAGGAATTGGCGCCCGGATTGATCAGGCTGCCTCTAAGGAATCAATAGCCTTCAGATAATTGGATGCCTCCATGGCTGCTGCGCCTGCCTCAACTATGCTGTCAACTATGTCCTTTGGACCTGATGCCGCACCGGCCATAAAAATGCCATCTCTTCCTGTAAGGGCAGGGGCCATCTTGGGCAAGGGCGACCTTAAAAAATTATCCTCAGCAACAGTGAGACCCATTGGTTCTGAAGGGTTCCATGCAGGGAGGATCGCGAGCGACATGACCGCCATATCAAATTCCTCCAGTATGTTTCTGCCATCACCCTCCTGATCTTCATAACGGAGGATAACACTGCCATTTTCCCCCATGCTGTAAATGACGGGCTTTGACTTTACAAACCTGATCCCCTTTTCCTTTGCATTCCGGAAAAACTGCTCATAGTTTTTACCAAATGCCCTCATATCAATATAGAATATGGTCACCTTTGTTTCAGGGAGTTCCTGCTGAATAAGCAGTGCATTTTTTATGGCATACATGCAGCAGACCCTTGAACAGTAGGGTACACCGTTTGTCTGATCCCTGCTCCCTGCGCACTGTATAAAGGCCACACTCTCAGGCTCTTTGCCGTCTCCGGGTCTGAGCATTGCCATGTAGGGGCCTGTGGGCGCGAGAATCCTTTCAAGCTGAAGCGCATCTATGATATTGGGGTTTTGAGCAGGCTCACCATAAACCCGTGAGGCAAAGCCGGTAAGGAGCTGATAGCCGGTTGAAACAATGCAGGCCTTTGCCTTAAGCTCAATGAACTCTTCCCTGTCATAGTAGTTAACCGCACTGGTAGGGCATACCTTTTCGCATCTGCCGCAAAGGACACAGCTTTCGATATCTAGCAGCGCAACCTGGGGTATTGCATTTGTGAACGGTATGTATATGGCCTTTCGGGCTGTTAAACCCATCTGGTCTTTATCAGGGGCCATGACCGGGCAGGCATATTCGCACTGCCTGCATCCTATGCATGTTTCCTGATTTACATATCTGGGTTTTTTTATTATCTTTGCCCTGAATCGAGCGTCATCCTTTTCCAGTTTAACTAGTTCACACAGCGTATAGATCGAAATATTCCGGTTATGCGCCACAGAGGCCATCTTGGGGGTGGTAATGCAGGAGGCACAGTCAAGTGTTGGAAATACCTTGTCAAGCCTGACCATCTTCCCTCCTATGGATGCGTCCTTTTCAATTATTGCCACCCTGTAATCCTGGTCAGCAAGGTCAAGGGCAGACTGCATCCCTGCTATCCCTCCTCCAAATACTAAAACATCAAAACTTTCTGAAACATTAAAACTCATATATCAATTCCCGGATATCATCTATTTATTTACGGCTCTGTTTACCCTATTTTTATGGCATTTTTCAAGGATTATAAAACTGTTTTACTCCATTTTCTTCTGTGTGATAACAACGCGATCCCTGCTGCTGTAATCCTTTACAACCGAGGCTCCTGAAAAGCTGTCATTTCTGTTTATGATTTTAATGACCGTTTCTATCTGGGACGGGTCCATCTCCAGCATCAGCCATCCGCCAGCCCCCAGATAATCTGGCGCCTTTTCCAGTATTTTTCTGATATGGGTAAGCCCATCAACCCCGCTCTCAAGTGCAATCTTGGGCTCAAAATCCTTGATTTTAACTGGAAGCAGCTTGTATTCATCTGTTGTTATATAGGGAGGGTTTGAGACAATAATATCAAAATGGTTATTGAACCCTTTAAATGGTTCAAAAAGGTCCCCCTCAAGAAGGATGATTCTTTCCTGCATTCCATGCCTTGCAATGTTCGCTCTTGCGGTCTTGAGCGCCTCTTTTGAAATATCAGAGGCTGATATCTCGGCATTTTTTATCTCTGAGGCAATGGCAACGGCAACTGCACCGCTGCCGGTACACATATCAAGGATATTGACCACGGAACGTTCTGCATAATTATTTTCTTTATATGCCCTGATGGCCTGCTCAACCAGTATCTCTGTTTCAGGCCGTGGTATGAGGACGTCTCTATTTACAATAAAATCCATTGACCAGAATTCCTGCATGCCGGTTATGTACTGGAGAGGCTCGCCCTCAGCGACTCTTTTTATCATTGCACGGTACTTGTCAAGGTCTTTTTCGCCGACCGGCTGATCATATTCAAGGTATAGTTTAAGACGGCTGATATCAAGCTGATGGGATAAAAGTATCTCCGCACAGAGGCGCGG
>CAZXUA010000097.1:0-4980 GCA_964643755.1 uncultured Desulfatiglans sp. | reverse complement strand
ATAATCAGTTGATACAGGAAGGAGATCCTTTATTATCCAGGTTTTGGCTGTCACGATTCCCCTTTTAGCGCCTCTGTCTGAAAATGGGTAATCAGGGGGGTTATGACAAGATCAAGGTTTCCCTGGAGCACATCCTCAAGCTTGTACAGGGTAAGGCCGATCCTGTGGTCTGTAACGCGGCCCTGAGGGTAGTTATATGTGCGTATCCTTTCGCTCCGGTCGCCTGTGCCCACCATGCTTTTCCTGTCCTGGGAGATTCTGGACTGCTGTTCTGTCACCTGCGCATCAAGGAGTTTTGAACGTAGAACCTTCATTGCCTTTGCCTTGTTCTTGTGCTGTGACCTCTCATCCTGGCAGGCTACTACAATGCCTGTGGGCAGATGGGTTAAACGCACGGCTGAATCGGTTTTGTTTACATGCTGGCCACCCTTGCCTGAAGATCTGTATGTATCTATCCTCAGGTCATCCGGGTTGATCTCAACATCCACCTCTTCGGCTTCAGGGAGCACTGCGACGGTTATGGCAGATGTGTGTATCCTGCCCTGTGCCTCTGTTTCAGGCACACGCTGCACCCTGTGAACCCCGCTTTCATATTTTAACCTGCTGAATACATCATTACCCTCAATAAGGATAATTACCTCCTTGTATCCGCCTATGCCTGTCATGCTCTGGCTCAATATCTCTGTATTCCATCTCTTTATCTCTGCATATTTGAGGTAGCTTCTCAACAGGTCTGCGGCAAAAAGTGCAGCCTCATCACCCCCTGTACCGGCCCTTATTTCAAGGATAATATTCTTTTCATCATTGGGGTCCTTTGGCAAAAGCAGTATCCTGAGCTCTTTTTCAAGCTTTTCCTTTTTTTCATTAAGCGCATCCAGCTCTTCTTTGGCAAGCTTTCTCATCTCAGGGTCTGAATCATTCAGCAGTGACCTGTTATTATCGATTTCATCATCTACATTATTCAGTTCTCTGTATGCCTTTACTATGGGACCCAGGTGACTGTGCTCCTTTGAATACTTCTGATAGGTCTTCTGATCCTTAACAATATCAGGCCTTGAAAGTTCGCTTTCAAGCAGACTGTACCGGTCTTCAATTTCCTTTATCTTTTCAAACATACTACAGACTCTTAAAATAGATGGTTTTTCTGTTTAGACAACAGGAATTTCTACCAAAAGGGAATGGAATACCGTTATTAACGGCATTCCATTTGATAAATATCTTCCTGAAATGAGATAAATGAGATTCTTCAGGCTAATTCTTGGACGAGGATGCCTTTTTATCCTTTTCAAACTGGGCATATTTGTTCTTGAATCGCTCAACCCTTCCGGCAGTATCAACGAGCTTCTGCTTTCCTGTATAAAAGGGGTGACACTGTGAACAAATTTCCACTTTAATCTCTTTAAATGTGGAACCAGTCTCGAATTCGTTTCCGCAGGCACAATGTACCAGGGTTTTGTGGTATTCCGGGTGTATATCTTTTTTCATTTTCGTCCTCTCTTTATTGACTCATTGATTTTAAAAAGGCTGTATTATTCTTTGTTCCTTTCATTTTGTCCAGTAAAAAATCCATACTATCAACCTGGGTAAGCGGGGCAAGCAGTTTTCTCAGTATCCAGATCCTGTTAAGGTCTGCCTCTTTGAGAAGCAGCTCTTCCTTTCTTGTTCCTGACCTGTTGATATCGATGGATGGGAATATCCTGCGATCCGTAAGCTTGCGGTCAAGGATAATTTCCATGTTGCCAGTACCCTTGAACTCTTCAAATATAACCTCATCCATCCGGCTTCCGGTGTCTATAAGCGCTGTTGCTATAATGGTGAGGCTCCCTCCCTCTTCTATGTTACGGGCTGCGCCGAAGAATCTCTTGGGTTTGTGAAGGGCATTTGAGTCAAGACCGCCTGACAGGATCTTACCGCTTGGGGGAACTGTTGCATTATAAGCCCTTGCAAGCCTTGTGATGCTGTCAAGAAGGATAAGCACATCACGCTTATGTTCCACAAGTCTTTTTGCCTTTTCAATTACCATCTCGGCTACCTGCACATGCCTCTGCTGGGGTTCATCAAAGGTTGAGCTGATGACCTCTGCATCTACTGACCGCTGCATGTCTGTTACCTCTTCAGGTCTTTCATCAATCAGTAGAACAATCTTGTGAATGCTTTTATCATTTGCTGTGACGCTGTTGGCGATATTCTGGAGAAGCATTGTTTTACCGGTCCTGGGCGGGGCAACAATCAGGCCGCGCTGCCCTTTGCCTATGGGGGTAAGAAGGTCCATGATCCTTGATGAATAGTTGTCAGAAACTGTCTCAAGTGTTATGCGTTCATTTGGGTATAAGGGGGTAAGGTTGTCAAAAAGTATCTTGTCGCGGGAAATTTCAGGGTCTTCATGGTTTACCTGCTCTACCTTAAGTAGGGCAAAATATCTTTCCGAATCCTTTGGCGGCCTTATCTGACCTGCAACCGTATCGCCTGTCCTGAGATTGAATCTGCGGATCTGGGAAGGCGATATGTAGATGTCATCAGGACCTGGCAGATAATTGGCGTCCGGGGCCCTTAAAAACCCGAAGCCATCAGGCAGGGTCTCAAGCACCCCCTCACCATAGATCAGACCATTTTGTTCTGAATGGGCCTGGAGAAGGGCAAATATCAACTCCTGTTTAGGCATGCCTGTTGCCCCTTCGATATTAAAGTCCCTAGCCATGGTTGTCAGTTCACTGATTTTCATCTTTTTTAATTCGACAAGATTCATAAGTAGTTCTCCATATTATGTTTTCTTTATACTAAATTAGAAATAATATTTCCTTTTATTAAAAGGGAAAATCCCTTGATTTTTTGGGCCTATATTTTAAAACGAACCATACCTTCCAGGGCATTTTTTTGAGAAATTGGTCTCACCGGGGTGGTTATATATTTTCTGCTGTTTCAGGTTATCGATTAGACTCTAACCATTTATAAAAACTGCAAAGACCTTGCCAAACGGGAGTTAATTACCATTGATAAATTTCTACTAAAATATTTTTACCGGAATCAAATTTTCGGGAGTCTATATAACACGGGTCTCGAATAACTCACATGGACAATTCTTTATAAGAAGGAGCCATTTGTGCGAGTTAGTTATGATGAAAGAACAAGAACACTTCCCGTGCAGCTTTAATCTGATATCCGGATATACCGAATCCTCCAAAAGGTAAGAATATCGAATATATATTAATTATTCCGACTTATGTCAAGTCTAATTTATATTTTTATTGAAAATGACCCCAGTTTTTTTATTGCCAGCTCCATATCTGCCGGAACGGGCGCATTAAATTCCCTGTATTCACCTGTATCAGGGTGAGTAAAGGCGAGGTATGCTGAATGGAGCATCTGCCTTTTTATCAAATCCTCTATCTCATCAGCAGGGAGGTTATTTTTTCTCCACCAGCTGTTTTTATAACCATAGACAGGGTCGCCAACAACGGGGTGACCAATATGTGACATATGCACCCTGATCTGGTGTGTCCTTCCTGTCTTAATTGTTACAGATAATAATGCGAATCTGCCGGAAAGTCTCTCTTCTATCTGCCATTCTGTGACAGCCCTTTTCCCCTTTGGGGATACAGCCATCTCTTTTCTTTTTACAGGGTTGCGGGATATTGGCAGATCTATCAAACCTTTATCTCTAATTGGTATGCCATGAACCAGTGCACAATACCTTTTATTGATCAAACCGTTTTTAAACTGGCTGGATAAAAAATTATGGGCCATATCATTTTTTGCAACAACAAGCAGGCCCGATGTGTCCCTGTCAAGCCTGTGAACAATGCCCGGCCTCATTACCCCGCCTATTCCGGAGAGGTCATTGCAGTGATGAAGCAGGCCATGAACAAGTGTCCCATCCTTATGGCCCGGCGCAGGATGAATAACCAGCCCTGGGGGCTTATCCAGAACAATAATGGATGAATCCTCGTATATTATTGATAAATTGATTGGCTCGGGGTTGATCTGATAAGGAAGTGAGGGCGGCAATATAAGCTCGATTGAATCGCCTGCCCTTAACCTGTAACTGGTTTTTACATGGCTGTTATTCACCTTTATATTGCCATTTCTTATGAGTGCCTGGATCCTTGACCTTGTCAGGTCATGGTTTTTTAAGGATAAAAAGGCGTCAATACGTAGATCAATGTCTGCTTTTTCAGCCTGAAAGTGGCATTTTCTTTCCTGTGCATTTTCCACGATAATTTTCTTGGCAGTAAAATGGGTATATTATAAGGGCTTTTCCTTGGCAGATGGGCCAGAGGTATAAATAGAAGGATTATTTGTTTAATTTCCCCTGGCCCTCTAAACAGTGGGAGCTGGCGCTGATGTTGCCGGAAACATCTTGTCAAGATCCTTTTCTATCTGTTTTTCTGCTACCTTTTTTGCAAGGGATATCTCTTTTACAAGAAGGCTCCTTGCTGTATCAAGCATCTTTCTCTCTCCGAACGAGAGATCCTTTTCTTCTTTAAGCATAAGCAGGTCACGGTAAACCTCTGCCACTTCAAAGACAGAGCCGGTCTTTATCTTATCCATATATTCCCGATACCTGCGATTCCATGTCTGGTTATCTATCACCATATCCCTCTTTTTCAGGATAGAATAGAGTTTTGGGATCTCCTTCTGCCCGATTATTTCCCTTAACCCGACATTGTTCACGTTACGTGTGGGGACCATTATCTTCATATTATTATCAAGAATTCTGATGGTATAAAAATCCTGTCTGCACCCTGAAATTTCCTTGGTCTCAATTGTCTCTATTATGCCGACTCCATGTGCAGGGTATACTGCCAAATCACCTTCTTTAAACATCGATTACTCCATTTTACGCTAATTATTTATTAATTATGCTAATTCATTAAGCTCGGTAATTAAAAAAATTTACCCTACATATCATATATTTAGCAGATTGTCGAAGATCGGAAGAGCGTCGTGTAGGGAAAGAGTGTAGGATTGGGGGGGGTTGGG
>CAZXUA010000096.1:0-17430 GCA_964643755.1 uncultured Desulfatiglans sp. | reverse complement strand
TCCCTACACGACGCTCTTCCGATCTTTATTCCTATCTAATCTGTGTCCCAAGGTAAAAACCTGTCCCTTGACCATCTGAGATATTTCAACAGTTCCCAGTTTGCCTCGTCCGGGTCGAATTGTGTGCTGTCAAAATTATCTCCATACCATTCTGCAAAGGAATTATGTGCCTCGTGGAATGGGTCTTTCATTACCCTGCAGAACTCTTCATATCCCTCTGCGCCCCCTACATCTTCCGGGGGGCAGGCCCCTTTCCCCTCCAGACAATAAACGGGTAAGGGTATGTTCCGGTCACTGAAATTGCTCTCTTCAAGTATAAGTTCATGTCCCCATGAGTCACCAAAATCGTACAGGTAACTAATTATAGTCCCCTTTCTTTTAACAAGGTCGCTAATCCTGTACTTCCCGCATGGAAGACCATCTTCCTCTGATTCAGGGTATTCAGTATAATGTTGTTTTGAGATGGTAAACTCATGCGGATGGCTGTCGGCCCATCCCATGATAATCTGAATCACATCGTGAAAGCGATCAAGGGGGATATCGGACGGAACAGTGAAACGACGCCATATATCAGTGTGTACATCTAAAAGTCTTATTTTGAATAAAAAGTGTTTTTCGTCCATATTTATTTCCCCTGAAATGATATAAGGTTTTTAATCTTTTATCTATTTATTATCATAGCTCAAAACGAATATGTACTTTTTTTAAATATAAGAGGAAATTCCGAAGATCTTCTGTTATTTTATAGATTAAATAGATTCTAAGAATTAGAGGTGAAAAGGTGAATAAAATAATTCTAGGAAATACAGGTCTTGAGGTAACAAGGCTTGGGTTTGGCGGTATACCCATACAGCGTGTGAGTGAGGCGCAGGCAGTGGATGTTGTGCTGCATGCCATAGAGACAGGTATGGACTTTATTGACACCTCGCGCATGTATTCCACAAGCGAGGCACGTATAGGCAAAGCACTAAAACAGACGAATAAAAGGGTGGTGCTTGCCACCAAGTCCATGAACCGGTTTGCAGACGGCATACAAAAGGACATAGAGGTGAGTCTTAAGAACCTCCAGACCGATTATATAGATATATATCAGTGCCATGCAGTAAGCTCTAATGACGAGTATGAAAGGGTTTTAAAACCAGGCGGAGCACTTGATGGGTTAAGAAGGGCAAAGGAGCAGGGGTTAATAGGCCACATAGGGGTCACGAGTCACAGCCTTGACCTCCTTGAAAAGATCATTGATGATGGCTATTTTGAGACCATCATGGTCTGCCTGAGCTTCCTTGAACCGGCAGCAAAAGAGAGGATTGTGCCAAAGGCAAGGGAGAAGGGTATAGGCATCCTCGCTATGAAGCCATTTTCAGGCGGCGTAATCGAGTCCCCTGAGGTTGCACTCAAGTGGGTGTTAGCCATCCCTGATATCCTTGTACTGGCTGGGGTTGAGGATAAAAGGCTTATTGACCAGAACTGGCGAATCTTCTGCGGGAGTTGGGAACTCTCTAATGAAGAGCAAAAGAGCCTTGAGGCAATCACAAAGGAGTATGACAAAAAGTTCTGCCGCAGATGTGATTACTGCCTCCCATGCACTGTGGGGATACACATACAGATGGTGCTGGGGATGAAATCCTTTGTAAAAAGGCTCGGGCCACAGGCCCTTAAGAATATGCTTATTATGTCATTAATCAAAAAGGCGGCTGAATGCACAGGATGCGGCGAGTGCATGACAAGGTGTCCATATTCTTTACCCATACCAGACATGATAAAGGAAAATCTTGAGTGGGTTGAGGAGTATAAAAAGAATCTTTAATGCAAGATTTGGCGTAGGTAGTAAAATATTATGAGACAATATTACACTAATTTACATATTCGCCTCTTCCTCTGTTTGTTACCCTTTTTGTTTTCATCATGCGGTAAGGGTGAACAGGAGAGCTATACCCTGAAACAGGTAAACCTCGATTATACAGTGCTAGCATCATGCACAGTAAGCGAACCAAAGCCATACAGAATTAAGGCAAAGGCGGGCGGGGACATCATAAAGTTAAATGTAACCGAGGGCACAAGGGTTGAAAAGGGTGAAACAGTTGCCCTGATTGATGATTACAGGGAGCGCAGAAACCTTACCATAAGCAAAAACAGGCTGGCCTCAATCAACCTGCAGATAGAGGATTCAAAGAAAAACGGGCTACCAAGGCTGCATGAGCAGCTTAAAAAGGATACAGCAACACTGAACAATTCCGAACGCTATATGAACAGGCTTAAAAAACTCTCAGAGGCAGGGGGGGTATCTGATGTAGAGCTGGAGGCGGCTATAGATGGTTATGATCAGGCGCTCTCAAGATATAATCAGACAAAGATAGAGATAGATACATTCACCACTTCAGGGGTGCTGGCAAACCTTGAAACTGAAAGGGGTGCGATAATCGAGCAGATAGGGCTTTCCGAAAAGGCCATTGATGATAAAGATATAAAGGCCCCTTACAGGGGTATAATCACAGATGTCTATTTCACAGAGGGTGAATCTGTGCTGGATAATGCAGAACTGATGAGCATCATAGAGGATAGGGAGTGGGAGATAGAGGCAAACATAGACCAGCGGGATATGCCCTTTGTCAAAAACGATCAGGATGCATTTATTGTGCTGGATGCATATCCGTCAGTTAAAATAGCAGCAAAGGTCTTTTTTGTCTGTCTGGATGTTGATCTCTCAAGGGGAAGCTGCCTGACTAAATTAAAGATCACTGATAAACATGATTTTATAAGGTACGGCATGACAGGAAATGTTGAGATAATCGCAGAGAGGTTTACCAGCGTGCCTGCAGCCCCTTCAAGGTTTCTCACCCGTGCTGATGGGGCCGGATATGTCTATATTAAGGGCGAAGGTGGAATGAGGCCGGTAAAGACAGCCTTCCGGGAGGTTGGTGAGAAATGGGTAATCCTTGAGGATATACCGGAAAACACTGTTTTATACACACCCCCGGACAGGTGATATGGCGCTTAACAATTATGAAATAATGATTGCATGGCGATTTCTAATTAAAGGGAGGCTTCAGACCCTTTTTATTATACTTGGCATTGCCATGGGCGTGGCCGTGCAGTTCTTTTTATCCTCCCTGATAGGCGGGCTACAAAACAGCATCATTGAAAGGACAGTGGGGTCTGCACCGCACCTCGTAATATCCCCTGAGGACAGAATCCCTGCCCCCATTGATACAGGCTCAGCCGCTGTTAAAGAGTACAGAAAGGCGGCCATTGAGGAGAGGCCGGAGATATTTTCATGGCAGCAATATGTGCTTGAGCTTAAAAAGGATAAAAGGTTCACCTACATATCCCCTGTTGCAAACGGGAATGGTTTTGTGCTTGAGGGGAGCACCGTGCATCCTGTGCGTGTAAAGGGGCTATTGGAACCGGATGGGCCGGGCATCTACAGGATAAGGCAAAAGCTGATTGCAGGCAGCGACAGGTTTTCAGGTGAAACCGCCCTTGTTGCAAAGGAGCTTGCTGATAAACTTGCGCTTGTAACAGGTGACAAGTTTATTCTGAGAAATGACGAAGGAGAGAATGTCTCTTTAATAGCAGGGGGGATCTTTGATCTGGGCACAGCAACAGGTAGCAGCCTTGTTGTGCTTTCACTTGACAGGGTAAGGGCCTTTTTCGGTATTGACGGGGTGTCGGCGATTGAGGCACAGGTGAAGGATGTCTTTGAGGCAGAATCTGTAGCACAAAAATATTCACGTTATTTTTCAAGGGTAAAGATTGAATCCTGGCAGAAGACAAACAAAGAGATGCTGGCAGCCCTTTCATCCCAGAGTTCATCATCCTATACAATCCAGTTCTTTGTACTCTTTTCCATATCCCTTGGCATAGCGAGCGTACTTGCCATATCTGCTGTCCAGAAATCGAGGCAGCTCGGTATACTTAAGGCCATGGGCGCTACTGACATAAGTTCAGCAAAGATATTTGTTGTGCAGGGTTTTATCCTTGGCGCAACGGGGTCAGTCGCAGGGATCGCCATAGGTTATGGCATATCAATACTCTTTATCAGGGCAATGGGGGATATGATAGCCTTTGGCCTTGAGATAAAGACATCATATATTATACTTCCTGTTGTTCTGGCTATTATCGCCTCTACACTGGCCTCTGCCATACCCGCAAGCCGTGCATCAAGATTATCGCCCATAGAGGTGATACGTAATGGCTGATAACATGATACAGGTAAAGGGGCTTAACAAGATTTACGGCACAACAATTAAAACCCATGTCCTGTTTGATATAGAGCTTTACATAGAGCGGAACACATTCACCGCCCTGATCGGCCCTTCCGGTTCAGGGAAAAGCACGCTTTTAAATTGTCTCGGCCTGCTCGACCCGCCCACCTCCGGTGAAATTGTGATAGATGGTCACTCCTTTTCAGATATAAACGTCAACAGGCTTGCCTCATTCAGAAACGAGAACATAGGGTTTGTCTTCCAGTTCCATCATCTGCTGCCGGAGTTTACAGTATTTGAAAATATCCTGATGCCCCACTGGATAAAAAGCGGAAGGCCGGGCCAGGCCTTAATAGAAGAGGCGAACAGGCTTATAGATCGTATTGGTCTGACCGACATAAAGGATAAATATGTAACACAGATATCAGGTGGCCAGCAGCAGCGTGTTTCTATAGCAAGGGCGCTGATCAACAGGCCAAAGGTGATATTTGCAGATGAGCCCACAGGTAACCTGGACAGGGAAACAGGGGCAAAGGTGCTGGATCTTTTAAGGGAGATCAACAGGGAAAACCGTACCACCCTTGTAATGGTGACACATGACAGGGAGGTGGCAATAAGGTCTGACCGTATAATAGAACTGGTTGATGGAAGAATTTGCAGGTCAATTGATGTGAGATCATCAGGTAAAGAGTCCGCAGTGGAGATACTGGAAAACAGGTCCTGTGTATTACCTGATTCAGATCAGAGATGATAAAGAAATACCTTGAGTGGGTTGAGGAGTATAAAAAGGGACTGAATATTTAGTTTGCTAACCGCCCTCAGAAAAAGACTGTTCAAATTCAGGATCAAGTTTTGCACATTCCTGAGAAAGACGACTTTTATCGATACGGTTCAGTTTTTCTACTACAGCCTGTTGAATAGCCTTGCTTCGGTTTGGAAACAAATTGGATTTAACAAGCATATCTATCCTTTTGACCATATCCTTTTCTAATGTAATTGCTATTTTTGGTGCAGCCATTTTTTAGCACCTCCGGTATGATAATAAGTCATACCCTATTTAATTTCAAGATTTTTGTTCTTACTTTTGCGGTTAATGGTGATGCGGCACACTAGCGGCGCGAGGGTTCATATGCGATGACAGTGTGCCACCGATAGACGCCTTTACACAAGACAAGAGTCATCAGCAGACCTGACCCCTTTTTCCCCTTTATCGGCAACTATCGTCTATGTCATGTTGTACCTGATGTTATCTTTTCTTATTTGAGAAAGAGCCACAAGTATTGATTTGAAGTCATTTACATCAAGTCCTTTTGTAATCCTGTCTTTAATTAATTCTTTATAGCTTCCTTCTGACAAAAATTCTGGATATTTAGTAGAAAACCAAATAGTAAACAATTTTGCTTCAGGGAACATTTCACCTGTAAGAGATTCAACAAGAAAACATCCTTCGAATATTAATATTTCAGTTATCCAAGGATCAAATTCAAAATCTGCATCAGGATCACGATCAGCATGTTTAAAGAAATTCTGTGCCTCATTAATTTTTGAAATCCACAATCCTTTTTTTTCCTCTCTAACATTGGGGTTCCCTCGCACAGGGCTATCTAATCCTTTATATTCACTTAAATTGAATAAAGTATTAGATGCAGCGCCTGCAACAGTATGGACTGCGATTGGATCTCTGCGTTCAAAGAAGAAATTAATTGCTTCTTTTAATTGTAAAATACCAGCATGCAATTTTGTAATTTTCACTTTTGTCTCCAAACCAAGATATCACTATGTTGAAAAGTCATTTAGCTTAATCATTTTGGATATTTTTGGTTATCGTTGGAGTACTGCCATTTAACAATGAGAAGCCTTAACTCGTCGACCTGATCATTATCCCAATTCAATTTTTCTAGCTCTTTATCCAAGAAATTAGCTATACTTTTTGCACACTTATGCTCAACTTCATTTCTATGACTGCAAGAACCATACCTTATTAAAAAGAATACCGTGATGAAATATATGCATCCAACGAAGATATACATTAGTAAGTTTTTTGAATTGAATGGGATAAACCAACTAAGTATTAGTAATAGGTAGAAGGTGACTATAAAAGACACAAAGGATTCGTTACTATTAAAAAAATTTGATATGTCCTTTTTACTGATCATAAATTGCTCCCAAATGACTTTCACATTTTTTCATTACAATAGAAGCATAATTTGACTCTCTTAAGCAAAAAACAAATCAGAAAGCGAGAGAGTCTTTTTTATCTTCCTTACTGAATTTCAATAACCTCTTATTTATCATATAACAAGTCGGTTCAGGGGAAATGTGGCTTATGCGCTGTCACCTATAGCCGTTTAGCGGCCTTTTTTTATACAGATATTCCGAGGAACTCATGAACGCTCGTTTTCCATTCTTCTTTTACTGCTTGTTTTTGACAATAATCTTTTAGTTGCTCTGATATTGTTTTTGCATCAGGCCACTTTAGATTTGATTTTACAGATATATCTTTTGAAAGCCCATTTTCCGAATGAATCCAGTCTACAACCATAATGTCTTGAGATGGAGTATCATGAATGATGAGACCATTAGGAATTCGATCCCGATTTGCTGTAGCCAATGCTAATAATGGACCACTCGGGCATTTTTTTGCTATCGAAATAGCGCGGATGAGTGCTGTGCCCATTACCGGGAAAAGTGTCATGATCCCATGACCCATGTTGACTCTTTTATCAGGGCCTGCCGCGTTTGTTACAGAGGAAGGATAACAGGAAAAAATATCCGCAAAATCACCCTCTGAAATTGTTGCTTTTGCATAACGACCGGAATGAGCAACATGCCGGAGTAACGACAAGGTTATTGCCAAAGGCCTTTCTAACGATTCTTCTGGAAAATCACTAACAATTATAAAACCATCGCCAATTTGATGAGCGAAAAGTCTATCAGGAGATTCGGGATAGCATTTGACACCAATTTGATAGATACCTTCCATTAGTTCACCGAGAGACAATAGAATAATATCTTCCTTATCGTATAACTGCCCAAAGCCCTCTAAGTCAATATTGATTACCCATCGTCCGTTTGGTTTTTCTATTCTTTGCATTTTATTATCATGCTTCTATTTATAACAGATCCACCATACAGACCGAACTGATTTCCAGAAACCATAGCACCTTTGTCGCCACTTTTTTCAAGAACTTCGTATCCTTTTTCTCCACAAATTTCACCAGCCTTCTCGTAGCACATGCCCCAATTAAGTGCACTACCAGAACAAGTTATTGCATACCCTTCCTTACCATCAGATGTGTATGTTTTTTTTGCAGTGGCACAACCTCCGAGAATTAAGCAAATGGAAATAATTAAAATTACCTTTTTCATAAGATCTCCTTTCTTGCTTTATCCTTCATAATTAATCGAACAGTTTCTGTCCAACATCCAAATATCATTCTTAGATGGTTTCTGTTAAATACTCCAGCAACCTTTATAAGTACCAGCAAAAATTTACTTAAAACTTGATGAAAAAAAATTGGTCAGACTTGGGCATTATCTGGAATCACTGGGATGATGTCAATAGGTTTTCAGTTGAGGTAAAAGTTGACCCCTCCCTAATCCCTCCCGCGAGGGGAGGGACATTTTATAGGACGAGTTTCTTTTTATTTTAGATTTTCAGGTTTTCGTAGGGGCAGGATTTATTCGTGACCATTTTTAGGTGGGGTATAATCCACCGTCGCTAACCACCGACGCTAAAGCTATGGTGGTCGGAGAAGCTATGGCAGGACAAGAACCCCACCCTACGGTGGGTAAAAAGATATTATCAATTTTTGAGGTAGTAGGCAGCACAAGTGGAGGGAAATGTTTCGTGGATACATTCTTTAAGACTGGATTCCCGATCGGTGTCGGGAATGACGATGGGGTAATGGATTCTCCGATCATTGTCGGAGAATGACACGGGGGTTGTGGATTCTCCGATTCAGTCTCCGCTAACCGCCTTTGCTATTTCATGTTTTCAGCTTTATCAGTAAGGGCAGTCAGAATTTCCTTTATTGTTGCGTCAGGTTTTTTAGAAAGGTATCCGGCAATTCTATTTGCCAAAAAAGCGGTTGATATAGATGTGCCGCCATATACGCCAGGTTCACCTTTATACCCGACAGGAAATGAGGCAAAGCCCGGGGCATATATTGTGACAAAGTCTCCATAATTGGATTTGTCCCATTTTTTGCCCCCGGGATCAAGCGCCCCTACACCGATGACTGAGTCATATGCTGCGGGATACATGATATTACCGGTGGGTTCGTTACCTGCCGCAGCCAGTATTATTAATCCCTTTGATGCGGCATAATCAAAAGTTTGATCAAGAAACCCGCTCTTTGTCTCAGAACCCCAGCTCAGGCTCATTACCCTGGCGCCATTATTCAGGGCAAATTCTATGCCGTTCATTAAGTCAAAATTTGATATATAACCCTCTTCATCAAAACCCTTTATGGCGATTACAGGGTTTAAAGTGGCTGATTCATCACCTTTACCGAGTGGTTTGACAGCGCCCCCTGCTATCATCGCCATCTGAGTTCCGTGACCCAACGAATCGGAAAGAGGTGCTTCAGGGTTTACGCTGTTAAATGATCTGTATACGTAAGGTGCTGAAAGATATTCCTGTGACAGGCCGCTGTCTATCACTGCTATCGGGACAGAGTTTTCTGATAAGCCCTTTGCTTCGGGGTAGGATGTTTCTGTAGATAATCCGGTAACAAAAAAAGGATGATTAACAGGATATGCATAATTGGCCTCGGCCTTTTCTATACCCGGATACCTGTTGATCAGTTCCAGTATGGCAAAATAGTCAGATTTTTCAGGCAGAATAACCTTTATAATCCTGGCGGTTATGTTGTAACCCGAAACGGCCAGCCCGTTTTCAAATAAAAAATTACTAAATTTATTTAAATCGATTTCCCTGGAAAGCCGGAGCAGTATTTCGTTTTTAACAAATACTGAACCATCCTTTGGATTTTTAACAAGTCGTCTCTTGCCCGGTGGGAGTGTTTTTACAAGTTCTTTTTTCCCCGGAAAAAACAGGTGAACCTCTTCAAGTATTACAAATTGACCTGTCGGGGTATCAATTGATTTCCATATGAGGACATAGTTCAGGTTCCTCAACAGGGTATTCAAACCCTGCTCCATCTCCCTGTTGCTGAAGGAAAATGTTACATAAGGATTTATTTCCGGGTCAGCATGTACAGTTACTCCCTGGTTAGCAAGTGCCTGCAGGATATCCCTGAGAGGTTCATTCTCTGCATTTACTGAAAGCCTGTTTCCTCTGATAGATACCTCAACAGGCAATCCTTCTGAAAAAGGAAAGACGAGTATAATAAGAAATATTAAGAGGGTTCTTATGCTCATGATTAAACGAGTTTAACATATTTAATTATTATCGCATATCATTATAAGATAGAGGAAAAATACTCTTTAACCGCGAACTACACGAAATTAAAATAGTGTGTAGCGTTGGTATGTTTATTGTATCGTAATAATGCACTCCCTGTTGTGAAGTGTAGATAACAGGGAGTGTTGCATGAATATAACTATTATTGTTTTACCAGTTCTACCCTGCGGTTTTTGGCCCTGCCCTCTTCAGCATCATTAGATGCTACAGGCGACATTGGCCCCACACCGCCTGGCTTTAGCCTCTCTGATGATATTCCATATCTTGAAACCAGCTCTTTAACCACTGCCTCAGCCCTTTGCAGAGAGAGTTTCATATTATAATCGAGCCCCCCCGCATTGTCGGTATGTCCAACCACGTAAAGTTTAAGGTTGGGATCCTGTTGCAGCAGATTTGTTATCTCTTTTAAGGCAGGCCCTGACTCAGGCTTTATATCAGCCTTGTTGAAATCAAAATATATCCCATAGATAGCAACATGACCCGTTGAGTTAATTCCCTCGGACATGAATTTGGCATCGGCAACCACTTGCTGAGCCATGGCTTTCTTTTCTATAATGGTTAAATACAGGTAGTTAGCTCCAAAATTATACTGAAGCTTGGCCCAGATCTCTTTTTCGTCTTTAATGAGCTTCATAGATGTTTCTGATGGATCCTTGGGATTTTTCTCATAAGCAATACCTCCGATACTTGTAATGGCATTTGTATAATTCCGAGAAACCTGCAGCTTGGAATATTTGCCTCTAAAGGGTTCAATTGCAGAATATTCCAGGTAAAACATTCGTCCTTCGATTGTCACCTTTTGCTGTGTTGCCGGATCTAGAAAATCATCAGCAGCAAATTCATTATCGCTGCATTTCACTATTCTATAACCCTGCATCCTTGAAAAAAGCGGATGATCGCTGCAGCCTTTTTTATCCTCCTGGCCAAAGGCGATAGCGCTCAGGATAAATAACAGGCCAAATACATAACAGATGATTGTTTTACAATTATTCATGACCTATACCTCCTTAATTATTTTTTTATCTTTTTTATCTTCCAGGTTAACCTTCCATTGCTTCCTTCCTTATTAATGCCTAATCCGAGATTTAGCATCTGCTCTATGCTGCCCCCTCCTTCAGAAATGACCTTTTCAAGTTCTTTAGGCACAAACGGAAACGCGGTTATATCTTTTGATTCATTGTCGTTGAAATTAAAGGAGAGGGCCGGCGCAACAGCAAGATTAAATGCTCCCTTAAAGTCGGTTATTCCAAAGGTTCGCGAACCTGAAAACTCAAGTTGCTTTTTGACTATGGGGCTTTTTTGCTCAATGACACTGACACTAATGCTGGTATTGTTGTCCTTTATCTGGTTTCCGCCACAGCCAAATTTCCATTTTGTAGGGAGGGCTCCGCTGCTCAAATCCATTTTAAACTCTCCCAGCTTGCGGGAGGATTTTTCAGCAGTATCCTGAGGATACCTGATTATGATTTTTCCTTTTTGTATTGGAAATGAACCTTCTCCATAAACTTCCCAAAAAAGTGTATCAGGACAATCTTTTTCCGGTTTTTTGTTATGAAACTCGGCATGATGCGAATAGGTCAACTGAAGGTTTTCCATTTCATAGTTTTCATAATGGCCCCCATGTTTCTGCTTATCAAGAGTCATGGTGCCACTTATGGTAAAACTGCTCGTGATGGTTCCCTTTTTATCCTTGTCTTCACCAACCCAATTTATAGTGCCGTTGATTTGTACTGATAGGTCACCTTTTCCCTCATGGACAGTTATAACAGCAGAGCCCTCAGCCCTGTCCGGATATTTCTGCGGCTGATAAAAGGCGGTGATCTTTATGGTTTTGTCATTCTGTCCTGCATGATAGACCAGGCTGGCGCGGCCTTCCGCATTCGTCAAGATCTTATCTTTCGGACTAACGACACCGTCTTTCAGCCCTTCAATCTTGAGGCTGAGCTCCTTGCCCGGAATGGGTTTTCTTTCGCCCTTGGCAGAGACCTTCGCAAATTCGATGTCAATGCGGGTCTCTGCACCCGGTTTGATCTGTGTCTTTTGCGGTTTTACGCGGATTTCCAATCCATCTATTTCGACGGTCTGTTCTTTTTTCGCCTTTTTGTCCAGACCGCAGGCGATGAATGTAAGGGTCTCTTTCCCTGCTTTCACTCCTTTGGTGAGTTTGTATTTAAGAGCTGCACCGCCCTGGGCGCTGGGAGAGATGAGCCAGCCATTTGCGACTTGCTGCCATGCGGTATTTTCATCAACAGGATGGGTTTCGCCGCGCTGCCCCTGTTTTGCTCCTGCCACAACACCGAACCGTTCCCCAACCTTATCATACACCGGCTCCCCTTTGCAGTTTGTCACCAGCGCCTCAACCACGGTTTCCCGCTCATCCTCCAAAGGGGAGACTGAACGGGGCTCTTTTTCTATTCGAATTTGCGGCCCGCGCGGAGGAATGGGTCGCTTGCGCTCGTGGGCGGCGGCTATGGTTTCAATGTTGCCCATTTGCAGGGCAAAGAGGGTCACGGCGGTGTCTATGTCTTTGTTTTGGATATTGGCGCTTCTGAAACCCACGCCTGCAAGACCGCAGGCATCATTGGAATAGAGAAGGCCGAGAACCCAGTAACAGGTGTCTTTGCTGGACAGGATATCCCCGATCTTTTGCTCCTCTCCGCAGGCTATGACCGCAACGTTGTAGCTGATATAATAGTCATATTCCTTGCCTGAAGCCATTGGGAAGATATCTATACCGGGTGAATTGGCCCTGAGCTTTTCGACCATTTTTTGCTGAATATGCTCAAGCCAGTATTCCTTTGTCTGAAATGGATATTGCCGTATCAGGACCTGATAGGTCTCATCTGTGAAATCTCCCAGCTTTACAGCCACCTTCGGTTTTGTGCACGCGCCGGGATCCGCAGTGCAAATTTGTCCGGGATTAATAATAAGGAGAAGAAACCAAAGCCAGATAATCCATTTTTTTGACATAATAAACCCTCTGTCTTTTTATGTTATGTTTCTTTTCCATTACCATAATGGAGTCAAAGCTTCTGACATCCTTATAGTCATAAGGGTGTTCTATATTTATACAGAGTTTTGATAATGCCCTCTCCCTGGCGCGATTAAAATAAAATGGATGGATAATAAATCTCAAATTCTTCAAATTTTGTTGGGTTGCCATTTATTCCCGATGCACCCGGAATGGAGAACTCTCTCTGGATATTCAATGTAATAGAAAGGCGCTTAATGCCCATCCAGAAAGAGAAAAATTCTGGATGGGGCTTTCAACGGTCAGCGATGAGCTGTCAGCTTATTCTAAGTATATGCATCACACTCTTCTGATATATGGCACAACAAAAAATTATGCGCCGGACAAATAGGGCAACATAAGATATTTTGATTCTTTCATTTTTGCCTCCTCATTTTTTACTGATGTTAAAAATGGGAATAGTAAAATGCAAAATATTTCTTAATAAAGCATTATTTTATACGCAAATTTTTATAAGTAAACAAAATATTGACTGCACTACCTTTTTGTATATGGATTTGACTATAAAGGTTTATCTCAATTAGATTATTGGGCAAAATTATACATCGGGAAATATTGTAGGGGCACGGCGCACTGTGCCCTTATCTTGATGATTTCATAAACAGCAATTTGAAGGGCACGCTGCGGCGTGCCCCTTCGGTTTGATTTACAAACAGGAATATACCTTGAAGAAAGGATACCCTAATACCTGTCGTAATTCGGGACAATATTGCTGTACTTTTTAACAAGCGTGTCCCAGTTTTTGGGCAGGGTTATTTTTTTCGTAACAAAGTCATTCTCTATGCCACCAACACTTTTTAACAGCCCTGTCCATGCACCCGGGCCGCCTGCAACAATGATCATAAGGCTATTCGGGTCTACAACCGGAGGCGGAGCTGAGAGGATATCCTTTGCATCTCTCTTTACACCCTGACTCTGCTGGTAAGCGGTCATAGGCGATTCAGCATCCTTCATTAGAAATGCCTTCAGATCCTCCTTTGTCCAACCTTCGCTCGCAAGAGTCTCCGCATGGGATGGTATAACTATAAAGCATGACATGCTCCAGGGATTCATCGCCTTCATGGATTCAGCTATCCCCTGTGCATCTGTGCCTTTGGGCACGGCCTGCGTATAGATATTCGGGAAAAACACTGTGACAGTGCTCTCATCCCTTTTAAACCCGCGATCCACATGGAGCGGTTCCCACGGACTCTTATCCTCATCCTCGCCGATCACAAGACTGTATTTTAAAGGGCTCCCTAATACACCCATATCTTCCACACCCTTGCGTGCCCCGCCGATGTTCTTAACTATGAGACCTATAGTACGGCCTATGGCTGCATTGGCGATATTGCCGGGGCTTAATGCCCCTGAACCATAATTAATATGTATCTGATCCCTTATCGGCCCGTTGATTATGAAAAAGGGCGCCCATGAGCCTGTGCTTACCTCAAAGGTGTCAAACCTGGTCTTCTGATCGCTAAGCATCTCAACCGCTGTTATGATTACAGGCATGTGTGTTGGAAGCGCTCCCGCCATCACTGCATTTATTGCGATCTTTTCTATGGTGGCCTTACCGTGCCGCGGGATAACCTCTGCAACAACATGGTCATGCGGTAAATCTGTGCCCTGCATCATCTCCTTGACAGCCTCTTCTGTGGGCGGGGCAATGGGGAGCCCATCTGTCCACCCCTTTCTGTAAAAGAAGCGGTTCACATCCTGATAACTGCCCTTAAAGGCGATCCTGGGCGGAGGCTCTGTTGCCCATTTAGGCGCCCTTTCATGTTCTGTAAGGGGTTTTGTAAGTGCCTCTACTATGTTAGGCATGGCCTCCTTTGTGCCGGCATCTATCTCTGCCTTTACAGTAGATTCACATGCAATATTGACCGGCAGGAACCTTAAGACAGGCATACCCTTGTTTGATGAGGCAGATTCTGCATCCCCGATGAATCCCGGATTAGCCAGCAGCACGGCCGGCTTCTTAAGCTCCTCGATGGACATTGCGTTAAATACGAGGAACTTGGTGCAGGAGCCTCAATCACCCACAAGGAGGATAAAGGCGTCATTACCATCCACCCACTTTTTAAACTCATCCCTCTTCTCTGTCTCAATCTCTATGACATTCCATTTATCCGAATGATATATGCTTGCCTCTGCATCAGGATAGCTCTCCTTGATGCGCTCTTTTAACGATGATGCAATAGGCATTGCTGCCCGTTTATAATTGGCAAATATCCCTACCTTTTTGCCTGAAAGATTATTAAGCCTCTCTGAGATACCCTTAAGCGGCTTTGGGTCTGTATCTCCCCAGGGGCTCAGGGCCTCATAAACGGTTGGTGATGGATTCTGTGCAGCGAGTCCCCATGAAAAAGAGATGGAAAGAACGGCCAGAAAAATAAATATACCTGACTTTAATAAGAAACGAGTTCCCGGCATAAGTATACCTCCTGAAAAAATTTTAATGCCGATTATATACCCATATTATAACGGCTGTAAAAACAAAACCGCGGATAAGAGTATTTATCCCCCTCATCCGCGGCTATTTACCGATAAATCAAAGGGATATTAATTAATCCCAATGACTATGTTATACCTTTAACTGAACGCTGACCGCTGATGGCTGACCGCTTTCATTCAAAAAACAGCAGTTTTTTGAATGAATACTAATTAACGCCAGTCATCTATCTTAATGCTGCGGCCATACCTGAAACCACCAGCGCTCCAGTAATTGTTGTTTGTAGCGCCTGTCACAATTATGGGTATCTGCGGCCCCATCATGGGCCTCATCTTTGCCGTCGGTTTGGGTGCAGGCGCGGCAGCCCTTACATCCGGATCAGCCTTGGGCGGAGGGCCAAATACCGCACCGGGCGGCGGGGCAATTGCTGCCTCCAGCTCCTGTATTGTTTTATACTTTTCCTTAACAAAATTGGCGATAGGGGGGCTCAAGACAAAGAATGTCCCGAACAGAAAACCCTGCTGTTTGGCGATCTCCTTCATGATATTCGGATAATCCATCTCCTTTCCCCAGGCATTTGCTGCCCAGTTAGCAGCAGAAAGAATACCCCAGCCTGTAAACAGGCTTGCCACGTTTTCGCCCTTTTTAAAACCCAGACGTACAGAGAATGGGTCAAACGGGGATTTTTCCTCGTTTTCAGCGATAACTATATTGATCAGATTGCCGTGGTTACCGATAACTCCCATATATGTTGTGCCAACCTTGCCATTGTTTCCAACATTAATAGAGGCAAGGCTGTATGCCCTGCCGATTGTGGTATTGGCGTGCGCAAAAGGGCCGACAGCGCCAACATCATAATTGAGCCCTATCTCGTCACGGATGTTCCCGTTGATTACCACTGCGCTCATAAAGCCGTTATCAGATATGGATATGGCCTCCTGAGATATCCCTGACACCGGGTCACCTGAAAGGATAGCAAGAAGCACAGGCATATACTCGGGTTTACAACCAGCCATTACCGCATTTACAGCAACATCCCTTACTGTAAATGTCCAGTATTCAAAATATCCGCCCGGTGTGGGGGCCATTTTACCCACTATCCTGTCAGGGTCCTGGCTTGTACCCATGAGCATTTCATCAACACGCTCTTTTGTCGGGAGGACAATGGGCAGAAAATCAGTAAACCTCTTGTCAAGGAACAGCTTGTGCAGCTCTTCCTCTGTGCCTGTATAGGTTTCAGGGCCGCGGTCTCTCTTTATCTCTCCGGTTTTGAGTTCTTCGGATGTAAGGGGTTTTGTAAATTTTTCAACAATCTCCTGCATTACATTACGCCCGGAAAGGGGATTGTTGCCGTTAATAACATCTCTTCTTAACTGTTCTCTTGTCTTTGCCCAGACCGGGCCCTGTATCCACTGGGTACGTATACCCGGCATTCCGATCTCCAATGCCTTCTGGGTTTCCTGATCATAAAACTCTGCAAGGACGATTGCGACTGAAGGTATGCCCATGTTTGCTTCAAAATTTACTGAGTGCTCGACAACTGCCGGCGCGCACTGGCTTCAGTGGCCAAGGCCGATGATTATTGCATCTGCCTTCTCCTTCATCTCAGCCCAAAGTACAGGATCTTCTGCATTAAAACCCATACCCCCTTTACGTTTGAAAATGACAGTGGTCATGGGGTAGTTTGCCTTGAACCAGTCAACCATCTCATAAAGAAGATTATCGCCGCCCACAAAACCATCATCAACTATATATATGGTCTTGCCATCAAGTGTATCCAGACGGGGTGCCATCTTTTTAAGTGTGATGTTGGGTGGTGTGCCAAGCGGGGTGAGCACGGTTATCTTTTCACCTGATGAGGCAGCCATCGCCTGACCGGTGAGAGCCGGGGAGCTGATAAAAAGCCCCAGCATAAATGCTGCAAATACAGCAGCGGATAAATACCTCTTCATAAAAAGTCCTCCTTTAATAATTAGGGTTATTTTATTGACCGGATACCCTGATTAGCACAGGGGCCCGGAATGCGCTGCTATATGGGATAATTAATTTTAAGCTCATATTATTTTAGCTGCCAATCTTTGTCAATGTTCATCTTGGATACAAAGTGAATCAATTTTGAGCGGAATAAAGTATAAAATTGATGGGGTCTACAGGATTGATAGCACGGAAAAGATGGGTTCCATTATAAATCAGATGGCTGCCCCTGATAAACTGGGTGGCTCAGAGGAGGAAATCTTTTCTATCTGCCTTTCTATTGCATCAAGCAGCTCCTGGATTAGGGGACAATCCTATATTCTCCTGTCAAGGTAAAAAATAAAACAAGTGAATCCAG
>CAZXUA010000095.1:0-17602 GCA_964643755.1 uncultured Desulfatiglans sp. | reverse complement strand
GCAGGGAGGGAATGATGTTGCGTGGTGGATTTCCAGATTCAGTCTTCGCATAAAGTTACGCCTGACAAGCGATCGGGATCAAATATCCCTTCGTGAGAATTGCTGGCATTTTAGTCGCAATGATAGGCCCCGGTTTTTAAAATGTTAATTACAAAATTAACTTTCTTCTTTATGGGTTACTTGGTATTATCTGGTAAATTAATAGGTTAGAGGATCAAAAATGCGCCTGACTGATATCCCTGAAATCAAGAATTTAAGCACATCAGAGAAGATATTATTTGTTGAAGAACTCTGGGATATGATCTTTGCTGGTGAAGACAATGGCCCTATCCCTCAGAGCCACAAGGATGAACCTGAAAAAAGGCTTAAACAGTATAAAGCTCACCCCGGAAACCTGCTTTCACTAGCTGAACTTCAAGACAGGATAGAAAAAAGAAAATGATATTCGATATCCGGTTCCTTCCTGAACTTGAAGAGGATTTATTAACCGGATATTTCTGGTATGAATAGAAGGCTCATGGGCTTGGTGAAGAATTTCTTCCCATCTTTTATGCTGTCTTAATTTAG
This sequence comes from uncultured Desulfatiglans sp., assembly GCA_964643755.1. Taxonomy (GTDB): domain Bacteria; phylum Desulfobacterota; class DSM-4660; order Desulfatiglandales; family HGW-15; genus JAAZBV01. The sequence goes on along the minus strand of CAZXUA010000095.1, from coordinate 17,035 downwards.
AAGAAAAGGCATATCTTGAGAAAGGAGACCTCTCTATTATACAGGCAAGTCAGAATCAGTATCTGCCATACTCTTTGACCGATTTCAACATGGCCTGTATATCTTCAAGCTTCGCATTATTCGGGACAAGGACGGCCAGCATCAGGCCGCCACCCTTGCCGCTTTTATCAATAGCATCCTTTAAAAATGATTCCAGTTTATTTACAGACCACACCCTTGCGGAATTAGGGCAACGCACCAGCAGGCCTGTATGGCCGCCGAGTATCTTCTTTGCCACTACTATATCTTCAGCATCTACGTAGGCCAGTATCTTACCCTCTGGCAGCTCCAGCATGCATTCAAGCCTTTTACCAAACCTTGATTCAAAGAATGGCACCGGAACATAGCCCAGTTCCACATGGGTCTGCAAAGATTTTTTCAATCCGGGCCAGTAAAACCTCTTAAACTGTGCATCAGACATGAAATTAGGGTCTCCCCTCCAGAGAGGCATGGCGATCTTCTTAGGATAATCACGATGGGTGGTATCAGCAGGAATCGCCTTTGCAATACGTCTTTCAAGAATCACCTCACAGGCCCTTATGAGTTTATCCGGCTGGCGGTACATATCCAGCATGGAACCCTTCATGCCCCTTGGGAAACTTAATGGTATCAAACGGCGCGCCTCCAACTCCTCCGGGCCAAATGCAGTTCTTTACATCCAGTAAGGTCATGACAGCCCCGCATGATGGGAAACCTGCCTCGCTCACATCCGGTTCAACGTCAATGGCCACCTTTCTCATTGTCCTTTTAAGGGAAACGGGGGCATAATAGGATGCAGAGTTGGTTAATCCATAATAGGCCTGCGTATCGATGAGTACTAAAAATGGAACACGGTCAGGCTCCCTTAACTCGATTACATCCCTGACCCTTTTTGACCTTTCAGCATAGAGCTGCGCCACTGTCTTTCCGGTCTGCTCCTCAATCTGCTCCTTTAAGCGCAGATTTCCTTCATCGTATCTTTCCATCTCATCAACCGATTTCACTATCTCTTCTCCTTTAAATAATGAGGCTTGAAACACCCTTTTATGACCGCCGGCAATATACCATTACAAGATCAAAATATTTAATCCTTGAACAACAGAGGAGCCATCTCCTTAAGGCTGCGCCTCCATGACAGAAATTCATGGGCAGTATCCTTTGACACATAGAATACACTGTTTATGCCCTCCTTTTTTAGGGCGATATCATTTTCCTTTGGGTCTCCGCCAAATGGATTGCGGCCCCCAAAACTGTTATTGCCTAGCTCCCGGCTGCCATAACTGACAAAGACCAGCCTTACCTTCTCCTTAAAACCGGGCGTATTTTTGACATCATCCATGGAAATAGAGCCACCACTCAGAAGGCCGATATGGGAAAATTTATCCAGGTTCGCAAGGGTAATGAGCCTGGTCTCTATGCCTCCCATTGAGAGGCCTGCCATAGCCCTGTGGGGTTGATCCGAAAGTGTGCGGAAATGGGCATCTACATAGGGGATAAGCTCGTCTATGAGTACCGTCTGAAAGGGCTCAATCTTAAAACCTCCAAGGCCCCCTATCTTAACATCATTGGTCATGCCATAGGTCATTACTATCAGAAATGGTTTGATTTTATTCTCTGCAATCAGGTTATCCATGATGAGATTGGCATGGCCCTGAACGCTCCAGGCGGTTTCATCCTCGCCCCATCCGTGCTGCAGGTAGAGCACAGGATAACGCCTGTTTATATCCTTCTCATATCCTGGTGGTGTATATACAAAGGCGCGGCGCGAGGTGTTGGTGCTCTTTGAGGGGAATAAAATCTGCTGGACATTGCCATGAGGAACATCCTTAAGGGCGTAAAAATCCTGATCATGGGCAGGGATCTCTATGCCGCTTTCCCACCTGGTAGAGCCGTAAAAGTTGAGTGTGCCAGGGTCATTAAATGTCCCGCCATCCACGGTGAGACGGTAGTAGTGGAACCCTTCATCAAGCGGCCCTTCAGTTGTGCCAACCCAGGCGCCATCTTCGCCTTTAACAAGCGTGGTGCCCCCTTTCCCGCCAAGGCCAAGACTCACGCTTACACTTTTTGCCTCGGGTGCAATAATGCGGAACCGTGCGTAACCCTGTGAGTTTATCTGAGGATACTCCTGACCGGGCTGATTAAGGGTGGATGGTTTCCAGTCATTTTTGATGTCAGGCTTGTTATTCTGTGCCAAAGATGTTAAACACCAAAAAATAGCTACCAGTAAAAAAACAGGTAAATATCGTTTCATGCTCTTTCTCCTTTATTGTTTAATATTGTATGCAACCTGGTTTTTCTAATAGAATTAATTATTGACTCTATTTTGGCTTTTGTATACCTATATACATTAAATAGATTTATTTGCCTAATAATATATTAAAGGAATATTAAGATGCCCAATAATTCAGTAAGTGTAAAAGAGGTTCTTGATTCAGGGAGATTTACCTTATATCAGATTTGGATATGCACACTTTGCTTCTTTCTCGCATTTTTTGACGGTTTTGATCTGTCGCTATTAAGTGTGTCGCTTCCTAAGATTGCAGAATCCCTTAACTCAACAACTGCTGCCCTTGGCCTTGCAATGAGTCTTGGCAATGTTGGAGCACTCATTGGGGCATTTGTTCTGGGTATGCTGGCGGATCGCTTTGGCCGCAAACAAATGCTGCTTGTCTCCGCATTCACATTTGGTATTTTTACCCTGGCTATTGCGTTTATCCAGTCTGTAGAGCAGCTTATAATATTCCGCTTTATTGCAGGGCTCGGACTGGGCGGAGCCGTTCCAAATGCACTTGCATTCGGGTCAGAATATGCCCCAAGCAATAAACGTGCTACACTTGCCACCATAATGTATGCAGGAGTTGCGGTTGGCGCTACATCTGCCGGCCTTTTTTCATCCTACCTTCTCCCGAAATACGGCTGGCAATCCCTGTTTTTAGTGGGCGGAATTGTAGCATGTTTGATCGGAATCATCGCCTTGATCTCCCTTCCTGAACCACTGGAGTTCCTTATCAAAAGAGGTAGGGATAAGGATAAAGAGCTTATACGCAAAATAGTCTCAAAAATAAAACCATCCTATTCTTCCATAAAGGATATCGAATTTGTCTCATCCGAAAAGAGGCTTCCTGGCGTGCCTTTTAAACACCTTTTCAGTGAGGGACGTGCAACCGCAACAATATTAATATGGATGGCATTTGTCCTGAGTTACTATCTGCAGTGGTTGATCCTTTCATGGACGCCTACATTGCTGAAACAAAGCGGGGCTTCCACTCAGGAATCCAGCCTGGCCTTTGCATGTGTTAACATGGGAGCTATTGTGTCGACAGTGCTTATTGGCATCCTGATGGATAAGTACAACCGTTACAATATATTAAAGATCGGTTTTTTCCTGGCCTTTTTAAGCGTAATGGTATTCGGCTATTTTGCAACCGGATCTTTTCTTGTGGTTGCCTTTGTATCAGCCATTATGGGCTTTTTCGTAATTGGTGGTAACTCTGGCCTTATGGGGCTTGCCGCCACTTCATATCCAACCGATATCAGAGGCACAGGGCTAGGCTGGGCCACAGGTGTCGGAAGGGCTGGTTCATTGCTCGCCCCGGTTATAGGAGGTATCATGCTTACTGAAAACTGGAGCGTTAACGCTATCTGTACCACCAATGCTATTCTTGCGCTCGTGGTAATAATAATAATATTTATAATGCAGAAGGTAAACCTGAGACAATAAATAATGTTATACTGTCGCGGATATATTAACTGAAAATACTACATGAATGAAAAGGGGAAGTTAAAGAATGAAACATTTTGGTAATAAAAAAAATGAGTTGTCGAGAAGAGACTTTTTAAAATCATCTTCGGTATGTATTGGCGCTGCTGCCATTGCAGGTCTCAATGCTGTGCCCGCAAATGGAGAAAGCAACAAGGAGAATATTGTTAAATGGGATAAAGAGATCGATGTGCTGGTAGTCGGCACTGGGTTTGCAGGTATTGCCTCTGCAATAACAGCACATGATGCCGGTGCTAAAGTCCTTATCCTTGAGAAGGCCCCAAAGGAGCTTGAAGGAGGAAACAGCAAGGTATCAGGCAACATGTGGTGGACGCCGACTGATGTAGAAACCGGGATCAAATACATTACCGCATTATGCTACGGTTTAACAGATCAGGAAAGCATTAAGGCCCTTGCACAGGGTTTGTTTGAGAATAATGAGTGGCTTAAAAAACTTGGCGTTGAACCAGGACCCTTTGGTATATTTCAACCCGAGTATCCGGAACTTCCGGGCAGCGAAGCGGTGCGAACATGGTCTAATACCAAGGGTGGTTTTGGCGCGGGTGCAACTCTTTATAACCCTCTCCGGGCACATCTGGACAATCGAAACATCCCAATTATGTACCAGACACGCGCCATGGAGCTGATTCGCAATAATAATGGGGAAATTATCGGGATAAAGGCCGAATCAGAGGGAAAGACATTATCCATCAAGGCTACAAAAGGGGTTATACTGGCGTGCGGCGGCTTTGAATTTGCCCATGATATACAACAGCAATTTCTGCCCGGATGGCCCATGTATGGCCGGGGTTCCACATACAATACTGGGGATGGCATCAGGATGGCCCAGCAGGCAGGGGCAGATCTCTGGCACATGAATAACGCACTGGCGGGTATTGGTGCTATTATTGTTGATGACGACGACCTTGGGAAAAAGATACCCGTATCAGTATCCATGTTTGGATCACCTTATATACTTACAGACCAGCAGGGAAGGCGTTTCATGAATGAATCCATTCGTGGCCGTCACGGTTTGGGAGAAAAGGAACACCTTATTTATTTTGATACATTAAACACACAAACCTTTACCCGTATACCATGTTATGCCATTTGTGATTCAAGAATATTAAAAAGACCTCTTGTCTCCACCGGAATGAAGATGGGCTGGTATACCTGCCATTCAAAATACAAGTGGAGCCAGGATAACAGTGCAGAGATAGAAAAAGGCTGGATAATTAAGGCCGAGTCTATCAGGGAACTGGCTGATAAGCTTGGCATAAAAACAGGCCTATTGGAAAAAACAATCACAACATATAATCAGTTCTGCGATGCAGGCATTGATTCAGAGTTTGCAAGACCAAAGGAAAACCTGACCAAAATAGATCAACCGCCCTATGTGGCGCTGAAGATTTACCCCATTATGTATAACACCCAGGGCGGGCCAAGGCGTAATGCATCATGCCAGATTGTAGATCCATTTAATAATCCCATACCAAGGTTGTACAGCGCTGGAGAACTTGGGTCATTCTGGGGTTGGATGTACAATGGCGGCGGTAATAATTCAGAATGTCTTGCAACAGGAAGGATCGCCGGGGCAAATGCAGCGGCGCTTAAGCCCTGGTAACTGAGGTGATTTTTTAAAACACTGTTAATATAGAATGGTTCATAGTCTGGGAATGCAGATGCTGGAAATGATTGTGGGTTGATTCTATCTTAAAAAGGGTGTTCAGATATGAATAAAATTTATTATTTAGTTGCGCTATTTATTTTGCCCTGTTCGCTTCAACCCGCATCTGTTCAGTCTGCTGAAAAAAAACAGCTTGTCCCGACCGTAACCATTCCCGCTCCTGAAGGCTCAAAGGGTTTTGGCATGCCCTCTTCCGGCAATAGCACCAAAAATGCACCGGTAATGCGCTGGGTTGGGCCGAGTGTCACAGAACCCCGCGAGATTATTATAACCACATTCAATGAATTATCTATGAGCGATCCATTTATCTTCCTCGATAAGAAATCGCAAAAATATTATCTGACCAGCAGCGGTGGCAGTATTTACACAAGTAAAGATCTAAAAAACTGGACAGGCCCTTACGGAGCTATTGATGTCAGAGGAACCTGGATGGAAGGGCTTATGTTTGTGGCCGCTGCTGAAATCCATGAAGTCAATGGAAGGTATTATTATGCTGCGACCTGGACTGACAGAAAGGAACTCGTTGACGTGGTTCCCCGCAGGTACAATGTTTACAGGAACCAGACCCAGATCCTGGTATCTGATAAACCTGAAGGCCCATATAAACATATTAACCCCGACCCGAATTATGACTACCTTTACCATAACTGGGACGTTATTGACGCGACAATCTGGTATGAAAATAATATTCCATATTTTATATTTGTACATGAATGGACCCAGATTATTGACGGCACCATTGAATATGTAAAGCTCTCGCCGGATCTGAGCAAAACCATATCTGAACCTGTCTGTCTTTTCAGGGCAAGTGAAGCGCAATGGGCGCTGGAAATGGTTGGAAACGGGGAGATGACCTTTGGCATGAAACTTCCCGGCTGGGTTACAGATGGCCCCCAGCTTTTCAGGACAAAGACAGGTAAACTTGGAATGCTGTGGTCAAGCTGGGGTAAAGGCAGGTATTTACAGGGTGTAGCCTATTCCTCATCAGGTACTATTGATGGTCCATGGATACAGGAAGAAAAGCCGTTTGTAGATAATAATTCAGGTCATGGCATGCTGTTTACAACATTTGAAGGAAAACGTCTGCTCGTTATCCATCATGCAGAAGGAGACGGGCCTCGAAAGCCGCAGTTTTATGAGATTGATGATTCAGGGGATAAATTAATCCTTGGGAAAAGATATAACCCATAATCATAATAATCATGTGAGGATCTTTTATGAAAATACGCCGTAATTTATTTATAATGCTGTCAGGTCTTCTTGTTATAACAATATTTCTCGTATTTTTTATTGCTCCTGCAGGCGCTGATAATAATGCAAAGGTAAGTGAAACTAAAACTATCGCACCATACTTCCTCAAGGCCACATCTTCTCCGAAGGCTACTGATACCGATGGATTTCTGCTGCGCTGGCTTCTCCTGGAACCGATCATCAAGCCTAACCGGAGCAACACGGTGTTTACAGACAGCTATGTGAGGGAGGCCTTTTATACAGAATACTTTAAGGATCAATTCACATTGGTTCCCGGGGATGGCGACACTGTGACAGTTGGAGATCAGGAACTTAAATGGCATATACTTGATTCAACAAATTTTAACGTCAAATTGTTTCGGTTTGCATATAACCTTGATAAGCCCCATTACGGGGTAATATTCTGGGCGGTTACAGTTATTAACAGCCCCAGGGAGATGAAGAATGTCCGTCTGGCTGTTGGCTCAAATTCAGCATCCATGTGGTGGCTTAATGGGGAGGAGGCTGTCATCCTTTCGGGTGACAGGCGCATGGTCATGGATGACAGCGTATCAAAACGGGTTACACTTAATAAGGGTAAAAACATAATCCGGGGCGCCGTTATCAACGGCCCCGGGATGAGTGATTTCTGTGTAAGGTTCATTGATGAAAATGGAGACCCTGTAAAAGACCTTACAAGTTTTTAATTATAGCGGAGGTTTTATGAAATCCCGAAATCTATCAGCAGCTTTTTTATTACTGTTTTTTCTGATGCTGTCCGGTTGGGTATCTGCCCAGGTAGGCGAACCCTATATCCACGACCCATCCACCATCACAGAGAGTGATGGAAAATACTATACCTTTGGTACAGGCAGCGGGGGCTTAATCTCAGAGGATGGCTGGACATGGCGCAGGGGGGCAGTAAGGCCCGGTGGCGGTGTTGCACCTGATGTTATACATATTGGTGACCGCTATTATGTTACCTATGCAAAAGGGGGTGGCGGCCTTTCAGGCGGTCATGCCAGCAATGTATATGTAATGTGGACAAAGACCCTTGACCCCAACTCACCTGACTTTGGTTTTCATGATGAGACAATAGTTGCATCATCTGATGGCGTCGAGGATTGTGATGCTATCGATTCCGCTTTCCTTCTTGACCCCACTGACGGCAGGCTATGGCTTACCTACGGAACATATTTTGGGTTCATAAGGATCATCGAGCTTGATCCCAAAACCGGAAAACGTATGCCAGGCAATGAGCCAGTTAATATCGCAATTGACTGTGAGGCAACAGCCATGATGTATCGTGACGGCTGGTATTATCTGCTGGGCACCCACGGCACCTGCTGCGACGGTGCTAACTCCACATACAATATCCGTGTGGGGCGTTCAAAAAAGGTAACCGGCCCCTATGTGGATCATATGGGGGTACCAATGCTAAGGGGCGGCGGGAAGCTTGTTGCTGATGCCAGTGAGCCCTATGTTGGGCCTGGTCACTTTGGCCTTATAGACCTTGGTGATGGCGTTAATAAATTCTCATGCCATTATGAGGCGGATCTTATGCGTAGCGGCTACAGTGTGCTCGCCATTCGTCCCCTGCTCTGGAAGGATGGGTGGCCTGTTGAAGGTGAAAATCTGAATGAAGGCACCTATAAGATACAATCCGAGCGGAGCGGTTATGCGCTTGAACTGGCTGTTGATTTTGTAAGGATGCCAGGCAGTATGCGTTTTTTTGGGGCTAAAACTGAAGAACCCGCTGCCCCGCTCCCTGCCCAGAAACTTACAGATGTGGAAAAGAGGTGGCCGGATGGCAACATCGAAGTGAGGATCGGTGACTACATGTTCAGGCCTCATCAGAAATGGATTGTTACACCTGTACCTGAGGCAGGCGGTTATTTTGGCTCACCCTTTTTCAAGATAACAATCGAAGGCACTAATAGAGCTCTGGCATCAACCGCAGAAAAGGAGGTTGTGACAGTCCCGGAATTTACCGGCGCTCCCGAACAGCTCTGGCAGATAGATCAGTTGACTGACGGCACATACCGAATAATGGCTAAATTTGTACCAGGTTCAAATGAACAACTGGCGCTTACGGCAGTGGGAAGGAGTACGCCGTCTCTTGTAAAATTCAACCCGGAGAGCTACACAGGGCGCTGGTCTTTTAAAAAACCATGATAAAGGATACTCAAGGTCTGCAATAGATGGAAAATAAAACAATAGAAAACTTCTATTATAAAACTGAAAAGATATTCGACAGGGTATATAGAATCAGCAGCCTGGAAGGAACATTTCTATTCCTTTTTGTGGGTGACAGGAAGGCATTGTTGCTGGATACTGCATATGGTTTTGGAAACCTTAAGAAAGCAGTACGTAAAATTACCGACCTGCCCCTCATTATAGTTAACAGTCATGGTCATCTGGATCATGTCTGCGGTAATTTTCAGTTTGATGAGGATATTTATATCCATGCGAGCGACATAGAGCTATGCAAATCGCACAATTCTACTGAATCCCGTCAAAAAATAGTACTTGGTGCACAAAGGCTTATGGACTTTTCAAGTGGAAAGAGACGAAACGCCCTTCCCGAGGGTTTTTTGAAGGATCATTATATTCATCAAGGGCATGGTAAACTTGTTCCACTCACACCTGACCATCTGTTTGAGCTGGGAGGTGCGACAATAGCGGTGCACGAACTGCCTGGCCACACCAGAGGAAGCGTTGGGCTGGAATACCGTGAAGAGGGGGTATTGTTTACTGCGGATGCCATTAACCCATTGATGTTTTTGTTCCTGCCTGAGTCCACTGACCTTGCAACATTTAAAAAAACCCTTGCAAAGGCCAACAGCCTCAACATAAAACATGTGGTCTTTTCCCATAGTCCAGAGATTGCCCCAAAATCAATACTTGAGGACTTTATAGAGTGTGCAGAGCAGGTTGATTATGACCAGGGAGTCCCCTTTGAAGCAAAGGAATTCATGGAGTTTGCGCCAAGGATCTGCACCCGCAGCGGATTTGGGCCGAATGATATAATGAAGTCCGGATTTGCAGCCATTATAATAGATCGATCAAGGTGTAATAATTAGATGTTTATTCAGTTATTAAAATAACTTGCAGGCAATATATATGGGAGGATGTTCGCATGGATTTTAAGACATTTTTCATAAGTAAACTGTATAGCCGAATTACAATTCCATTTGGGTTAATCTCTCTTATGCTGCTCTCTGTATTTCCTGTTAAAAACAGCATTGCTGCAGATATAAAACAAAACGCTTCCCAATGTTCGGATATTGTAAAGCTTGCCGTGCCTGGCTTTACAGTTGAAAAGGCGGAAATTGTTCCTGCAGGTCCAATCCCCGGGCCTGGAAGTAATGGGGATCAGCTTCCTGAGCATTGTCTGATCCAGGGTATGATCAATCCCAGGACAGGTGTAAAGGGGCAGAAGTTCGGGATAGGTTTTGAATTGCGTATGCCGGTAAACTGGAACAAGCGGTTCTTTTTTCAGGGAGGCGGCGGGCTTGATGGCGTGCTTTCCCCTGCTACCGGCAGTCATATGGGCGCCATAAAACCTTCTGCACTGGCCCGCGGTTTTGCAGTCGTTTCAACAGACGGAGGTCATCGCAGCAGCATGCTCGACGGAACCTTTGGGCTGGATCAGCAGGCGCGTATTGATTACGGCTATAATGCACTGGACAAGGTAACGCTCAAGGCAAAGGAGCTGATAGAAAAGTATTACGGCTCAGCGCCATCATATTCCTATTTTATCGGGTGCTCCAACGGCGGCAGGCAGGCGCTGATGGCCTCCCAGCGTTTACCACTCTATTTTGACGGCATTGTAGCAGGCGACCCTGCGATAAAATTCTCAGGCATAGCAATGGATGAGATATGGAATCTTCAGGTGGCCGCCCGTATTGCGCCAAAGGATGAAAGTGGGCGCCCAATTATCTCAAAGGCATTTTCTGATGAAGACTTGCGGCTTGTTGCGGACACCCTGCTTGATCGCTGTGATGCCCTGGATGGACTGGCTGATGGTTTTATCAATGACTGGCAGGGCTGCGACTTTGACCCCGGAATCCTCACATGCAAATCGGATAAAACAGGGAGCTGTCTTACAAAGGCACAGGTAGATGCCTTAAGGGATATGTTTAACGGGCCGCGTACGAGTGATGGGAAATCCATATATGGCCCTTTCAACTATGATACCGGAATTGCTGGATCGGAATGGAGGGGCATGCATATAGGGTCTTCGGGCACAGGGAAATGGGATTCGGCTGACGCAACACTGGGATTAGTCAACTTGAGTCATCTTCAGTTAACGCCTCCTGAACCTGATCTTGATCCCCTTGAGTTTGATTTTGATCGTGATGCCATACGGACACGCCACACAGCAGCCAATACAGACGCTGACTCCACCTTTCTTTCAACCTTTGCAGACCATGGCAAGATGATCGTTTATCACGGATTATCTGATCAGGGCATGGCATCAGGCGTTCTTTCTGCATGGTACGATGAGGTGGTTAAGGTCAATGGCGAATCTATCAGGGATTCTGTACGACTCTTTTTTATACCCGGCATGTGCCACTGTGCCGGTGGAAAGGCTACTGATAGCTTCAATATGTTTGATGCAATAATTGACTGGGTGGAAAATGGCAAGGCGCCTGATCGAATCATTGCAACAGGCAAGGCATTTCCGGGGGTTTCAAGACCACTTTGCCCCTACCCTCTTGTTGCCCGTTATAAGGATGGAGATGTAAACAGCGCAGACAGTTTTGTCTGTTCAAAATAGCGGCTGATTATATGGAGAATTAAAGTATGGGAAAAAAACTACCCGGCCTGCTTGTTCACAGTTATGGCTTTTCACATCTGACCTTTTCATTGATGATGAGTCTGGCGCTTCAGTATTACACCATTTTTTTAACAGATGTGGCCCTGATTGATTTATCAATTATCCCTGTTATCTATTTTATAACCCATATTGTTGATGCCATTTCAATCCCGGTTTCTGGCGCCCTGATACAGAGCACCCAGTTTCGCTGGGGCCAGTACCGTTCATGGCTGCTACTGCCACCACTCGCAACCTCGGTTTTTTTTACACTTACATTTACAAATCTGCCGGTGATCTATGGAATTAAAATAGTCTATCTGAGTCTGGCATATATGATAGCCCATGTAAGTCTTAATTTTGCATATAATGCTCAGCTTGGCCTGATATCAGTTGTGGCGAAAAGTGTTAAAGACAGGATGCGGATGTCGACAAGGAATGTACAGTATGGCATGTCAAGCCAGATTATATACAGCTATCTTGTATTAAGCATGTTCTATCGCTTCAGTGATAAAAACGAATCATGGGGATACTTCTATACTGTAGGAATCCTGGCTGTTATTCAGGTATTCGGCTACTGGTTTCTTTTTTACCAGATAAAAGATTACGATAAATATGATCCGGCAAAAATCCTGTCAACCAGGATGTCTCTTAAGGAGATGGTGCAGCAGGTTATCGGGAATAGGCACCTTAGGACCTTAATGGCTGCGGATATTGTATCCTATCTGGGTATCTTCAGCCTCCAGACAGTTGCAGTGTATTATTTTAAGTATGTAATTGAAAATGAACAGTATATGAAACCCTATTCTCTCTCACTCGCCATTGCAAGCTTTGCCAGCACGCTGATTGGGCCGCTAGTGGTGAGGATGTTAGGTAAGAAATACACATACCTTTTTGCCTCCATCTGGGGAACAGTCGGTTATATTGTCTTACGTATGTTTGGCCTGTCAGGCCCATATGTTTATATTGCAATTATAGTTATATCGGCACTTGGCGCCGGAACCAACGGGCCTATACGCCAGGCAATGTATATGGATGCTGCTGAATATGGTTTTTGTAAAACGGGCAAGGATGCGAGCGCCTTTATAATGTCGATGTTTACTCTGCCTATAAAAATTGCCATAGCAATTGCCGGGACTATTGTTACAGCGGGGCTCAAATTTATCGGTTATGTCCCGAATATTGTACCTACCGAACAATTTATAAACAGTCTGATGAATCTTATATGTTATCTTCCGTCAGGGGCATGTCTTGTGGCCTTTGTGATAATGTCTTTTTACTCGCTTTCAGATGATAAAGTCACTGAAATTATGGAGATAAATTCGGCAAAAAGGGCCGAAGCCAGGTAATTTTTATTATACTTTAAAGGAGATGATTTCATGAAAAAAAACACAAACCGAATCGTAATGTTGTTGTTCGCTTTTTTATTGAGCCTTACCCTTATTCATTCGGCCATTGCGCAGGATAATACACAGCAGCCTAAACCCAAAATGGGGTTTAACCCATTTCAGATGGATTCACGCGCAAAGGAGCTTGCCTATCACTTTAAGGATACAAACGAAGAGCTCAAATACTGCCTCTTTATTTCATCAAAGGTGGATAAAGAGAAAAAGGCGCCTCTCATTGTCACCCTTCATGGCCTGGGCGCCGGGCCATCAATCATGATTAATAAACAGGCTGTGGATCTTGCAGAGGAGGGTGGATACATACTTGTAGCCCCAATGGGATACAATGAAAGGGGGTGGTATGGCGTCCCATTCAGCATCCCGGCAGGCAAGACACCGCCAAAACCGGCGCCGACAGATGATACAGCCGCTAAACCACAGCCAAAGAGCTCCATGTTTTTTAACCCCAATGATCCGCCAAACCTCCATGAGCTGAGTGAAAAGGATGTGATGAATGTCCTTGATATTGTGCGTAAAGAGTATAAAATTGATGATAACCGGATATACCTGATGGGACATTCCATGGGAGGGGCCGGGACACTGTACCTTGGGAGCAAGTATGCGGATATCTGGGCTGCCATTGCCCCCATAGCGCCGGCGGCCTTTGGCATTGAGCCTGATGTGCTGGAAAAGATCAAAACCACCCCGGTGATATTTGTGCATGGGGCAACAGATGAAGTTGTTCCTGTTGACATCTCCAGAAAATGGGTTGAAAAGGCAAAGGCATTGAATATGACATATGAATATAATGAAATGGAGGGCATAACCCACGGGCCTGTAATCACCGCAGCGCTTCCGAGTGTTTATGCATTTTTCGCTAAACACTCAAAGACAAAATAAATTATTTGAACAGGAGTTTCGTATGAAAAGCCGATCAATATTTTACATCTTATTATTTTTCATATCTTTCATGATACCATCTTCCCTTATCTGCGCTGAAGATGGAAAGATAGTGGTAATGAACCCGAGGGGCATCCAGCCAGAGATCCGCAAGATCCCCATGGCAAAACGGCCTGCAACACTGGACAACAAAACAGTTTATATTGTGGATACCAAATATCCCAACACAAAGCCTTTTGTTGAAGAGCTGTATGCCGCATTAAAAACAAAATACCCCAAAACAACATGGGTTCTTAAGGAGAAGTTTGGCGGGTACATGGATGATGACCCTGATCTATGGAAAGAGATCAAGGAAAAGGCATCAGGGGCTATAGTTTTAGTAGGACATTGAAGCAGTTGCTCACCGGCAGTTGTCGGACATGCTGTTACCATTGAAAGAACAGGCGTACCTGCAATCCCCTTGATCACCATGCGGTTTCAGGAACTGGCATCCACTACAGCCTTTAAAAAGGGGATTCCAAATCTGCGTATACACTATACCCCTCATCCCATTACAGACAGACCTGCTGAATTATGCAGGGAATACATTGCAGGCAATGACCCGATATCAGGGAAACCAATGCTTGAGGAGATTTATTCAGGCCTGACCATGCCCCTCTCAGATATAGACGCAAAGGCCGGGTTTCTTGAGAGAGACCGAGGGCCAAGGGTCTTTCCGGCTGATACACCTGAAAATCTGATAGAGTTTTTCTATAATCAGGGTTTCACAGATGGAAACCCGATTATTCTTCCGACCGAAGAAAAGGTTAAGGAGATGCTAAGCGCAACAAGCCATCAGCCTGATGAATGGGTGGGACAGATGCGTCCATCACCTCCCCATGAGGCATGGTATTATACAGTAGAGATGGTTGCAGTCAATGCTGTAATGGCAGGGGCAAAACCTGAATACTTCCCTGTCATTTTAGCAATAGCCTCAAAGGGCGCCACATCCATGATCAGCTCCACATCATCCTTTGCTAGGATGGTAGTTGTAAACGGCCCTATTGTAAAAGAGATAGGCATGAATACAGGGATAGGCGCTATGGGGCCAGTAAACCGGGCCAACTCAACCATAGGAAGGGCATGGACACTTATCTCGAAAAATCTTGGGAATTCAGGAAAGCCGGGCGAGACATACCTGGGGAGCCAAGGGAATCAGCTTAACTATAATAACATCTGTTTCCCTGAAAATGAGGAGGGGCTGCCAAAAGGATGGGAGCCCCTGCATGTACAGAAAGGGTTTGATAAGTCAGAGAGTGTTGTGAGCCTCTTCAGCGGGTGGAGTTTAAATGATATAGCATGGTATTCACCCCTGCCACAGCATGAGGTCATAAGGGGGTGGCTTGAGCATTTCTTCTCCTTTGGCGTTACTCAGGCGACACTTATCCTTGACCCGATAGTTGCCGCCGATGTAGCATCCAAGGGGTACAACAGCAAAAATGCCTTTGCAAAGTATCTTATTGAAAACACCGGAACACCGGGCTGGCTCTACTGGTCGGAAAACAGGGAGAACCTCCAAAAGGCCAAAGAGGGTATTGAACCCTTTGCCGGTTGGCTTAAAAGGGGCGAGGATGCTGTTGTTCCTGTTTCACGCTATATGGGCAGAAGGATGGGAGGCTCCAGCCTGCTTGCCACAACTGAAAATAATGAATCCATAACTTCCATACATATAGTGGTCACTGGCGGCGGTACAAATACCTTCTGGTCAGGCGGTGATTTTGGCTATATAGGAAGCTCATCTGTGGATTTCTGGAGATAGGAGGGGAAAAATGAAAAATAAAATATCCATGCTATTGGCTCTCTCTGTTTTATTGTGCCTGATAAAGGCTCCAGGGATCGCCCTTGCACAGTTTAACTCATCGAAAAACCCCGCTTCAATAGGGTCGCCGGTAAAAGACATGGTTGAGCTGGGGTCTGTATATTCAAATATATATGATATTACCATTACAGTACTTGAAACCGTGAGGGGTAATGATGCAATGGCGCTCCTTAAAAAAGCCGATTCAAATATCAAAAAGCCTTCAAAAGGTTTTGAGTATATACTTGCAAAGGTAAGGTTTGAGATGAAGGCAAGGGCAGTATCAGACAAGTTGACCATTAATATAGGCGACTCACCTCTTCAATGGATTGCCCTGACATCGGAGCTGATAGAATACCCCGGTGTTTCAGTTACAGCACCGACACCTGTGCTTAAAGGGACAGTAAAACCCGGCGATAAACTTGAAGGGTGGGTAGCATTTGCTGTAGATAAAAAGGACAAGGGGCCAATAATGGTGTTTGACCCTGATACAGGCGGCGCAACAGGCAGGGGAAAGACCCTGTTCTTTAAGCTCTTTAAGGATTGATAAATGCAGGGGCTGACCTGCCTGTCTACCCTGATTCATGTTTTATTAATGTAGGGGCAACCCCCTGTGATTGCCCTGTTTCATTTACCTTTTCACCACAGTAGTGATATTTTTCAGAGTCGCAAGGGTAAATAAATTGTTTTCCTGTTTTCATTTTGCCGCTTTTACCACCTGCCTGAATACCCTCATAAAATTATCACCCCATATTTTTTTGAGATCATCTTTGTTGTATCCCCGCCGTAATAATTCGGCTGTAATGTTTGGCAGTTCGGAGACATCTTTGCAATCCCTTAATCCTCCGCCACCGTCAAAGTCAGTGCCAATACCAACATAATCTATGCCAATAAGATTTACCACGTGATCAATGTGATCCACAAAATCCTTTACTGTTGCCAGGTCGCCCGGATACTTTGCTACGATAGCATCCCACTCTGCATAGTATTTATCAAGGATTGCCCTGTCAGTTATTTCATTAAACTTGCCGTATTTTTTTTCAAGTGCAGCAAGGTCATTTTCCCTCTGTGGATTTTTTGGCGGAGTCTTTATATGTTCGCTGAGAATGCACATCTGGATAACGCCGCCATTTTCTTTAAGCTTCAGCAGCATTTCATCGGTCATGTTGCGAGGATTATCACATACAGCACGTGCACTGGAATGGCTTGCTACAACAGGTACCCGGCTCAGTTCAATTACATCATAAAAGGCCTTATCTGAAATGTGTGAAACATCTATAATCATGCCCAGTTCATTCATCCTTTTTATGACCTTTTTGCCGAACTCGCTCAAGCCATTGTGCTCAGGCGTATCAGATCGGAAGAGCACACGTCTGAACTCCAGTCACGAGATTCCATC
>CAZXUA010000094.1:0-17804 GCA_964643755.1 uncultured Desulfatiglans sp. | reverse complement strand
CCCACACCCCCCTATCCTACACTCTTTCCCTACACGACGCTCTTCCGATCTTTCCATATGGACAATCCTGATAGCAATCTTCTATGTTTTTGCTATCCAGAATCAGAAAAGACTTACAATAAAATTTGCCGGGATAGAGGCACTGGCTGACTATAATACGGACCTGGCCTATCGCAGATGGGCTGCCATGCATGGTGGCACCTATGCGCCGGTTACTGAGAGGACAAGGCCAAACCCCTATCTTGCAGATATCATCGAGCGGGATATTGTTACCCCATCCGGAAGGGCGCTCACCCTTATAAACCCCGCATATATGACAAGGCAGGTTCATGAGCTTGCAGAAGAGCAATATGGGTTAGAAGGTCATATTACAAGTCTGAACCCTATCAGACCGGAGAATGGGCCCCTACCCTGGGAGGTTGCTGCGCTTGAGGCATTTGAAAAAGGAGAGAGTGAATATATAAAGGTCGATGACACAGGGCAGGAAAAATATCTAAGGTTTATGCGGCCCATGATCACTGAAAAATCATGCCTCAAATGTCATGGGGCACAGGGTTATAAAGAGGGTGATATAAGGGGAGGCATAAGCGTATCAATCCCCCTTTCACGTTATAAGGCCATTGAGAAAACCACAATTAAGGCAATAACCATTGTTTACACAACCGTGTGTATATTGGGGCTTGTCGCAATATATATAATCTTTTTTACACGCGGTAAAAATCAACGCATACAAAAAGATGCTGAAGAGAAGCTCATGTTCCAGGCAAAACTTCTGGACGCAGTGGAACAGTCCATCGTAGCGACTGACATGAACGGGAATATTGTTTACTGTAACCCCTATTCGGAAAAGATCTACGGATGGAAAAGGTCTGAGGTGATCGGCCATGACATGATGAAACTTATGATACCTGACTCCTGCATGGATGAGGCGCTAAATGATCACGCCAGGGTGCTTGATGGAATGGGCTGGTCACAGGAGGTTTTTGTAAAAAATCAGTCAGGGAAAATATTTCCTGCCCTTGTGAGTGCCTCGCCTGTCTACAACGAAAAGGGAGAGATAACCGGCGGTATAGCTATCTCGATAGATCTTTCTGAAAAGAAAAAGCTTGAGGCTCAGCTCCAGCAGACCCAGAAGATGGAGGGGATAGGTATCCTGGCGGGAGGTATTGCACATGACTTTAACAATATCCTTGCCCCGATTATCCTCCATTCCCAGATAGCAATGGATGATATTGCCCCTGATAATCCGCTTCATGCCAGCATGAAGGAGATATACAGGGCTGCGATAAGGGCACGTGAACTTGTAAAGCAGATATTAACATTTGCAAGAAAGGGGCAGGACAGCAGGATTGTGTTAAGGGCATCACTTGCGGTTAAGGAGGCGGTGAAATTTTTAAGGTCAACTATCCCTGCAACAATAGAGATAAAATTTGATATGAATACCAGTAATGATGCCATACTTGCTAACCCCACCCACATAAATCAGATTGTAATGAACCTGTGCGCAAATGCAGCCTATGCCATGAAAGAAAATGGGGGCATTATTACTGTTACCCTGGATAATTGCGATGAAAGAGATATTAGCAGGCCCGGTTTTAATCTTCATCAGGGGCAATATCTCAGGCTGTCTGTAATGGATAATGGCCCTGGCATTCCCGCTGATATTATTGACAGGATATTTGAACCCTATTTTACCACAAAAGGGCCGGAGGAGGGCACAGGCCTTGGTCTTGCAATAATACACGGTATTGTAAAAAGCTATGAGGGCTGGATCGCAGTGGAATCATCTCCTGATACAGGAACGGCATTTTTCATATATCTTCCCCTTGTTGATGGAGAGGTGGCAACCGGAGAGGATGAAAAATCAGAGATGAAAAGGGGAAAGGAAAGGGTGCTTTTTGTGGATGACGAGGAGGCGGCTATCACGGCAATGAAAAAGATATTGACAAGGCTTGGTTATATAGCAACCACCTCGAACAGCAGCAGGGATGCGCTTAAAATATTTAAAGAAAACCCATCAGGGTTTGATATCCTTATCACAGACATGACCATGCCCGCCATGACAGGGTTACAGCTTGTAAGGGAGGTCAGGGCAATAAGGCCGGATATGCCGGTAATCCTCTGTACCGGTTACAGTGACCAGATAGATGATCAAAAGGCGGAGATGGCAGGGGTGAATGAGTTTTTGATTAAGCCTTTAAGCATGTATGATATTGCAGGGGCTATCCGGAGGGCGCTGGAGAAGGATAAAAATAAGGTTGGTAATGATTTGCATGATCATGAAATACGAGAGTAGAGACAAGGCATGCCCTGTCTCTATCTTGAGATCGAAAAGGGTGTGATCCGCCATTTAAGGCAGGCATCACCCATTACTGTTAATCTATCTATTTAGTTCCAAAGGAGCTTTCATAAAGGTCATGCAGCGCCTGTTTCCCATCTTCAGATAGGTTTCTGGTTCCTGTTCCAGCAAATGTCTCTGATGTTATTACGGGTATGCTCTCAACCCATCTGTTTTCTTCCCAGCCATACCACGCCTTTTTATCCTGGTCATACACATGGAGCGGACGATTAAAAAGCTTGGCCAGCTCAACACCCCAGCCTGTGCCCCCTTTTACAGTGCCATCCTCCTGTATCCATCCAACCGCAATCACATGATAGCCATTATTTACCATGTGGAAGATGGACTGAATTACCTTTCGTATCTTGTCTGCCTTTGAGTAGTTGCGTTTCATCCTCATGGAAACTATCTCCATGCTGATATCACCCTTTTTCAGCTCTTCAGCAGAGAGAACCTTCAGGCCGTTAGTATGCTCAGCATCATGTCCATCATAAGAAAAGGTAACCTCATTAAGGTTCCATGCCTGGGCAAGCCTGCCGAATTCCGCCTCTGCCCCCCTGTGGCCGCCGCTATATAATGTTACTTTAGATATATCTTTCATTTTGTTATCTCCTGTCATTACTGTTTTAATTAAAAAAGCCGCCATTAATAGACTAATTTGATCCATGATGCAACCTTTATTTTATTTCAAATCTAATGATAACAGGCAAGCAACCTGAAACAGTGAATGGGATACCGTGAAATAGGTGGATCGGGCGAGAGAATTGTCAGAGAATGTTCAATAGACTGGCATACAAGCATGCGGTCAAAAGGGTCTTTGTGAATTGTGATGGGTTGACATCCTTCGTATTGCCCGCGAGCAATCTGTTCACGGTTACAATATATTCGGTGTTCTGGCAGGGTTTGGATAGATGATCTATATATGGATCGTTATCTTTCAGGTTCTTGATGGATTCAAGGAATTCAAGGTTCCCGGATAAGAAGAGGACAGGAATGGTGCTGTTCTTTTTGCGGATATGGAGGTAGACATCCATACCATTCAGATCGCCGGGTAAAATATAGTCAAGGCTTATTAGATCAAAGCTGTTTTCTTCAAAGAGTGATATCGCGTGTCTGCCATTTACTGCAATGTGTACTTCATGTGAACAGGGTGGCTGGGACAGTATATGTTGTTGGACCCTTGAGATGGATATCTCATCTTCCACAATCAGGATACGCTTTCCGGAAGAGAAAGCAATATCCCTTATCTTTTCTATTTCAGGTGCAGTCAGCTCCTGTTTGATCAACGGCAGGGTCAAGACCACGCGCGTATATTCGCCGAATCTGGAATCAATGGAAATGCTGCCCTTATGCTGTTGTATATATTTCTTTATGTTTGACATCCCATAACCGGTTCCCTTGATGCCGGGTTTGTAGGACCCGGTGATATCTTTGCTCCCCTTCAGGGTGAATGAGGGGGTGAAGATATCTCCAAGATGATTTTCCGGGATGCCGCATCCGTTGTCATAGACCTCAATAAAAAATTTATCTTCAGAAAACCTGGTCTTAATGGATATTTGCGGATCGGTCTTAAGACTTAATGCATGGATGCTGTTTTGTATTAAATTGACAAGGGAATGTTCAATCATGCCCGGGTCAGCAAGCAGCAGGGGGGCATTGTCTAAAAGTTCAGTGTTTACGCAAATGCCAGTCAGGTCTTTTTTCATTAAGTTCAGAACCAATTCAATAACACTGTTTACATTAAAATATTCATGTCTGGGTTCCTGATCCTTGGCAAATGCCACCAGATTTTTAGTCAGGTTCTTTCCACGAATGGTCTGGTCAAAGATGATTTGCAGGGCATCTTTCGTTTCGGCGTCTTTGCACTGGTCCAGGGCCAGTTCAGAAGTGCCCATGATAACACCAAGGATATTGTTAAAGTCATGGGCCATCTTTCCTGCAACCTCTCCAACCAGCGCCTGTTTGGCCCGATCTGCGGCGATCTCCTGCGCCTGTTGTTTCTCCTGCTGGGCCACTACCTTATCGGTGATATTGTGGCTTATTCCCCTATAACCAATGAAATTTTCGGCTTCGTCAAGGCATGGCAGTGCAGTGGTTTCAAAAATGACAGTATTTCCCTCTTTGTCATAGGCCTTATGGACAAAGGCATCAACCGGCCTTAATGTACGGGCTATATCGGTGAATACCTGTTCCATAGCAGCTGTGTCATCTTCATGAGTGAACCTAAAAGGCTTTTCTCCAAGAATTTTCGTGTATGTATACCCCAGGACTTTAAGGATGTTTTTGCTGACAAATGTGAAGCGATAACTGGTATCCATTTCCCAGACAATGAGGCTTGTATTCTCTACCACAAGACGGTATTTTTCTTCGGCCAATCGAATGGTGTCCATCATGCCCGCAATGGTGCTGCTCAGATATTCAAAGAGATCCACACCTCTATACTCAGGCCTTTTCTGCTGCTCAATACTGGAAATGATGGCCCTGCTTGGCCCGTGAATGGACCGGGTTACAAAAAAGATCAGGAGCACTGCAATCATTACAAACGAGCCGATAGTTAACAGTTGCAGCCGTTTGATCTTATTAATCAGTTTTGCATAGACCTGTGCGTCTCTAATGATAACGAACTGCCATTTCCAGGGTGAAAAATCAGTCGCAAAGATAAAATACTCTTTATGGTCAATAGTTTTGGAGATCGGGATAACTGCTGGTTCTGCCAGGAGGCTCAGTGAATGCGTATCACCTGGCACCTCTGTCTGAAAAATAATCTCATCGCTGCTTCGGTCCAGCACAAAGCCTTTATGTCCTTCCTGAGAAAAATAGTCCTCGATCTGTTCAAGTGTCCTTGCCTTTTTGATGATAACAGCGCCAGGGTCGTCAGCCAGACGAGACAGTAGCAGATTATCGAAATTGGTGTTGCATATATTATATATCCTTCTTGATTCGGAAATCATATCAGTCTGTATCTGATTCTGGGCAAAATCAGACAGGGTGGCGGAGACAAAGAAGTAGATAATGCCGCCCAGGATAAGAATGGGCAATAAAATGGCAAGGGTGATTCTTAATGTGAGGCTTTTTGTAAATGAAAAAATCATTCTAATCTCACCTGCTGAAGACCGGTGCGACTGTTTGAATTTCCATTGGCCAGACTACCTCTTTTTTATCCTTTTGCCACTGGATGATCATTGGAAACTGGCGGATCTGTTTGCCCGACTTGTCTACCCCGTAATATCCTATTAAGGTAAGGGTGTTCATTGTCTGAAAAACCTGCCTCAATTTTTCGCGGTCAAGACTCTTTGTCCTTTCCACAGCCTGTTCAATAATCATGCATGCTGCATAGGCATTAGCTGCATGGTAAGAGGGTTGCTCCTTGTATCTTTCAGTGAATAGCTGAGCGAATTCTTTACTGAACACATATTTATCAGAGACGTCAGCCTCCCAGTAGGAAGAGGAAAATGTCAGTTCTGCATCTATTCCGAGGATATCATGAAACTCGGTGAGAGCAGGACCCACTGAAGCATAAAAGGCCTTTGGATACCAGTTGCTCTGCTTGAGGGCCTTGCGCATATTGACTGATTCATCAAGATGGCCGCATACAATAAGAGCATCAGGTTCAGACTTTTGAATATCCCGGGAAAATGGCAGGAGATCTTTTGTCCCCTTTTTAAACTCATTCAGATAGACGATTTCCAGTGCAAGCCGTTTTGCCCATTTTTGAGTGTTCCTGGCCAGTGTGATGGAAAAGGAGTCGTCAGCATTGAGAATCGCTATACGCTTGTATTTATAATGGACAAGCAATTCAAGAAAACCAACAGTATATTTGCTGGCCGGAGGAGTAAGACCAAAGCCATATTGAAAGCCATGTTCCCAGATCTGATCTGCTGATCCCGCGGGCAGCAGCGTTGGATATTTATGCTTTTCTACGATAGGCATGATGGCTTCGCAAATGATGCTGGAATAGGGGCCGATCACCAGATCAACATGATCCTTCTCAATGAGGTTGGTATAATTAGCCTTTGCATTCTCCTCTGAGCTCTGATCATCCACAATGATCAGGCTGACCTTCCTGCCCAGCAGGCCGCCTTTTGAATTGACTGTATCCTGCCAGAGATCATAACTGTTTTTTTGCATCCTGCCGAAAGAGGCATATTTACCAGTAAGAGAAAGAGAGATGCCTATATTTACCTGTTCCTGGTCAGCAGATATGTATGAAGATAAAATGGGAAGAGATAATAAGATAATCAGAAGAATGCGCATGGGCATGCTCTTTAGCCAAGTTAGAGATCGTTATTTAGTGTCCATCCAAAAACTGTCGTTTTTGGATTCAAGCGGCCAGCAATCAGCATTCAGCTTTCAGCAAAAGACTTTCAAATCAAAGATTTAGCTGACAGCTGAATGCCCCATCCAGGATTTGCCTCTTTCTGGATGGACACTATTTAATTATAAACTTATTTTTACAGAGAGGGAGTATATGGAGTCAGGCCTTCTATGTCAAATTGAAAATCACCGCACCACATTGCCGTGCGATTCAGCAGACAAATGAGGGAGGCAAACTTGCGAAATTTTAAAGATAACCTTAACCCTGATTATCTCAAAAGATTTCGGCTCTTCAAACCTTGCCCACAGGCCAGTCTCATACTATCTGGGTATTCTTCTAGGCGCTATTTCAAGCTATATATCGGATAAGGTAATATTGCCAAATCCGATAAATACCGATCTGAAAAAGGGCTCACAATAACCCAAACCGCTGAAAAGCACGGCAGGCCTGAACCTCTGGTGTGAGCGCTTGAACTTGATGGAAAAATTGACCTTGATAAATGCCATGAATTACAGTGGTAATTAAAACAGGCTGAAGGTTTTTAGGTTTAAGGTTATAAGAAAAGCCAAAAAACCTAATAGCCTTCCATGGTCGGCCTAACCTTCTGACAACAATAACTTTAGCTACGTCTGTTGTCGCTTGCGGGAAATTTTGAATCTTGAGTATTAAATAAAAATTTTTACGAATAGACTTTTGTCGTCATTCCACGGCTGATCCGCCGTCGCAAAAGGCTATGGCGGGACAGGCCGGGGAATCCAGTTGTTCTTGATTTGAATTATGAGAACTGTCCAATGTCAAGGGCAGACCCCGATTTTTCACAGACCCCGATTTTTCACAATGTCAAGGGCAGACCCCGATTTTTCAGACCCCGATTTTTCACTTCAGGGTCTTCCTTTATATCCTGTTTTACCTTCGGGGTCTTAAGTGTCTTAATGTTCATCCATTCGGAATCAAGGGTAAATGAGTATTCGTTCTCCTCAACTTTGAGTCTGAGCTGGCTCTCTTTCGAAAATGATTTTTTAAATTTGCGATAACTTAGATGAGTCTTATCCCTGTTTCTAAAATTTCTTTTGCCAGGGGATTTTGTAGATCAAAATCTTCGGGAGAAAAGGGAATTACTTCAATTTCACTGCTTACTGATAGAGTGATCTTCCTTATTTTATCCTTGTCCTCCATACGGTTTCCTACGAATACTTCAGAAACCAATGCAATATCAATATCACTCCACTCCTTATTTGTTCCTCTTGCATAGCTTCCAAAAAGTATTGCTTCCTTGATTGGAATATTACCCTGGTCCAATGCCTGGAGATAATCGTCGATTGTTTTCTTTACTTTAACAGGGAGTTTAACCATGTATAAAGCTCCTTTATTTTGGACATATTCTTTTCAGCATACTCCGCATTACATATCTTATAGAATTCATGCTTGTAATCAGGATAGCGTGTCTGAATATTGAAATCGTTAACCTTGTCGAGAAAAACTTTCTATTCATCATTCAATTCAATTTTTGATAATTCTGCCAACCTTACAAGATTATGAATCTTGGGGGGAATATATTGTCATTCTTATCGACAAATATTGCTTTTAAAATTTTTTCCAGTGTTAAATGGCCGATATACAAGCACCAATCATATCTGCCCGAATTGAATATCGCTTCAGCGGATTCAAGGTCATGTTGAGCACTTTCACGCCAGTATTTTATATGTTCCTCTTTGGTCATTTACACATCATATGATAATGTACAACATCCAATATTAATAAAAATCTACTTCAAGTTGCTTAAAATATCAATAAAAACTTAATCTTATATTCGTCGATAAGTGTCAAAGGTTAACGCTTTCCGCAATGATTGCTCATAAACAACCCGCGGAGTTATCAGGATTGATCTTACGTTACAATAAACCACTAAATATGCGAAAAATATTTTAGATAAAAATTGTTCAATAATGCTATTTCGTGTGTTTCGTGATTTTCGTGGTTATTAAAAGACTTATTTTTTTACCTTTTATTCCTTAACCTGTGAAATCCAGTTTAGTAAAGCTGGTTTTACAGAATCATTCCATGCTGGCGAAAGCCTTAGTTCTATGAACTGGGCATATATTGTATCAATCGCAGATATGGCCTGTTCAATAAGAAACATCTTTTCATAGAAGATCCCTTCAGGGTCTTCCTTTATATCCTGTTTTACCTTCGGGGTCTTAAGTGTCTTAATGTTCATCCATTCGGAATCAAGGGTAAATGAGTATTCGTTCTCCTCAACTTTGAGTCTGAGCTGGCTCTCTGTCACCTGCTTTTTTTCCATAAGGGCAAAGCGTGCCTCTTTGAGGTTGAGGTTGTCACCGGTAAAGACTATCTTTTCTGTACCCTCATCGTCATCGTGCCTGAGCACTATCTTTTTATCCACCCAGAGTTCTACATCCCCATCCTCAAGCTTATATGTGCCTCCATTTACCTCGCTGTTATACCAGAGCCACAACAGGAACTCCCTTGCCAGGAATTCGGTCTCTTTTACTTTTTCTATCAGCAGCATCTTATCCTTTGACTCCTGTTATGGAATAGGTAAGCCCTTCAAGCATTTCAGGCTGCTTACCATTTTTATCAAGCACCCTTGCCGCAATAAGCCAGGGGTAGAGGCTCCCTATTTTTATGTTAAAGCACTTATGAAAGAATGATACAAACTCATCGCACACCTTGTGGCTTGCAGCGCCAAAGAGCACATAACCCTTTTCAAGGTTCCAGATCATGTCATAGGTCTTTGAAACCGGTATTGCCCGTTTGATAAGGGCAACCTTTGTCATCTCCCTGATCTCGTTTCTTTTGCCCTTTGGCAGGAATTCCAGCCCCTCCATATCCAAAACCTTTTTTTCCGCCTCAAGGGAGAACTGCTTTAATGCCTTGGCTGGGACATTCCTGGTATCAATGCGCCAGGTTAAGGCAAGATAGGGCTCCTTAAGATACTGCATTCGGTTGAAATTATTGTCAAACATGTCAAGGATATTTACCCAGCCAATCGCCTTTTCCGCATCAGATGATTCTTCAAACCCTTTGAACGAGTACCTGTCAATCAGCGCCGGAAAGGTCTCAAGATAGTTTTCCGGTAAAGGCTCTTCCAGTATGTACCGTGTCAGACTGGATGATCCGCTTATCAAGCCCATTTCTTCACCCCATATAACATGAAATAGTAATCAAAAAATAATCGTCCGGGGGAATTTTCAGCCGGACGATTATGGCATCATTAGCAAAGATAAAGAGCGGATGTCAATAAATATGACTTAAAATGAATATTTTATACCAGCATAATAAAACCTTGTTTTTGCGGGGATAAGAAAGGGCATTATATAATCCTTGTTAAACATGTTATCGATCTGGAAAAACAGTTTGTATCTATTTAAGTCATATTCAACCCTTGCATCCACTTCATAATGGCTGTTTACACTCATGGAATTCTCACTGTCAGCGAACTCCTCAGATGAATAGTTTACTGTTGTGCTTATGGAAAGCCTTTCTACAGGGGTGCTGATTATCCTGCCCTGGAACCTGTGTTTTGCCCTCATGGGGAGCCACAGGCCTGTGTCATCATCCTTTGCATCCGTGTAATTATATGAGAACGAAAGGTTGAATATGGGGTCGGGTTTCCAGAACATGGAGCTGTCTATCCCCTTTTCAGTTGCACTCCCCACATTCACAAAGGTGCGCCTCAGCCCTGCTTCTGTCATGATGGAATCCATGCTGACAAGCTCTTCAACCTCAGTATAATATGGGGTAATATTAAAGGATAATGCTTTAACAGGTGAATAGAACAATGTCAGTTTATAATTTGTAAACGCCTCCTTTTTCAGACCGGGGTTTGCTATAACAAAGGCATCTGATCTGTACCTGTCTTTGTAACTCGGGATCCTGTCTGCAAGGTTAAAACCAAAGACCAGGCCATATCTGGCCTTTTTATACCCGAGGTTCAGTTCAGGGTTGAGGCTGTTTGCAAAATTATTGTAGTAGGTGCCCCTGAGGCCAATGTACATCGAATAGGGGCTTCCATTTGATTCCAGCTTGTAGGTTGTGAACACCCACCCCTTTTTTTCTGTATGTTCAGCATAGGGCAGTTGCACATTATTTATATTTGTCTCAACCCCTACCTTGGCATGTTCATATCCAATGCCGGCGCTTAGGAGCCCTTTTTCAGAGAATGAAAAATCGGTTGTAAACTCCTGGCTTATGATCTCAGGGGTTATCTTTATGTTGTGGGGGATGGGTGCAGGTTCAGCATCTATGCTCTGATCCATTGAATCTGTATAGATAGTCTTGCTGTTCACCCTTTTTATCTTTACCGGGATGGTGGCAGAAAAACTTTCATATGTGACATCATTATACGGGGTAGGGGCAAAATATGGCCCGCCAAGCCCCTTTTCATCCTTGAAATAGCTGAATGAGGGTGAAAATATAATATCAGACTGGGGTGCATATGACAGGTTAATGCCTGCCTTTGTTTCTGTATCATGTTCGTTTGTGCGCCACCCGTCATCAGATTCATAACCTCCCATTATCCCTACCTTGAATCCATTAAGTTGTGTCTGGATATCACCGCTGTACTCCCGGTAATTCATATTTCCGAAAGCTACTTCCAGATTCCCGCTATAGGTGTCTGTAAGTTTGGATGTGATCAGGATTACCCCCCCGCTGGAGTTTTCACCATATCCGGCCCCTCCCCCCTTGATAACCTCGATCCTGCCTATATTGTTTAATGAGACCTGATCCCACTTGATGTCTCCTGATATCGGGTCTTTAATGTTTCGACCATCCAGCAGGACAAGTATTTCTGATGACCCGTTTATGGAGACGCCCATTCCCCCTGCTGTTACGCCGGGTATGTGTTCAAGCACTTCAGTTACGCTTGAAACATTCATTTTTATAATATCTTCTGCTGTAAAGACATTTGCTTCCTTTGCCTTTTGAACAGATGCATCCCCCTGTGCAAAACAAAAGGTGTGTGCAAAGAAAAAAAGAAAAAAGATGGTAGCTATTTGAATGCCTGTTTTATGGTTTATAAAAATCATTCGATTCATTAAAATTCCTTTCTGTTATTTTAAGTCTTCTGTTACATTAATTGTAGCGGCGTTTATAATGTCCATATCCTTATCATACACCGAGGTCTCTACCTCCATGAGGCCTAGCAATGTGTGGAAGAGATTATCATGTGAGTACTCTTTAACAGCTATCTCTCTAAGTTTTTCTCTGTTAATTCGGAAACGATCTCCAAACCACATGATTGCCGGGATATGCTTCTGATTTTCCGGGGCCATAAAATAGGGTAGTCCGTGCAGATATATGCTGTTTTCTCCAAGCGATTCCCCATGATCACTTATATAGAACATGGCTGTCTCAAACTGGCTGTTCTCCTTTAAAAGGGCAATTACCTTTGAAAGAAAATAATCTGTATAAAGCACAGCATTATCGTATGCATTGCTGATCTCCAGAGCGGTGCACTCTTCAAGCTGTGATGTCTTGCATACAGGCGTGTATTTTTCAAAGGCATCAGGGTATCTCTTGTAATAGGCAGGGCCGTGGTTACCCATCTGGTGCAATACAATTAATATATCGCCTGATTTTATGCTGTCTATATACTCCTGTAACCCGACCAGCATCCCTTCATCCCTGCATTCAGGATCACAGATACTATTCTTTTCCGGGGTTTTAAAATCTTCATAGGTCACCCTGTCAGCCACCCCCTTTGAGCTCGAATTGTTTTCACGCCATAGGATATTCACCCCGGCAGTGTTCAATACATCAAGAATATTATAGGTTGACCGTGCCTTGTCATCAGAATAGCCTCTACGGGTTAAATTTGAAAACATACAGGGAATAGATACGGATGTTGTTGTGCCACAGGAATACATCTGCGGGAAATTGATTATTTCCTCTTTTTCAATAAGGGGTGTTGTTTCTCTCTCATAACCGTTCATATGTAATCTATTAGCCCTGACCGCTTCGCCAACTACCAGTATTATCAGCTCCCTGTCTGTATCTGTAGCCTCTATTTTTGCATCCTCTCCTATGGGCGTAATGGCATTTTCGCCACTTTTCAAGTTTTGAGCAATATACCTTCCTGTTGCAAAGAGAAAATAGGTCGGGTTTGTATAGTATCTTAAAGGCTTGTGCTCTCTTAAAAATGAGGTGTAATAGTCACTTACCGGTAAGGCCGCAATAATGATGATGATAAGTGAGGCAGGGATAACTATAAGCCGTGAAAGAAGCTCTCTTCTGAATGGTTTATATTTGATCTTTATTTTGTAAATAATAAAGGATGGTAGTATCCCGGCAAAGATCAGGTATATAAAAAGTTTAATATTCAGGAGATCAAAGACCTCGCTCTTATCAGTCTGCATTACATTCTGAATCATTGTCTCATCAATTACTATGTTATAGTTATTCATGAAATAACTTGTAAGCGAGGAGATGATCAGGATGGTTATCAATATTGGTTTTGTCGTATATTTAAAGCAGAAGATGGAGAATAAAAATATCATTACAGAGACTAATACAACCGATATCGAGCATAAGAAAGCTATGTTGCTGATAGAAACTGGATAAATAGCCGTAACATTTTTATAAAAGGCAAAATTATCGAATGCTACTAAAAATAACGCTGTAAAAAATATCAGAGTGAGATTAAAAATTCCGGTATGGTTATTTATATTTTGCTTTTTCTGTTCTGCCCGATTTAGTGCTCTTTTTTGCATTTAAACTTATTCCTGATTATAGGTGTTTTCCTTGAACTCTATCTCTCCGGTTCTGTTAGCTTCTAATAGAATACCCGAAGCAGATGCTATTATATCCCTCTTCTTATCATAAACATTTGTTTTTACCTCCATTAATCCGAGCAGGGTATGAAAAATATTATCCTGCGAATATTCCTCTGTAGCATGGCTTTTAAGAAGCTTTCTGTCTATTTTAAAACCTTCACCAAACCACATAATAGCCGGGATGTGTGTTTGTGTTTCAGGGGCCATAAAGTAGGGAGAACCGTGCAGATACAGATTGTTTTCGCCAAGTGATTCCCCGTGATCACTTATATAGAACATGGCTGTTTCAAACTTATTGTTTTGCTTTAAAAGGCTTATCACCTTTGAAAGAAAATAATCTGTATAAAGTATTGCATTATCATATGCATTATTTATCTCTTCACTTGTGCAATTTTCAAGCTGGTTGGTTTTACACACGGGTGTAAATCTCTCAAATGTTTCAGGATACCTCTTATAATAGGCGGGGCCATGATTACCCATCTGGTGCAGTACGATCAGGATGTCTCCGCTTTTTTTGCTGTTAATATAATCCTGTAGTCCAACCAGCATCCCTTCATCCCTGCATTCGATATCACATAGAGAATTCTTTTCAGGGGTTTGATAGTCTTCATAGGGCACCCTCAGGGCAACCCCTTTTGAACTGGAATTATTATTCCTCCAGAGGATGTTAACTCCTGCCACCTTTAGGATATCAAGGATATTGTAGGTGGATTCTGCCTTGCTGTCAGAGTATTCATCCCTTGTAAAAACAGAAAACATGCAGGGGACAGAAACGGCTGTTAATGTCCCGCAGGAATGGACATCAGGAAAATTGATAATATCTTCCTTTTTAAGCAGGGGGTTGGTTTCTCTGTTGTATCCATTTAGAGAAAACCTTTCCGCGCGGGCGGTCTCTCCAACAACAAGTATTACCAGTTCTCTGTCAGTATCTGTTTCAGGGATCCTGGCATCCATACCAATAGGCTTCATTTTCACTTCTCCGCTCTTAATATGATGAGCCATAAATTTACTGATGGAATAGATATAGGATATAGGGTTTGCATAGTATCTTAACTGTTTATGTTCGCGGAAAAATGAAAAATAGAAATCACTCAGGGGGAAAAACAACACAAAAATAAGGATGATTGCCGCTCCAAAAAATTTAAATTTAGAAAGCAGTTCTTTCAGTATAGTATTATATCTGATTCGTATTTTACTGATGATGATAGATGGCAATATGCCGGTAAGGGCCAGATAAATAAATAGATTAAGGTTTAACAGATCACTCACCTCACTTTTATTTGTCTGAATAATATTCTTGATCATGGATTCATCAATAAGCACATTGTAATTATTCATGAAATAACTGGCAATAGAAGAGATTATTAGGATGATGATCAGCACTGGTTTTGTTGTATATTTATAACAAAAAAGAGAAAGAACCATAATGATTAAAATTGTAAATACAATAGATATTGAGCCAAGGAAAAATATATTGCTGACTGAGGGGGGGTATAACTCTGTAACATTTTTATAAAAGGCAAGGTTATCAAATACTGCTAAAAAGAGGGCAGTACAGCTGACAAGCCAGAAGGGCCTTACCTCTATGTTGTTAAAGTGTCCAGCACATTTATTAAAAAACCTCACATATAGTCTATTCTTCAATTTATTTTCCTGCCCTTTTTTTATGAATTATGAAAATCACGCATATGAACAAAGCAAGAAGCAGGAGAGAGAGTTCGAACCAGTGGATCATAACCATATTATCCATATATATAAAGGCCCTGTTTTTTAACCTGTTCATATGATCAATTCCTTTTAAAAACTCATTATTAGCCTCAACCTTTACAGCGTTGTTTCCCACATGCACTTTCAGGAAAAGAAAAATATCCTGCTTTGTATCCTTGTTGTACGGTATTTTTCCTGTATCTCCTATTATGGTGTAAGGAATCCCTTTAAGAGTCCCTTCATAGTAACCATTGATATCTGATGCAAAGAGATGCGTCACCTGGTACTTCAGAAAAAGATCAATTAGTTTTGATGACGACTCTTCCCGCAGGGCTTGACTGCTATTGTTTCTCTTTGGATCATTAAGGGGCCGGTGCATGAATATGATCCTGTTATCGTATTTAGTTGCATCCTCAAGCTCCTTTTTGAGCCATTGCATCTGCGCCTTGTCTATCCCGTCCTCTTTTACATTATCTATTACAATTAACAAGCTCTTTCCGGCCTGGAATGAATAATACAAAGGACCGAATATATTCTGATACAAGTCTCTACCAGTTTTATACTCATTTTCTCCCATAACAGTAAGAAGGGGTATCCCAAGATTATTTTCAATCTGTTTAACAAGATGTTGATAGTGGCCT
This sequence comes from uncultured Desulfatiglans sp., assembly GCA_964643755.1. GTDB lineage: Bacteria > Desulfobacterota > DSM-4660 > Desulfatiglandales > HGW-15 > JAAZBV01. The sequence goes on along the minus strand of CAZXUA010000094.1, from coordinate 2,006 downwards.
CTTCCACCCTTTAAAACTGCATCTCCGAGATGAATGGCAAATGCAATATCAGGGTCATGATCAACCTGTTTAAGCACACCTTCAAAAATATGCATGCCAAACCTGCTCCCGCCAAATACAGCAAAGGAAAAATGGGAAGGGTCTTTAACCTGAATGTTTTTAAGATTTGAAGGTATCCATTTCCCATCAGGTAACGGAAGGGTGCAATGATATATTTTTAGAGAGAAAAAACAGATAATGCAGAAAGATATTAATAAATATATCTTCGAATTATTCTTAACAAAATTTAAAATATTATGAATTATAATCATATCCTTCTATCCATTTCTCTAATATTTTAATTCATCCATCTAGGAGGTTGTCCGAGAATAGCAAAATTGAGCATTTTTGCACCTGTAAGTATTTGAATTTACTAGGTGCTATTTTTGAAAAACCCTATTCTCGGACAGTCTCCTAGTTAATAAGTGTATTAAATAAACTTAACCGGGAGATGACCTGAAGATTATTATTTGGTAATGTTAAAGGAGTTTGTAAATATACCGCTCTTAAAAGATTGCCTTATAGAGGGTAGATGATTGAAGGGCAGGTAAAGCGCTGCTCTAAAAACCAATCTTTGACTCCACCAGCCACTGAACACTTTTTATATCTGATTCGCGATCCAGAGGAAACGCCAGATCAATGTGGATCATTCGACCAACACCGGAACGGGAATTGCCTATTCTTAAGCCGAACCCGACATCCTTGAGCAAGTCCAGGTTTTTATCACCAACCGGGTTATGGCCCCAGGTACGGCCTGCATCGAAAAATATTGCGCCGCCGATACGGAATAAACGGAATGGGTACCAGTCTGTAAATACCCGCTGTTCAAGGGTTAATAATGCTGATGCGCTTCCCCCCTGGTAATGAACCGGGTATCCTCTAAGCCCTGTATCGCCTCCAAGCATTAATTGATTATCCAGATCAAGCCTTTTACCGACTGTTCCCTTTAGGCCTGCATAAAACATCCTGTGGGATGATTGCCGCCAGTGGTAATTAGAATAGGCTGAAACCCTTGTATCCTCACTGCCTCCTGATATAAGCCGCCCTCCAAGCTGCCACCCGAACAGCAGGGTCTTTGATTCACCCAGGAGAAGACCTTTGCTCAAGGCGCTGTTAAAATGGAATCCGCTATCTGAAGAACTCACTGCATCATTCGAATAACCTGCTTTTATCCTGAAATAAGCCCCTAGATGGAGATCCTCGGTTTCATGAATCCGGTTGAAGTTCCTTACAGTCATGTAATCATCTTCTATTATTTCAATAGCCAGAAATGGGAACAGATATTCACGGTCTTTCGGTAATTCATAGTCAGACAATGTTTCAGGGGTTGCGCTAAATCTATGATCTTCATATGCAATGCCGGTTGATAAACGCCTGGTCCATCCACCCTTGAGCCCCTTTGACCACCCGATATTCATCTCATAATTTTTAAGTCTGTGATCAAACTCTGATATAGTCTCTCCCCTGTCATAAAGGGAATCTATCCTCCGGGCAGACATTATAGAACCTCCAATGGATTCACGGCTGTCAAGGGAGAAAAATGGCTTGCCAAAACTAATGAAACGTTCAAAACCATCACTGTTATCTGAATAAGTAATAGCTGCCTCATACAGACTTCCGCCAAGATGTTTATTCGCAAGGCTTAACATCTTAATGTCACGATCATCTGTTGATTTATAATTGATAGCGGTAGAGGTGCCGGTGCCCAGCAGGTTATCATCCTCAATCCCAAACCCGCCACTATTTTTACCACCTTTTCTTCCGAATGAAGTGCCTACACCCAGTGTCCATACATCCCTTGTTTTTACCTTCAAATCAACAACACCCTCCCTGAAATTCACCGGCTCAATAGTAGCGTCTCCTATGTATGTATTGCTGCGCAGAATGCGTGCGCTTTCCTCAGCATCACGTAGCGAGTAGGTATCACCCTCCCTGAATAATAGTTGCCTCCGAATAACCTTTGGGCG
>CAZXUA010000093.1:0-17870 GCA_964643755.1 uncultured Desulfatiglans sp. | reverse complement strand
TCAGGAAGCCTGAGAGCAGCATCATAAAGAGCGGATATCTGTTTCCATTGATCGGCCATGATTAACTTTCATTCAAGATTCAAGATTCAAGATTAAAGATTAAGAAAGACCTAGCATTACCAATTTTGAATCTTGAATCTTGAATCTTGAATCTTGAATCATTTCACCAGAACCTTCTTCTTCAGTTCTTCAAACCAGTTCAGGACGATGTTGACCCTATTCGCTTGGGCGGATTGTGAAGTCTCCGGCGGCTTTATCATCAGAAACCGCCCATCATTTGGGTTTATATCCCACGGCGTAACATAGATTCCAAAGGCGTTAAGTGTCTCAATGATATAATACCTTCCTCGGAAAAGCATTTCAGGCTTTCCTAGATTGAATGCCGGGCCTGTTTTTACGCGAACTGACATTGTCGCATCGCCATTGCGGTAAAACAACTCCCTGCCGTCTGGTAACGACCATAGCGGGCTGTGTCCGCCACCGCTTGAGATCGGTAATTGTCCTTCGCCGCCGACATCAGGGAAAGGACGTAAGTAAATCTCAAACTGGCCGGTTTCATTTGACTGATAAGCCATCCATTTTCCGTCTGGTGAAATCTGCGGACCATATACATGATACTTGCCCTGAAGTAGCGGCTTTCTTTCCCCTCTAATTTTCATATTCAATGCTGCAATGTCGGCACCGACAGGGGAATTATTAGTAATCTCCTGTATTACCAGGTAATTTCCATCATCGGACCAGCAGCATGGAAAAATAAAACGATTCGGGGACCCGAAAAGCTTTTCTATATCCCCCGGGTTATCAGCCGCTTTCCAATAGATTCCAAAGCCGTTATCACGATCTGAGAAATAAGCAATCCGCTTTCCGTCAGGACTCCAAAGAGGAGCTATATCGTTAGCTTCATCGGAGGTTAGTTTGAGACTGCTTTTACGATTCAGGTCTCTGATCCAGATGCTATTGCTCATGCCCGAATCAATTGTCAGTGCCGCTTTTGTTGCATCGGGAGATATTTTACAGTGTTCATATCCATCTGTTTCATCTGCTGCCAATTCTTCCTTTCCGCTCCTGTCCACCCAGACAAGAGTGCGTTGCGGCTTAACCGTGCTCCCAGGAGCACCGATTGTCTGTGGTATGTAAACCAGATTTCCTGAATCTGAGACGGCATAAATCTCTCCAATTCCCTGAATGACAGGGACATGTTCGCCTGAGACTTCAAGGGTCTCGTCATCAAAAGCGACCGCAAATAGGGAATTATTTTCCGGATACATAGAATATACAAGATGACCCGTTGGCAGATAGCGGGCGGCAATTCCAGGAAACAGTTCCTCCCGATCCCCAGACTTGAGAGACTGAATCATAATCCTGCTATGCCGACCGGAAATGTCTGTGAATATAATCGATTTCCCATTTGGTAAAACTTGTGGAAATATCACTGACCCCTCAATAAGTATTTCCGGGGTTCCTCCGTTTGCAGAAACCCGTTTGATGCCTCCCCCGAAGTAGATATCAGCATATACAATAGTATCATCATGATACCAAATCGCACCACGTATCGGTTTGGCATCGCACAAAGATACAGGTGTGCCACCATTGATGGAAATTCTTTTCAACTTGCTGTCGGCTTGAGACCAGTAACCTATTGATTGACCGTCGGGCGAGAAAAATGGCGAATAGGGATTATCCTCTGTTCCTGGGATAAGCCTGGCTTCAAGGCTATGCAGGGATCGTAAAAAGAGGCCCGAACCGGTACTGAACACGAAACGACTGCCATCAGGGGAAATAGCCAGAACATGACTAATCATATTCCCGAAATCACGCCCCTGTGGCAAATGGTGATCAAAAACCATAACCTGGCGTGGTTCCTGGGGCATGACAGGTTTCATATTCCATACGATCACTCCGGTAATAACTATAGCGAAAATGGTTGCCACCCATGTCACAGCCCTCTTTAATTTGTTATGAGACGGGGCTCTTTCAACTGACTGCATCTGTATACCATCCGGATCGAAGAGTGCCTGTTCAATCTCATAGCACACATCGGCAATACCAACATATCGTCTTCTCAAGTCCTTTTTAAGGCAGCGGATCAGGGCTTCGTGTACTCTTGGATTGAGGTTCTCGGGAAGCAGAGTCAGATCCGCGCCACCCTTTATAACTGCTGCAAAAATTTCACTAACATCCTCACCCTGAAATGCAGCCTGGCCTGTCAGCATCTCAAACATCACACATCCGAAGGCCCATATGTCGGCACGTTTGTCCACAGTTTTCCCTTTTACCTGTTCAGGAGACATGTATGCCGCAGTGCCCAGGATAACCCCCTGCCTGGTTGCCGCAGCACTTATAATTGGTGAATCATTTGGTTTTGCTTCGCCCTGATCCGGAGCAAATGCCTTTGCCAGACCAAAATCCAGGATCTTTATCTTGCCTTCAGGGGTGACCTTGATGTTGGCCGGTTTCAGGTCGCGGTGAATGATACCCTTTTCATGGGCAGCTTCAAGACCCTCTGCTATTTGGAGGGCCAGTTTAAGGACCTCCTCAACAGGAATAGGCCCCGCCTTTATCCGGTCAGCAAGGGTTTCACCCCCAACAAGTTCCATCACAAGGAAGTTTGATCCACCAGATTCCTCAAGGCCGTGGATACCTGCAATATTTGGGTGGTTGAGTGCTGCAAGGAGCCTTGCCTCACGCTGAAAGCGTTCAACACGGCCAGCATCTATTGCAAACTCTATTGGTAGCACCTTAATCGCCACATCCCGCCCGAGTTTTGTATCCTTTGCCTGATACACCTCTCCCATGCCGCCTTTACCAAGAAGGGAGATGATTTCGTAATGTCCAATGGTTTGTCCGATTTTTAAAACAGGGGTTTGTTCTGCCATCATTTTTGCAGCCACCTCCATTGCCGGTGATTCAAGTAATTGCTCTCCCGAATGCTCGTGAGCCAGGAGCGATTCCACCTCAAGGCGCACATTCTCATTCGGAGCATGTTTCTTAAGATAGTCAGCGCGCTCATCCTCAGGAAGCCTGAGAGCAGCATCATAAAGAGCGGATATCTGTTTCCATTGATCGGGCATAAATGTTACCTAAACTGGTAAAATAGAATATCGAAAATCGAATATCGAAATACGAAAAAAATACAGGAAAAACCAAATTCGAAATCTTAATATCGAAATTCGTAACAAATACAAAAAAATCAAAATCAAAAAACGAGCTACAAAATACGAATCAAATTCAAAATCCAAATGTTCAAATAACCAAAACAATGTACTTGTTTCGATGTTTATTTTTTTCGTTTTGATTTTTTTTCATTTTATCATTCGATATTGTTTAGAGCTTCGGATTTTGTACTTCGAGTTTTTATTATTTTTGCCTTTGTTTTGTTTCGTATTTCTAATTTCGTGCTTCGAGTTTTACTATCTTACTGTTCTGGCCTATTTTCTGTCTTAATTAAAATTGAACCAAAGATATTCATCAACTCTGTCGATTCTTGTATTAAATAAAGTCGTTTTTCATCCATTCTTTCATTGGAATCGATGTCAATAAGTTTTAGCCAGAAGCGACTTTCTTTAGCTTCCTTTCTACATATTTTGATTCTCATGATGAAATCCTTTTTACTTAAAGCCTCATTAGCCTCGATATAATTGGCTCCGACAGAGCCTGAAGAACGAACAACCTGTTTTCCATCTTCTATATTTGATATTGTTTTTGGAATCGCCTTTATAAAAGATCGAACATCTTTTGCAAATTTTTCTGTTCGATCTTCCAGGTCATATGTTTTTTTGTTTTGTATTTTTGTCATTTTTTCCATTCAATATTGTTTAGAGCTTCGGATTTTGTACTTCGAAATTTAAAATTTTTCCCTCTTTATTTTGTTTCGGATTTCGATATTCGTATTTCGGATTTTATTTTCGCCTTCTTTTTATTACGCTTGTACCTTCTGTTTCATCTCCCTGGCCAGCCATGCCCTGGAAAGCTTCCAATCACGCAAAACAGTATCGGGGGAGATTCCCAGAACCTCCGCAGTCTCTTCAGCGGTCATGCCGCCAAAGAACCTCAGCTCCACAACCTGGCACTTACGTGCATCGACCAATTTCAATGATTTAAGCGCTTCATCTATCTCAACCAGATCAGGATCAGTTTCTTTTGAAACCAGTTTAAATTCATCCAGTGAAATCCGCTCTGCTGATCCGCCGCGTTTATGTGATCTGTGAGAACGGGCATAGTCTACCAGGATGCGGCGCATGAGCTGTGCAGAGATAGCCATAAAATGGGCACGGTTCTGCCAGTTCACCCTGCTGCAATCTATGAGCTTCAGATATGCCTCATTTACAAGAGCTGTTGTCTGTAAGGTGTGGCATTTTCTCTCACCGCGCATATAATTATGCGCCAGGCGACGGAGCTCTTCATAGACCAGGGGGATCAGCCTATCAAGGGCATCCTTTTCACCCTCTCTCCATGCTATAAGTAAATGGGTTACTTCCTGTGAAGAAAACTCAGACATAGATGCCTCAAAGAAAATTAATCTTTTATTATAGAAGATAGAGTCTAATTTTGAGATCAGCTATTGAATAGAAATCATGTCCGAAGGCATAACTATATGAGTTACCTTCTCTTATGTCAACCGGAAACAGGGTTCAAGATTCAAGGTTTAAGGTTAAAGCCTAATACAAGAACGACAGTTTTGAGATGGGTGCTAAACAGGTTCACCTTAAGTTTCCGGCTTAACCCTCTTAATCCCCTGAATAAGGTCAAAATGAGAATCTGTTGAGATTATTTCTTCTATTTCATTATTTATCATAGTAGCGGCATGCACCGCATCACGTGTTGTGATTTGCGGATATTCCTTTAACAGACTCAATGAAAGGTCCATATCTTTACGTGTAATAGAAATGATTTCCAGGCACATTCCAGTAAGGGCATTATAGGCAATTTCAGCCTGATCGTTTCTTTTCAGGGAATAAAATCGATATAGTACCTCCTGAAGTACTTCTGTATTTGTAACAACCTGAAGAGAACCATTCTTTATTTCATCAAGTATTGCCCTGCAAGGGTTCTTAAGGGGATGGGGCATACCTATAGCGTACATAATTATATTAGCGTCAATGAATCTGCATGCGGAGTATTTCATAATTTTGGATATTTATCCTTCTGGTATTGAGCTTCCCACTCCTGATAATTTTCAGGCACAGACATCTCTGGTAGTTCAAGAAGATTATCAACCGCTTTTGATACCTTTCGCTGGTTAGCCTTTTTAAGGTAGTGTGCTTCAATTGCTTCACGGACTATTGCCCCGAGCTTCTTTTTTTTCTGATCAGCTATTTCAGTAAGGTCTTGAAATTGTTCTTCAGTTAACAGCACCTGTATTTTTTTTGAATATTTTTGCATATACACCTCACCACCATGGATATAAAATATACTATTTAGATTATACTATATTGTCAATATTATATTATCAATCTTAGTTATTATATGGGCATGAAATTCCGAATCAAACACTAACATAAATAAAAAACAAAAAGGCCACCCCGAGGTTATCCGGGATGGCCTTATATTTTACCTTTTCAGCTTATGAAGGCTGAATGGTTTTTTAGAATACGCCCTGCACCTTGCCTGTTGCGGTATCAACATCAACGCGTTTGAAGGCCGGGTTGGAGCTTGTTCCGGGCATGAGTGTGATTGTCCCGGAAACAGGAACTATAAACCCTGCGCCGCCATAGGTGAGGACTTCACGGATGGTGAGTCTCCACCCCTTTGGAACGCCCTTGATATTGGGGTTGTCAGAGAGTGACAGGTGTGTCTTGACCATACAGAGACCGAGTTTTGAAAGCTCGGGGTCAGCCTGGATCTTCTTAAGTTGATTTGTGGCATCGTTTGTATAATCAACGCCGTCAGCGCCGTAGATCTCTGTAGCGATCTTTTCGATCCTGTCTTTGATCGGCATATCAAGCTCATAGAGGAACTTGAATTCTGTCTTTTCATTACATGCATCAATAACCGCATCTGCCAATTCGAGCGCGCCATCGCCGCCTTTGAGCCAGTGCTCTGATACTGCAACCCTGGCGCCAGCAGCCTCTGCCATTTCACGAACCTTTTTGATCTCTGCTTTGGTGTCTGTGTAGAATGAATTGATACATACAACCGGGCTGATGCCTGCCTTTCTTACATTGTTAACATGGTGCAGGAGGTTCCCGCAGCCCTTTTCGACCCACCCTACGTTCTCAGTTGTGTACTCTGTTGGCATCGGTTTTCCGGGAACAGGAACAGGCGCGCCGCCATGACACTTGAGCGCTCTTATAGTTGTAACAACAACCGCTGCATCCGGTTTCATACCGCTGTAACGGCATTTAAGGTTCCAGAATTTCTCGAAGCCTATATCAGCGCCAAAACCTGACTCTGTTACATGGTATTCAGAGAGTTTAAGGCCTACCTGGTCAGCAATGATTGAGCTCTGACCGATAGCTATATTGGCAAAGGGGCCTGCATGAACCAGAACCGGCTGGCCTTCAAGGGTCTGCATGATGTTCGGGTTAAGAGCGCTTACCATCCATGCGGTCATTGCGCCGGCAACCTCAAGCATTTCTGTGGTAATGGGCTTGCCCTTTTTGTCATAGGCTACAACGATCTTGCCCATGCGTTCGCGCATGTCTTTAAGGTCTTTAGCAACAGCAAGAATGGCCATAACCTCGGATGAAACAGCTATTGCAAATTTTGACTTCATCATATAGCCATCTGAATTACCGCTTCCCTCAATACCGATAATGATATTTCTCAGAGCCTGGCAGCAGTAATCAATAACCCATCCCATTGATACGTTTGTCGGGTCAATATCCAGCCTTGGCATCTTTGAGAGCCTTAGGAGCTGCTCATCATTATAGTTTCTTTCATGCTGGAGACGTGATGTAAGTGCAACCATTGCAAGGTTGTGTGCATTCATAATGGCATTGATATCACCGGTAAAACCTAGTGAAAACTCTGTAAGAGGGATACACTGTGCCAGACCGCCGCCTGCAGCAGAGCCCTTAATGTTCATTGTCGGGCCACCTGATGGCTGACGCACAGCGGCTGATGCCTTTTTGCCCCTTTTACCAAGACCCTGGACAAGGCCCATTGTTGATGTTGACTTGCCTTCTCCAAGGGGTGTGGGGGTAACGGCTGTGACATCGATATATTTTCCATCCGGTTTATTCTTTGTTCTTTCAAGCACTGCTCTGTAATCAATTTTGCCAAAATAATGGCCATAGGGGAGGAGTTCCTCTTTTGAGAGTCCGAATGTCTCACCTATTTCATAAACGGTCTTCATAGTCTTTTCTGCTTCCTGGGCGATCTGCCAATCAGCAAGCTTGGTTGGATCTAATTTCATATTGAATTCTCCTTTCGTTGTTAATCCTGTATAGCGCCTATAAATTTTATTATTTCATAGTTGAAAGGTTCAGTTACTAATACCTATCGAGGGTAAAAGCAGTTTCGAACACTCCAGAAATAACCCCGTATAAATACAGGGAGAAAGGAAATGAATCAAGTAAAATCTTGCCTGATACATACAATTTTTTGAATAAGATTGAAGGTTTACAGGCTGGATATTTCAAGCCCGAGGTCAACTGCCCTGACAGAGTGAGTGAGCGCCCCCACAGAGATCATATCCACCCCTGTAGCCGCAATCTCATTGATATTTCCGATAGTTATCCCGCCTGACGCCTCAAGGAGCGCCCTTCCGGAGACCAGTTTAACCGCATTTTTAAGCTGTTCGGGCGGCATATTATCGAGGAGGATTATATCGGCCCTTGCCTCAATAGCCTCATTGAGGCCGTTTAAATCCTCAACCTCAACCTCGATCTTTACCCCGTGAGGCGCCTTAATTCTAACCGCCTCAACCGCCTTCTTTATGCCACCGGCAACGGCAATGTGGTTATCCTTGATAAGTATCGCATCATAAAGGCCAAAACGGTGGTTATGCCCCCCGCCCAGTGGTACGGCATATTTGTCAAGCAGCCTTAAACCAGGGGCGGTCTTTCTTGTGTCCAGTATCTTTACCCTGTCTGAACCGGCCTTTTCAACGTAATGGCTCGTAATGGTGGCAATACCGCTCATCCTCTGAATAAGATTCAGGGCGGTCCGCTCTGCCTTAAGGATTTGTGCCATGCTGCCCTTTATGGCACAGACTACCTTCCCCTTGGGTACCCTCTCCCCGTCATTATAAAATGTCTCAAATGAAACTAAAGGATCAAGTATGGAAAACACCCTCATAAAGACAGGTAGCCCGGCTAAAATGATCTCCTCCCTTGCCTCAAGCACCGCTTTACCGGTAATATCCGGCCCTATAATGGCATCAGTTGTAATATCTCCAGGGCCAAGGTCCTCTTCAAGGGCATTTTTTATAATCCGGTCAATCTGAATAGAATCCTTAAGCATCTATCCCCTCAAAAAAGGCAAGGCTTTCCATAAGTTTATTCAACTGGGTTGATAGCAATTCAACCTTTTCCCTTACCTTAATAACCACATCATCAGGGGCATTTGCAAGAAACCCGCTGCTGGTGAGCTTCTTTTCCGAGATATCCATCTCCTTTTTTATCTTTGCAATCTCCTTGTTTATCCGGGCCTTTTCCTCTTTGATATCAATGACTCCCTTTAACAGGATATGGATATTATTGCCCTCATAAACCGCTGTCACAGATGCCTCAGGCTTATCAAGCTCCTTTTCGAGCCTGACATGTTCCACCCTCGCAAGATTCTTTATGTAATGCATGTTAATCTTGATAATCTCCCGCTGGGTATCATCAGCCATTGACACATGAATATCTACCTTTTTGGAGGGATGGATGTTCATCTCACCCCTGATGTTTCTGATGCTGTTTATAACACCCATAACAAGGGCCATCTCTTTAACAGCCGCATCATCAACAGGGTAATCAGCCTGCACCGGAAAGCTTGCCTTCATGATGCTTCCAGATGTGCCAGGAAGCCTCTGCCATATCTCCTCTGTAATAAATGGCATAAACGGGTGAAGGATCCTCATGATGCCGGAAAGGAGCTTTACAAGGGTGCGCCTGACAGAGGCGCTCAATTGTATATCTTCGCTGTAGAGCCACTCCTTTGCCATCTCAAGGTACCAGTCGCAGAACTCATGCCACACAAACTGGTAGGCAAGGCCTGCTGCATCATTGTAGCGGTATTCCTCAAGCGCAATTGATACATCCCTCCCTACCTCGCCGAGCCTGGTTAATATCCACCTGTCTGGGAGCGAAAGCAGTGTATCATCGCCAACTTTCTCATCCCCCTTAAGGTTGGTCATAACAAGCCTTGCCGAGTTCCATATCTTGTTTATAAAATGTCTGTATCCCTCTATCCTCTCTTCAGAGAGCTTTATATCCCTACCCTGTGCGGCAAATGCAGCAAGGGTAAACCTGAATGCATCTGTTCCATACTGATCTATTACTATAAGGGGATCAATCACGTTCCCCTTTGATTTACTCATCTTTTTGCCCTCTGCGTCGCGAACAAGGGCGTGGATATAGACATCAGAAAATGGCGTATCACCCATAAAATGGAGCCCCATCATCATCATTCTTGCTACCCAGAAAAATAGGATATCAAACCCTGTGACAAGGGCTGATGTGGGGTAAAACATCCTTAACGCCTCAGTATTATCAGGCCAGCCAAGTGTAGAAAATGGCCACAGGGCAGAACTGAACCAGGTATCAAGCACATCGGTCTCCTGCCTGAGTTCTATGTTCCCGCATGAGGGGCATGTTTTCGGTTCATCCTTTGCCACTATCATGTTGCCGCATCTGTCGCAGTGCCATGCAGGTATGCGGTGGCCCCACCATATCTGCCTTGATATGCACCAGTCACGGATATTGTTCATCCAGTCAAAATAGACATTCTCCCATGTCTTTGGCAGTATCCTTGTTTTACCGCTCTGTACGGCATCAATCGCCTTTTTTGCAAGGGGCTCTGTCCTTACAAACCACTGCTTGGATAAGAGCGGCTCTATCATGGTCTTGCAGCGGTAGCAGTGGCCGGTTGCATTTTTATATAGCTCCTTTTTTTCAAGCAGGCCATCCTTTTCAAGGTCAACAAGGATCGCCTCACGGCATTCAAACCTGTCCATGCCCCTGTATTTGCCGGCAAGTTCATTCATTTTGCCGTCTTCATCAATAACCTTGACCCTTTCAAGGCCATGTTTGTTTCCTATATTAAAGTCATTAAGGTCATGGGCAGGGGTGACCTTGAGTGCGCCCGTGCCAAACTCCTTGTCAACATACCTGTCAAGTATCACGGGTATGGCCTTGCCTGTTACAGGCAGGAGCACATATTTACCGGGGAGTTTCATATATCTTTCATCCTCAGGATTTACCGCAACCGCTGTATCGCCAAGAAGTGTCTCAGGCCTGGTAGTGGCAACCACGAGATATTTATCACTGTTTTCAAACCTGTATTTAAGGTGGTAAAGGAAGCTGTCTCTATCCTCATGCTCCACCTCAATATCCGCAAGGGCAGTATGGCACCTGGGGCACCAGTTAATGATATAGTCGCCGCGATATATTAATTCCTCGTTATAGAGCCTTACAAAGACCTCCTTCACAGCCCTTGAAAGCCCCTCATCCATTGTAAACCTCTCCCTGCTCCAGTCACAGGAACTGCCAAGCTTTTTGAGCTGGTTGATGATCAGCCCGCCATATTTCGCACGCCATTCCCAGACAAGCTCAATAAACTTTTCCCTTCCAACATCATGCCTGCTCAGGTTCCTTTTCATGAGGTCCTTTTCAACCACATTCTGCGTTGCAATACCGGCATGGTCTGTGCCCGGCTGCCAGAGCACATTAAAACCCTTCATCCTTTTATAGCGGCATAAAATGTCCTGCAGCGTATTATTAAGGGCATGGCCCATATGAAGGGTGCCAGTCACATTGGGGGGCGGTATAACTATGCAGAAGGGCTTTTTATCAGAAGGCACTTCAGCCCTGAAAAGCTCCTCCTTAAGCCAGTACTCATACCACTTATCTTCAACATCCTTTGGTTCATAACCTTTTGCCATTATCTCTTCAGGCATCATAATACTCCTGTAATCAAAATTATTAGGACTGATTAAAAAAGGGGTCGCACCTGTCGCAACCCCTTTATAAAAATATAAAGTCAGATTAATATACTATACTGATTCCGTTTCAAGGCTTTTTTTCAAGCCATCGATCGCCTCTGAAATAACCCTCTCTGCTACATCTGCAAATACCTCACGCGCAACCTTCTCCACCGCCTCACCAACAACCTCACGGGCAACCCTTTCCACTACTTCACTCACCACCTTTGTCACTATCTCCTCAATCCGTTCTTCAGATACCAGCGGCTGTATGGTTGCTTCAACAGGCGCAGCAGGTATCTCATGCTCAGGCTCACCATTATTAATAGCGGGGATTTCCGGTTCAGCAGGTTCCAAAGTTAGCGCTATTTCAGGCTGATCCATATCGGATAAGAGCATATCCCTGCTACCGGCCTGTGGAAAATCAGCAGATAAAGGGGCTGATTCGGGGATATCCCCTTTGGCAGCCTCATCCGGGAAAATGGTTTCAAGCACCTTGCCATCAAGCTGTATATCATCCAGGTGCACATAGCCAGGAGCCCCTTCATCTATGCCTGAATATTCTATCGCTTCGTCATCTGAGGATGTCTCTTCAAGTATGGATATGCCATCTGTTTCTGCACCTGAAGTGTTAATATCTGAATCTGTTCCCCAGAGTGGCTTATTGTCAGAATCATCATCAGAAGAAGCGATGGTTTTTTCAAGATCGCTGCCAAAGATATCCGGCCCGGCAGTTTCTTCTTCATCAAGCCCATCTGTTTTTAAAGGAGCAGCGCCACCTGTATCAAAATCCTTAAAAAGATTTCCCTGGATATTAACGGGGGCAGGGTTGTCTGAGGCTGTTTTACCCGTAACAGCCTCCTCTTTAAGTACACTCTCAAGGTCTGAGAAATCCTCAGGCTCCAGACTGAATTCCTTTTCAACCTCGGGTAATTCGTCAGTATCAGCTGATATTTCTTCAAGCTCTGTCTCATCAAGCAGTTTTTCAAACAGATCGCCTGTAATGTCTTTGTCTGAGGATTGGGCAACGGAATCATTCGAGAGATTTTCATCCAGCAGAAACTCATCAGATGCCTCTTCAGCCAGGTTTAACCCCAGGTCATCAGTAATTTTTATATCATCCTTTAATATCTCATCTTCATTGAAAAGATTTATATCGCCCTTCTCTACCAGATCAGTAAGGTCAATAACACCCTCGCCCGTCTCTTCACCGGCAGCCTCACCCGAAAAATCATCAGTGAGGTCATCAAGGCCTATATCAAGTAAATCACTGCTTTCTTTGATCTCATCTTCAAACAGATTGTCATCCTTGTCCATGTTGGAACTCCTGTACAGGAAGGTAAAATTGTTATTGTATCTTTGAATCCGGTGAAAACGCCGAAATATGAGTAAAAACAACAATAAACAGCAGGATTTGTTAGCATATATCTGACAATGCTGTCAAGGGCATTAAAAGGATTGATATGAATATTGAATAGTCACCGGGGCGCTCTTTAAAATAAGATTTTTAATGAAGTAATAGAGGGAAAAAAGCTAGATGATTATAAGAGAACATGAACCGCGAAACACGTCCGCCTTCGTAATAGACATTCATACTATGGCGGGACAGGCGAAAGCCACGAAAAAACAGGAGGCAAATATCCTCAATTCTCTGGATTGAGTAGCCTGCCTATGACTAAGGGTTAGGCTGCTTTTCCTAAAAGCCTTCAGACTAAAATGCTTCAGCCTGCTTTGAGCCTTGAGCCTTCAGCTCTTTTCCCCTTGCCTTTTCAATCAATTAATTTTAAACCTGACCATTATATCTTTTTGGGTAGATTGGTATTTGGTCAATATAAAAGGCTAACCTCAATTTTTATAGACCACGATTTTTACGTTAAAGATATGAAAACTGCCATAGCAATCTTTAATTGGAGTAATTGGAGTAATTTTTCAGCTATAATATTCATAAAAAAAAGGAGATGCATATGACTAGATCAGATATTCTAATTATCGGCGCAAGTGCGGCGGGGGTGACCGCGGCATTAACAGCCCGTTACCACTATCCGAATAAGAGCATTACTGTGATCCGAAAGGAAAAACTGGTTCCCATACCATGCGGTATACCATACACTTTTGGTGTGGTTGGTGTTCCTGAGAAAAATTTGATCCCGGCTGATGATATGTTTAAAAAAAACAACATATCCTCCCAAATCGGTGAAGCCGTCTCCATTGATCGTGAAGCCAAGATAGTTACATTGTCTGATAATGAATCCCTGGAATTTGATCGGCTCATTATTGCAACGGGCTCCATTCCTGTTATCCCACCCATTCCTGGTATAGAAAAACAAAATATCTTTGCCATACAGAAAGATGTACCCTATTTGCAGGACATCATCAACGCCCTGGAAAAGGCCCACCATCTCTGTATTGTCGGCTGCGGATTCATTGGCGTTGAGATAGCGGAGGAATGCAAAAAAAGGAGACCTGATATTAAGATATCCATTGTGGAAATGCTAACACACTGTCTTCAGCTCGTGTATGACGAGGAATTTTGCCTTAAGGCTGAAGCAACACTTAAGGATCAGGATATCAACCTTCTTCTCGATGAAAAGGTGGTCTCTTTTGAAGGAAACGAAATGGTCAATGGCGTAAAGCTCGGCAGCGGCAAAATGCTTGATGCAGATATGGTCATACTCGGTATAGGGGCTTCTGCCAATACATCAATTGCTGCCAGCGCCGGTCTGGATATTGGTCCAACAAAAGGCATTCAGGTAAATCGTTATATGCAGACATCTGACAGAGCAATTTATGCCTGTGGTGATTGTGCTGAAAAGGTGTCGTTTTTCGATGGAAAACCCACAGCACTAAAGCTTGCATCAATCGCGACTATGGAAGCGCGCGTCGCAGGGGCCAATCTTTTTTCTACCAATCGTGTAAATATGGGTGTTATAGGCGTGTTTTCAACAGTATTAGGTGACTGTGCATTTGCTGCAGCTGGACTCACAAGGACACAGGCTATCGAAAAGGGTTATGATGTTGTTGTGGGAGAATCAGAGGCTATGAACCGGCATCCGGGATGTATGCCTGGCGCCAGTATGCTCAAGGTTAAATTGCTTTTTGAGGCAGGAAGTCAGATTCTCATAGGGGGGCAGGTCACAGGATCTAAAAGTGGTGGCGAGTTGATAAATACCGTCAGCGCATGCATTCATCAAAGAATGACTGCTGATGAAATCGCTACATTTCAAACAGGCACTCACCCTGCCCTGACAGCGTCACCGATATCATACCAACTGGTCAATGCGGCTGAAATGGCGATTGGTAAAATGAAGTTAAAATAGAGTCGGAGTTTTAATATTGATGTGAGAACGACGATGATTTATACGCATTGCCTACAAGGCAAAACCGCCAAAGAAGTCAAAAGCCCTCTGGGCTTCTGACTTCTTTGCATGGTTTATGCTTTTATAGTTAATAACGGATTTAACCTTATTATCGGAACGATTCCGTCCAGATAATAACTTGTTCGCCGAAGAAGGAACGAAATGCGCAAATCATACGTGATTGATTCAGGAAAATTTGCGGCTGAGTTCGCCCGATGCTGCAAAGAATACAATGACCTAAAAATCGCTGTGGCGTGGTGTGGAAATCCAAATCAGATACTTCCATACAAACTCTTGGATAATTTCAGCGGAAATGTAAAGGCAATCGTGGGCATTGCTTTCAACCACACACATCCGGATGCAATTGAATGGTTTCTCGACATTGGTGCTGACCTTCGAGTTTTCCAGGATGATGCGGAGCTATTCCACCCAAAAATTTACCTGTTTCGTGACAAAAAGCGGTACGCTCTTTTTGTGGGCAGCTCCAATCTGACTTATGGCGGCTTCTACGCGAATTATGAAACCAACTGTTTGATTGAGGGTGAGTCCTCTAAAACTCCTACGGATATATCTTGGCTGGAAGCGAGTATTGCAAAGTGGCACAGTCAAGAGTTCTCTTTCAAACCCACAAAACGTTGGCTAAATGGTTATCGGGAACGTTACAAAGCCGCTGCTCACAAGCAGCGAAAACAGGGGCTACGGACACCGCCCAGATCAGAGGAAGAGTTTTCTACTGCAAGCTGGCTCCAGCATGCGGATTGGGATATTTACTACAGAAAAGTGCTTGAAGGATTGAAGCGTCACGAACGTAATGGTCAAGGCTACCATGATGTGCTCGATGCGGCTGCCAGAGAACTTGCCATCCCATGGACAACAGAATATTTTGACGATATTGAGAAACGCCGCATTATGGCTGGTATTAAACAATTTGGCTGGCTTGGGCATGTTGGTGCATCAGGGCAATTCAGGAGTCTTTTGGCAAATGGAACTTCCATGCAGAAGAAAGTCATTGTCGCGGTAATAAATGCCATAGCTCAATTCGGCCCTTCAATACCGTGGTCTCAATTAAAGTCTCATCTTGATAGTCTGATCGCCTTGGGGCCAACCATGAAGGTTTGGAGTCGGCTGCTCTGCATCGTTCGGCCCGACCGGTATTGCACTGTTGCGGCAATCTCTGTGAGGCAGAATTTGTCTAAGACTCTATCAGTCCCACAAAATCGATTTGACGGCTCGGAAGGATACATACAATTGATTAGGTTGGTCCACTCGTCCCCATGGTTCAACTCAACAAAACCAACCGTTAAGGCGCAAGGTGGTATTTGGGAGCGACGAGCAGCCTTTTTGGACGCGATCTTCTATTGATTAGGAACGGCGAACAAGGCGCTGCACTCGGACGGCAATTCCGCTGCGCTCCATTGCCGCCGGTGAGCTTGGTCGTTGGTGCAATAAACAATTCAGCGGATATAGTTATAACTTCTTCTTAGGAGGTTGAGTTGAAACAGATACTATTTATTCTCTATTTAATTATTTTATTCTTGGCAACAGGTTGCAGAGACAGTAGTATTGGCGGCAAAGATGATAATACTGAACCGATCATTTCTTTTGTGTCAACATTCGGTACTGGAAAATTCGAATCATTCCGTTCAGGTATTGAGACTATAAATGGTACTTTCGTAATGGCGGGAACGAAAAGCGACTCGACTGGAAGTCATATAGCTTTTGATAGTGAAGATGCATATGTCGTTAAAGCGAGCGCGTATGGAGATGAAATCTGGTCAAAATACTATGGGGGTGATTTAGACGATGGGTTGACCTCTATCATAGAAACGCCTGATGGAGGATATGTTGCCATAGGCTATAGTTATTCGTTTAACCCCGAAACTTTTAATAGCGATGTTTATTTACTTCGTATTGACATTGATGGGAATATGCTTTGGTATAATACCTTTGACGAAGGAGGTCTTGAAACCGGTTATTCTATACAAATAGCAATTGATGGTGGCTTTATATTAGCTGGAACCAGTGACGATTTTACAACAAATATGCAAAAAATGCTTTTAATACGAACTGATATGAACGGAAACAAACTATGGTCCCATAAGTATGATATTGGAAAAGATAATAGCATCGCCTTTTCTGTTAAGAAGACTAATTATGGCGGATTTATCCTTGCTGGCAAGGCCTTTCTCGGAGCAACACTTGGACAAGAAGACATTGTAATACTTGAAACCGATCAAAATGGTAATGAGTTGTGGCACAAAACAATTGGAGGTTCCTATGATGATACAGCTAATGATATTATAGCAATCCAAGATAGCGGTTATGCAATTGTCGGTTCAATCCAGAAGGACCCGTATACTGTCAACGACACTAATATGGTTTTAATAAGAATAGATCAGTATGGCAATGAGCTGTTTCGGAAAGAATATGAAGGCGAAGAAAGTGGTTTAATGGGCTATTCAATTGATATTACTTCGGATGGTGGTTTTATATTGGCTGGGAACAATCCTTTCGAAGTTGGTGATTACATTATAAACCTTATCAAAACAGATGAATATGGAAATGAACAATGGCGTACCTTATATGAGGGAGACCATGGTGCACGTTGCTTTTCAGTACAAGAAACAGCTGACAATGGTTTCATAGTTGGAGGAGCGGGGGCCAAACTCGATTATTTTGATTTTTATGATTCTGATGCACTCATATTGAAAACGGACGATAAAGGTGATGTTCTCCACCAATAGAAGCCCATGTTGCAATGATTGCCCAACAAGGCTAATACAGCCGACGCAAAAAAACCGCGCGTATGATTAGCGGGGGTTATATGGAGGATTAGATGAAATTAAATATTTCTATATTGATAGCGATCCTTATTACTTTGTGTGTATCCGAGTGTCTCGGAAGTTCTCCAATGATAAAAGTCATTTTTAAGAGAGAAGACCGCGGTCAGCCTTTGATATTGGACAGATTTAAATTGTAGCCATCCATGACCGGGAGACAAGGATCACTGCGGGTGCACAATTGGCTTAGGCAAACAAATTACGAACCATGCCAGGCTATGTGCAGCGAGCCAGAACGCCGTCTGTGCCCAATTATTAGACTTTTAAGACCTTGATATTTAAATTCAGCGGGCATATTTAACTGTATAGCTCACTGATTTGGAGGACAAAATGGATACTGCAAAATTATTTATTAACGGACGAAGTCAGGCAGTTCGTTTACCAAAAACATATCGTTTCGAAGGGAATGAAGTATATATTAAAAAAGTTTCCAAAGGAATTTTAATAATGCCTAAAGACAAAAAGTTTGGGGAGTTTGGGAAGAAAATATAAAAAAATATGATGAACCATTTGTGACTGACAGGAATCAACCTGATTCTCAAAAGCAAAGGGATGGTTTAAATGATCTATTTGATTGATACCAATATCTGTATTTATTTAATG